>JAKROC010000574.1 GCA_024509075.1 Endozoicomonas sp.
GCAGTGCAAATGGTAAAATAGATGAAGCTTGCCTCGTCACCCAATATATAGTGTCCATTTTGAAATATGGATCAATTTCGTCTGTCAGTCCTGGTCTCCGCATCAT
This sequence comes from Endozoicomonas sp., assembly GCA_024509075.1. GTDB lineage: Bacteria > Pseudomonadota > Gammaproteobacteria > Pseudomonadales > Endozoicomonadaceae > Endozoicomonas. The sequence continues at coordinate 107 of JAKROC010000574.1, forward strand.
TTGATACGAGTATGGTTCAATGTAGGCTTGCAATACAACTTGGCCTGCTTTGACTTCACTAGTCTCGATGTCTGTGTACTTTAATTTTGGTGCGTCCAAATCAGCACAGATAATAGATGGTGTCATCTTTATCAATGGTTTGGACCCATCCTCACTTGGGTCTTCAGAATGGTTCTCAGTGGTATTTGACTCCAATACTTTGACAACCTCCTTTGGATTTAAAGACATAAATGCCAAATTCCAGTTTGATGAAACAATACTCTCCTGCCCACTGGCAGCCTCAAGTTGAAAACGACACCATCCTGTAGGCAGTGAGTATGTTTGGGGTGGATTACCACTCTTACATAATGGTGTTTCAACGTCAAGACAGCACTCTTCACAATAACAGGGATTTAATGCATCAGCTTCAAAATGACATGAAGGAATGTTCAAGTAACTGAGGAATCTAATACAGCTCTCTTGATATTCACAACTAGCTTTGAATGTGTCAAAAGACACAGTGCTCTGCTTGGGTGGCAAACTTGAGGTACTTAATTTCTTACGTGGAACTGGCTGATAATTTACATGCCCAGTACACTGAAAACGTATGTTTGACAACTCTGTCATCTGGGAAACAGTATTCGAAATAGTGATGAGCAAATCCTGGAAAAAATAATAACTTCTTGCTCTCATAGTTTCAAGTAGGTTGCATCCATGGTCTTAACAAGCAGTGCAAATGGTAAAATAGATGAAGCTTGCCTCGTCACCCAATATATAGTGTC
>JAKROC010000575.1 GCA_024509075.1 Endozoicomonas sp.
CAAACTACATTTACTACACTTACGACACCAAGCTACGCCTACTGCACCAAACTGCAGAAAATTAGACCTCTATACCAATCTACACGCACTACACTTAATATACGGAACTAACGCTACTACACCAAACTACACTAAACTACATCAAACTAAACTTACTACACCAAGCTACACCTTCTGTATCAAAGTACACTAAGCTACACCTGCTACATCCAACTACCCCCATTACACTTACTACATCAAACAACACCTACTACACCAAATTACACCTACTGTACCAAAATACACCAAACTACACTAAACTTCACTTACTACACCTAGCTACCCCAACTACCCCTACTGTACCAAACTACGCTTACTGCATCAAACTACACCTACTACATCAGGCTACACCTACTACACCTACTAAACCAAGCTACAGCAAACAGCACGTACTACACCAGCCTACACCTACTACACCAAACTACATGTTCTAAACTTACGACACCAAACTACACCTATGGCACCTATTACACCAAACTACACTTACTACACCTAATATACGGAACTACCACTACTACACTAAACTACACCAAATTACACATACTACAAAAACTACACCAACTACACCTTTTACATCAATCCACCCCTACTATACCTAATACACTTTCTTCTCGCTTTTATCATTAAACAGTTGTTGTTTTTTTTACTTAGATAGTGTAAAACCTTGTTATATATTTGTGACGGTAATCATGGATCTCTTACCCGAACAGAAGCCAAGTACACCATCTCTAATTCATACACCAACCATTGCTAAGAAACTGGAATTCAAGTGAAAGCACCATCCACGATGGTTACCGTAAAAATGGCGGCCAGCACAGAGCATGAA
>JAKROC010000576.1 GCA_024509075.1 Endozoicomonas sp.
ATGGCACAGAATGACTAAAATTCCAGTCGATCATGAGGGGGGCTGAATAGTTACCATTTGTCTTTGAATTAGTTTGAGGTATATTCATTGCAATTTAACCCTATAAGCTAACTTAAATGGACACTCTTGATCTATTAATTGGTATTTAAAGTTAACCGACCTTCATCACTCCAATTGATATTCTCTTAAAATCTGATATCAATGGATTGCCCAAGTATTCAGAAACACCAATATGCTGCCGGTTCAAGATCAGATTAAGCCTTAGTCATCATCTTGGCTTGGTTGTCTTGGTGTGTCGGGAGCAAAATATAGCTGAATATTTTTACGCATGCATAACCCCTTGATGTACGCAATGTCACCATTGGATATGCTGTAGTTGCAATGACCATCAGTGGACTGGGCTTTACAGGGCAGATTCTGTATATTTTCCCTGAGTTTTTTGAGAATAAGCCGATTGGTCGTCTCATCGGCGAAGACATCGAGGTAGAACACGTAAACGACAAAGTACTTAGTCGGGTCCTTGACAGTCTGTACGAGACTGGTTCATGTCTTGCACCTAAACCCTTCCATTAGGTCGTCAACCATCTAAAACCGCCCTGAGTTCTGAGTTCTGAGTTCTGAGTTAAGGTTCAGGTCTTGCTTCTTGCTTTCATAACGGAATAATACATAAAACCCAATTTTGGAACTCAACTTCAGATATTTACAATACATCATGGAATCCGGATCAGTTCAAAGTAAAAGCTGACCCGACTCCACGGTATTGATACAGCGTGAAACGAAACTAAACTCGCCCACCCACCCCTTTAAACTTCCTCATGGCTATGAGTAAAGCTTCAAACACATTTTGCCCCTGCTTTCGTGCCG
>JAKROC010000577.1 GCA_024509075.1 Endozoicomonas sp.
TTTCATAGCCTGAAACATGGTTTCTATCTGCCATCTCTGGAGATAATCACTAATGTAACCGCACAATACTGACAAGACGTTGGTGTTTCGGCGCAAGGCAAACTGGCAACACCGTTACCAGCAATCCAGACGCTCCGGGCGCTGGATGTGGATGGGCTTGCCGCTGGAAAAGCAAACCGTACCGATCGAAACTCAGGCTGACGCATCATTGCAAAAACTCAGCTCTGTACTGTTAGATCGCTTTACCGATTTGCTGCATCAGGAGTTGAACCATGCCTTCAACATTGAATCCTGAACGACAGATTATTGATAACCTGATCGCTCATCTGAAGCAGGTTTCAGAGAACACACGGCTTGGCTATTCAGCCACCGGTCAGGAGCAGGATTTGGATCTCCCGGCCATCCTGGTGCAACTGGAATCGATCAGCGAAGAACAGCGCCAGGGGCAAAAAGCCAAGTGCCGAATGGCATTCAATATCAGCGCTGTAGCCAGAACCAACAAGGACACCACCTATACCCTGCTGGATTTAACCCACGCCATCCGCAAGCTGTTCACCACCGGCCAGCGTTTCACACCTGAAGCCCGGAGCGTATCAGTCAGTGAAACCCAGTTTGATATTGCACCAAGTAATGCCCATCTGTCGTTTGCTGATGTGCAGCTGCATATTGACGTCGTTCTATAACTACCACCTTCCTGATAAGGAGATCATCCCATGTCCACGACAGATCGCAGTTTTATCGGTGCCGGAAGCATCTACCTGAAACCTGCCGATGGCTCTGCGCCTTTGTTGCCAGTTGGCAATGTCAGCGAGTTCCAGTTCAGCTTTGAGGAAGATAAAATATCGAAATTGCTATGCACTCTGG
>JAKROC010000578.1 GCA_024509075.1 Endozoicomonas sp.
TTTGATGCCACGGCTGCTACCGACCCGGCGGCGACCATTCGCTGCGCAGCAGAATCATCCGGTGGTGGGGTATTTTCTGTGTTTTGTACTGCTTGCCCGCGGTCTTCCACCGTGTTGACGCTCCGGGCAAGCGCTGCTCCAGAGGCCGTGCGCTCGCGTCCGGCGGGTGGCGCGGTACTAACTACGGCACAGCCACCACGGGCAGCTATTGGGTTGCTTTCCATAAACCGCCAAGTTCTGAATCAACAATACCACTTCGACAGGGACCACACCTGGCAAGTTCCCCAGGGCAGGCCATTTCATCCCAGTTCTGTTTTATCAAATCTCGCGAAATACTCAGCCCATAGCCTGATTGCACCCGTGGACATATAAGAAGCTGTTCACGATCTGCATTTTGCTTGTAACTGCTCAGAATTCACAGGCAAGTCAACACACTTGCATCAATGTTTTGGTCATCCAGATCAGACATAATTACTGCCCATGGCTCTATCCAAATCCTCAGCACTTGAAACAGAAGTCAGTGAACTCAGAACCCTTGTCAATAACCTGCTCGACAAGGCCAACAGGCTGACCTCAGACAACACCAGACTGCGTGAGGAAATTCGGCACCTGAAAAAACTCAAGGGACAACCCAAAATCCGTCCGAATAAAAAGGCTCCGTAAGAACCTTTGTACCGTTTCACGCATCACAACCGGGCCGTAAAGAGTGCAGCCAAGGCTTGCTCCTATACCAGAAAGAAGGATGAGCAGAAAAAACACTATAAGAAGCTTCTGCAATTGACCAACAGAACCCGTCAAACACTTCTTAAGGCTGGCTTTGAGTTAAGTCGGGTTGACGTACTGGAAGCGGGTATGTGCCCGGA
>JAKROC010000579.1 GCA_024509075.1 Endozoicomonas sp.
GGATAGTCCAGAGACGTCTATTTTGCTTTATTTCAGCACTTTATGAGAACTTACTATTTTGGACTATTCCAAAGCGTTGGTAAACTTTATGAACTCAATGGCAAATAAGAAGCACCTGCACAAGAATGACTGGAACAGAACTATCTTTATCGATACTTTAGGTGTGAAAACGACAGAGTTTGATTTATCAGAAGAAAAGATTAAGTCATTGATAGAAAGCGGTGCACAAGGCGTAAAAACCTATTTTGAATGGCAGGAGAAGGTAATGGGTAACACATTGCCTGATATTTGATAGACATCAATCTTCTGATCATTAAAAGAACTTAAAAAGGGGTTCAGGTCTTTAAATTTGAAACCACTTGAATTAAAGATCTGAATTTCTGTTTTAATGAAACTGTCTCTCAGATTGAATTGATTCAGGAATGATCAGAACTCAAAAAAGGGACCGTATAATGAGAAGTATCTCTAAAATATTAACCATTATCTTTATAGCTTCGGTTATTACCGGGTGTGCCTTAACACCCGAGGAGTTGAAGGAGCTTGAAGAAAAGCGCAGTTCTTTCCTGGAAATTTATTCCCAGGAATATGTCAACTACCTGAAAAATGTTAAACCGGATAGTAATAGTATACTTAGTGATGTAAATTGCAATAGTGGAGACAATGCAGCACTTATAACGCAAATGGAAAATAATATTCAAGAGCGGATGAGTAATCGGCATGACTATGATTTTTATGGCGGAATTACCGGATGGGATACATCACCACCGTCTGATATAGAAAAATTTGATGGACAGTGTCAGGATAAATTGTAAGTTCTCATAAAGTGCTGAAATAAAGCAAAATAGACGTCTCTGGACTATCCT
>JAKROC010000058.1 GCA_024509075.1 Endozoicomonas sp.
ATTGTAGGGGATTACGACAGTTTAGACCTATCAACCTTTAAGTGAAACATAGCCCGGCTATACCGTGAGATTCAAAGTGTTCACGAATGTGTGCTGCTTCATGATCATTTTCATTCAGTATTTTGCTGACAACCGCCAGTGTTTTTTTATTGTTCAATTGTGGATTTTGCAACAGGTTATAATCAGCGTCTGTTGGACAGCCGCAATTTGTACACATAACAGCTCCAGCTAATTGTTAATCAGGTTGTAATTGGTGCGTAGGGGGGCAACTATTACTGATTGAATTACTGACTGCAATTGTGTATTGCCGCATAAAAGATTGCTAATACCACCCCAGTAGCTCCTGTTTTAACTGGCGGGGTTGGCCAGAGTAGTTTATGGGCATTTCACTGATTTTTGGTGTTTTTATTTTCCCTTGCCTTTGTTTTTTATATCATTGTGCGAGTCAGCGTTCCATCGGGTATCCGACTGGAGTTTTATATCTTTATTTTTCTTCAAGACTTGCCACCACTATGAAAACCCGTGATCTGCTAAAACTGCCAGATGTTAAACTTGCCCAAGCCATTAATACCATGAAGGCTAAAGAGCATGAAAAACATGCCAGGAATTACACAAAAATTCTGGGTGTCGATTTTGACGATGCGATTTTGACCGCAACCTATGCTGTCATGTTTTCAGGCAGTGACGAGCCGGTAAAATTGCGCCTGTACAAAGCTGTGGTCGACTTTGTAAAAAGTGAAACGCAGCATGGAGAGAGGGAGGCAGCGATTCTTTCCGTATTGCTGCTGGCCCATATCGGTAACAGGATGAATAAAGTGGAGTCTCTGTTTTCTCAGGCAAAGCATGTTCCCGGGCAGTTTCAGGGCAAATAATTGCCATTATCGAGTAAGTCGCGGGATAGCTGCACGGTAAATGTTGTCTGCGTCAGGGCGGGAGCTGTTGGTAGACAACGTGTATCGGTTAATATGGGCGAAGTTTACTGTATTTCTTGCCTCGCTGAATAAGGCTTTTTCTGCAAGTTAAGAGCAATTTACGATATAAGGTTGTAAAATGGGTCCTGGTTTGCAGGGTTGAAGATTCTGTAAATCGGCTGCCCTGGTGTCAGGGCTGTTTGGTGATTTGAGAGCATCTTATGAGAAAAGCGTTAGCCTTCCTGACTCTGTCATTTCTTGTTTGTTCAGCAGAGGTGATTGCCGAGGAAAAAGCAATGACTCCCGGGGGGGATGAGCCGTTGGCCTATTTTCCCGTCAATAATGGCTGGACTGGAGAAGTGTTTCTTCTGTATGAAAAAGACAATGGCCATGACAGTGACAATAAAGAATATACCGTTGTCCATGAAATATATGGTGCTGGTGTCCCGGTCATTTCCCGCGAGACTTATCATCCAAGAAAAGTCAGTGAAACAAAGCTGTCCTTTCGAGTTGATAAACTGACCTTCACTATCATGATGAATGAAGGGACGGAGCCGCAGCTTTTTCTAAATGGCTACCAGTTGGCAACACATTAATAATTTTTCTCTAAACCTGCTGGCATCTTTCTTTTATATCCGTCACCTTTCAAGTTGCTACGTTGTTGGCAGCATTGTCGAGTCAGCGGTAGGAACCCCCCCCCTTCCGCTGCTCACAGAACCGGATGTGAGAGTCTCCCCTCATCCGGCTCTTCTTATCCAACCGTCGATTCCTGACGTACTTGCCAGTGAATCATTAACATCGGGGCTCGTTGTGCAATACTCGCAAGCCATCGGCCTGCCCTGGTTTTGCGCCCCTTCAAAAGAACTTCCATTCCCAGCGATCCTTGATATGGTGCTCCACTGCTCGCATGACCAACCGATGATCCAGATTGTCAAAGAAACCCTTGATGTCTAGATCAATCACCCAGTCTCTGTACCAGCATCGTTTCCGTGCCACGGCCAGCGCATGATGCGCCGTCCGGTTAGGCCGGTAACCGTAAGAGTTTTCATGGAAAACAGGTTCCACTACTGGCTCAACGATCATCTTCGCCACCGTCTGGGTTACGCGGTCCGCTACTGTCGGCACTCCCAGCGGTCTCGTGCCTCCATCCTTCTTCTGGATGTCCACACGCATGACGGGGGGAGGAAAGTAGCTTCCCAACGACATTCGGTTCCATAATTTGTACAGGTTCCTGCCAAGATTCTGTTCAAAGTCAGCCACTGACTGACCTTACAGTTACGAGCAGACCGACTCTGCTCTCGTGTCACACTATGCCCTTTAGGGCAATGGCGTTGACTTGGGCTTACAAGCCCCGTAAACATGAGGATTGATACAGGTTGAGAGACTTGAAGGAACCACAGAGCACACCAAGAGCACCAGGAAGAGTCTTTCTTTCCCTTTGTGATCTTGGTGTGCTTCAGGGGCCATCCAAAAGCCATTGATAATGGAGAGGTAAGCTTAATGTCCACCCTAAGAGCAAAGATTGTGGCTGTACAGGTTTTCGGACAGCGTCCTGAAAGATGGAAGTTATTACCAGACAAATTGTCAGGGTAAATCTAAGTCCATTGTCGTACCATTTTCTAGGTACGTTTTCACCTCTTGATAATGTGGCTGTATTTTTGCATCGTTTAGTTCACCGAGCCAGAATGTCCAGTCTATTGTCTTTTCACCAGCATGAAGCGCTTGTACAGCCCTAAGACCAAAATAGAGCAGCTGGCTATCGTCATCTGCGCCGGTGATGATGTAAGAGGCACCTACTAAATTCTCAGGCATCTCTTTTTGTGACAGCGGGAGGTCTTTCAGGCTTTTATTCTCAGGCTTGGCCAGTTCTGCTTTATAAGTTTCCCGCTGCCCCGGGTCGCGTTTGTCCATTCCACTCTCTGGATAAGCTATGTACAGCGTCATTTTTTCAGGTTCTGATCTGGCCAGATTCCTGACGGTGACAGTTCTGTCGCTGATGGTTTTCTCCCGAGCGCTGTCTCCCTGCATCTGTTTGGACATGGTTCCATGGGATACGGTTTTTTCGGGGTTGACCAATGGGGTTGCAGGGGTTTTTGTATGTATTATGGCTATCGCCTTTGAGATGGTCCTATTCTCAAGTAATTCATAAAGCGCCTGTTCGAAAATGGTTTGAATACCAACTCAAACGGGGCGCACTGTTTTGTCATCACCGCTCAGGTCAAACGTTTTAACAGTTGAAAATTTTTCGAAGCAGCCTGAAATATCCTGTTTTATTTTCTGGTTATTTTCATCTAAGCTGGAGCCTGGCTGGTAGGCGTCCAGTTGTTTGCCTATGCCGGATTGCAGGCTGGCTCGGAAAGGGGAAATCATTTTATTATTACTCCCGTCATGAGTGTAACCTGTCAAAACAAAAACAAGAGAACCAATGAGCAATATGTGAACCACTTTTTTGGCAATAGTAGAGTTCATGTTTCAAACAGGCTGATTCTTGTTGGATTTGATCTGTTAAAATAGAAATAGTTTCTGAATATTTCAATATCTAGTCTCATCCAATATGAAATGAGCCTGCAATTTCTGATCTTTCGTCCATGATTACTGGATGAAAATCATAATGAATACAAGGCTCATATTGATAGGTGCCAATGCTATGCAAATTGTCGGCTCCTCATAAGTTCAGCAGAATAGGTATCTACCAAGGAGTCTTGCGTTGCTGCATAGCACCGGATCACATTAATACAAATAATGCCATTGTCGTTAATAGTACAGGCAAGGCACAGGTCTACTCGAATTCCACGATGCTTTGTGGTGACATGGTGTAAAGCACATCGGTATACGCTGATTCAGTCTTTTCCACTTTAATGACCCCTTCGATCCAGTAGGCGGTATAACCTGCCTCCGTGACTTTAATTCCCTTGGGATAGCGAATAAAAATCGTCTGGTTTGGTGGTGGTGGTGGAACATGAATGCAGGCACCGAGTGTGGGTACCAGCAGAAGTTCAGTGGCGCTCTGGTCTTTGTTCAAGTTCAGCGGAACCAGGTAACCGGGTAGTCGCACGCGAACATTGTCCAGGCTCTTTACTGGTGTTTTGCCCAGTTCCACTACGTAGGCAATGGCTTCTTTTGCAGTAATCTCCCCGGCTTCATATTTGCGAACCATCTCCATGTCCTCCGGGGGCGACAACTCATGCCAGCTCAGCTCAAGGGGCTGCTTACTGTTGCCTGCCGGTGTCTCTTGCGCCCAGGTGGATTTTCCCAGGCAGAGTAGTGCCATCAACAGCAGTAAACGGCAATATTTTAATTTGATAATCATATGGTCCTTCCAGTCTATAATCTGACGGTCAGACCATCAGACAGTGAGTTTCGGTATGCGCGCCAGGCAGGTATCGCGCCCAGTACGGTAGCACAGCCGATAATGACCAGCGCCAGCACCAGTTCAAAGGTTCCCGGCAGTGCCACAGCAATGTGCAGTCCAAGGCTGGTTTGCAACACCGGTTGAATGGCAAATAGCAACCCATACAAAATGGCAAAACCCAGAGCAGTGCCGGCAACGCCGTAGATCATCGATTCAGTAATCATCAGGGCAAAAATATGCCACGGTCTTGCGCCCACCGAGCGCAGGATTGACATCTCACGACGACGTTCGTTTAATGAGGTCAAAATGGTGGTCAGCATCCCCACCAGACAGGCAACCAGCACCATAACCGAAATGACCTGCAAGGCCTTTTCAGCACTGCCTACTAACTGCCACAGCTCACCCAGAGCGACTCCGGGCAAAATGGCAGTCAACGCTTCCGGGGCGTAATCATTAACCGCACGCTGGTAGCGAAAAGCGGCAATACGGGATTTAAGGCCAACAAAATAGGCGGTAATGCTGCTTGGTTCTAACGACATCTGCCGGACTTTTTCCGCTGATACGGCCAGCATGGGACGTGGTGCAGCACCATTGACCCAGTCGATATGTAAAGCTTCAATGCCTTCCAGGGAGATCATCAACGCCCGGTCCATGGGCGTTCCGGTGGGCTCAAGAATGCCGGCCACCTGAAATGGCTTGTCATCGTGTTGTTGCAGGGCGGCACTTTCAAGACCATGGCTCAAGACAATCTTCTGCCCCAGGTCATAACCAAGAGTTGCCGCCACTTCAGAGCCGAGAACCACATCAAAAAGGTCACTAAAAGGCTCGCCTGATTTAAACGACAATGTTTGATCATCACCGTAGCGGTAATGGGTAAACATATCCCCGGAGGTGCCTATTACCCGATAGCCCCGGTGCGAGTCTCCCAGAGCAATGGGGATAGTCCAGGCCACGGCATCGTTGTCAGCCAGCTCCTGATAGGTTTGCCAAGTGACGTTATTGGTGGCGTTGCCCATATGAAACACCGAATACAGCAGTAGATTCAGCGGGCTGCTGCGAGCGCCGACCACCAAGTCAGTACCCGACACAGTGCTGGTAAAACTGTTTCGCGCTTCTACCCTTAGCCGCTCCACACCAAGTAACAAGGCAACACTGACAGCGATAGAAAAAATGGTCAGAAGTGCAGTAGTTTTGCGGTTATTCAGGCTCTTTAATGCCAGGTTAAGAATGGACATCAGTGCACCTCCCCGACAGCCCGATTGATGTCTTGCAGCGACAGGCAGCGGTCAAACAGGCTTTCCAGTGAGCGATCATGGCTGACAAACAGCAGGGTGCTGCCAGCGGCTTCGCATTCGCTAAATAGCAATTGTATAAAGGCAGAGCGGGTATCAAAGTCCAGTGCTGAGGTTGGCTCATCGGCAATAACCAGTTCCGGGCTGCCGATCAGTGCCCGGGCTGAGGCAACCCGCTGTTGCTGGCCAATACTAAGGCCAGTGACAGGGCGTTCGAGCAGCGTTGGGTCTGTCAAGCCCAAATGGCCGAGCAGTCGCCTGGCTTCTTCTTGTGGACTGCGCCCTGAGTGTTGCACCGCCAGCAATCGGTCGCTGGCAAAACTCAGTGGCAAGGTGACATTATCCAGCACCGAAAGGTACGGAATCAGGTTGAACATCTGGAAGATAAACCCGACATGACGTGCGCGAAAGTGATCGCGTTGCACCGCAGTCAGGCTGTTTAGTTCGGTGCCAAGTACCCGGACGTGTCCGGCGGAGGGCGTCAGGACGCCCCCCAGCAGACCGAGCAGTGTGGTTTTACCTGAGCCCGATGGCCCTCGGATAAACACCTTTTCTCCCCGGCGGACTACCAGCTCCGGAATATCCAGAACAGGTTTTGCCGACCCCCAGCCAAAAATAACATTGCTAAGGTCGATGACTGGCATCAGATCGTCGTCTCTGGCTGTTTGCGAGTGATGGTTCTGGCTATCTGACCGGCATCAGTAATTCCCTGCACATTAAGCTTTTCGCTGTGCTTGAACCGGTCAAACAGTCGGGTCGAGATACCCTTCAGCTCTCTGGGGTTTGAGCACTGATAGGTATAGGTGGCTGAAAAGTCCATATGAGTGCTTTTATGGGCTTTGTCGTCATGGTGATGATGTTCATCATCATGGTCGTGCTTATGGTCATGCTCGTGCTTGTGATCGTTTTCGTCAGTGGTTACCGAAGCATTCTGTAACTGACAGCCTGCTGCCGCAGTGAAGTGCCATAAATCCGCTTGTTTCAGTGCCTCCACGGCCTTGTTCAAGGCTTGGTGCTGGTCATCGGTGTTGATGGACTCAAACCCGAGGATGTCAAAGCCGGGAATAGCCAGTTCCAGATGTACCAGGTTGCCTTCAAGAGCAAAATTTAACTGACCAAGGCCGTGTACGTGGGCATCAGCATGGCGGCTGTGGCCAGTATTTGCCAGGGCAGCAAAGGAGATCATGGCGCTGATTGTCATGGCCATGGTTTTTACGTAACACATATTCAAATCCTGGAAAAATAATAATTAGTGGTTAGTAAATCAGGATTTGACTGCTGGTGGGGCTCGAGTGTGCTTTTTCGTTGGCGTGGCGAGGTTTAAGGAGAGATAGTGGGGGGCAGGATTAAAGATATTTACGAACACCGTCGTGGATTGAACACCGACGGGAGAGGCGGCAGTTTGGGCAATCAGGGTGCAAGCGTGACTGTGTTGCTGATCAGAGTGCCAGTGATCAGCGACATCATGATGCGATTTTGACCATGCCCAAGGTTGGTGAGGGCTACCTTCTTTCGGGGCGTGGACATGGCTGATGGAATAATTGACTGCCAGCAGGTAAACAAGTATCAGAAGACAAGACAGCACGTGTCTTTTGCCTCTTCTAGCGTTGTTCAGGATGCTAATGGTCATTCAGCAAAGTCCATTTGTGTTACCCCTTTATACCCGTCGCCTTTCAAGCTGCTACTTTGTTGGCTGCACTTGTGCCCTTTAGGGTATTCGCTCACCCCGGTCACATAGTATTTCTATGCTCCCGGGGCTTCGCTAATTTGCCGCCTCGAATCAACTTGAAATCCATTGGGTATATTCAGGTGATAACAGGTCAAACCGATGATGATATCTCACAGAACCTGAAAGGGAACACAGGTATTTTAACGAAATGACTATTTCACCCCCTCGGGTGGTGCTGACGATGCAGCTCAGACAGCCGGTGATTGGCAATGTGGGTATAAATCTGCGTAGTGGACAGGTCTCTGTGGCCAAGCAGTAATTGCACCACGCGCAGGTCGGCACCATGATTGAGCAGGTGCGTGGCAAAGGCGTGGCGCAATACATGGGGTGAGACTTCTGTGCTAATACCGGCAACCGTGTTGTAGTGCTTAATACGGTGCCAGAAGGTCTGGCGAGTCATGGGGCGACCCGCACGACCCGGGAACAGGATGCTGCTTTCATGGTCATTCAGTAGCGCCATCCTGGTATTTTTTACGTATTGCTCAAGCCATTGCTGGGCACTTTGCCCCATGGGTACAAGGCGCACCTTTTTGCCCTTGCCGGTCACGCGCACGACCCCCTGGCGCCAGTTGATGTTGTCCATATTCAGATTCACCAGTTCGGAAATTCTCAACCCGCAGGCGTAAAGAAGCTCGAGCATGGTACGGTCTCGCAGGCCAATGGCGGTGTTAGTATCAGGACTTCGCAGCAGTGCTTCGACCTCAGCTTCCGACATGGTCTTAGGCAGTGGCCTGCCCTGGCGTGGCATATCAATATTGGCTGTGATATCGCTACTGATCTGTTGTGTCTGGAGCAGATAGCGATAAAACGACCGTAGTGTGGAGATTTGTCGTGCGGTTGAGCGAGGGTGGTAGTCTTGTTCATAGCGCCAGCCGAGATAGTCAAGCACATCGCTTGCGGAGGCACTAAGTAATAAGTCTTTGTCGTTTGATTGTCGTTGTGCAAGCCATCGTTGAAAGTGCAAAAGATCCCTTTGATACGCTTCACGGGTGTTATCGCTCAGGCCGCGCTCCAGCCACAAATGCTGGAGAAAGTGTTGGATTGGTGCAGGAATGGGAGCAGGCATAAGCGGTAATCTGATCTGGTTGGAAGGTATAGGGTAGTGGCAGTCGAAAAAATACCATCGGGCGGTATAAACGAAACCGACCGACTATCTTTGGCCGATGGCAATATTTTCACTGGAACCTTCTGTTGATTTTCCAATCACACATTGGGCATTGGCCGGTGTAAAAAATACCATGATTTCAGCAAACTCTCAGTTGTTTAACATTGCCGTCACGACAGCAAGTCAAAGTGCTGTCCCTGAATGTTATGCTCTCGGACGATTTCGGGCGTTTCTGGTCTCGTCGCGAAGCGACCACGGTTCGATACTGAGCGAGGAAAAAAAATACGACAAAAAACGTAAAAAAATACAATCATTTTTGTCTATATCATGTTTGACTCAATCATCTGTTCGCATTGACAAAACTCAGTTGCTGGCGCAGCTTTCTTTCGATGGAGGCGATCAATCCTCTGAAAAAGCCGCGTTGTCAAAGCGGCTGTTGCGCAGGGCGATTAATGACTATTTTGGCAGCTTGCCTTGGCGAAAATCACTGTTACCGGGCCGTGAACCCTGCGAGCGAGCGTTTTTGCTGCCCACCATGCTGGCCGCATCTGTATTGGGATCGCGATTGCACCGCAAGGCAGCCAGCAATAATCTCAGAGAGCTTGAGGCGGCCATACGACACGCTGGTGCTGATATAAATTGTCAGAGCAGTAAAAGCGGTAAAACACCACTGCTCTGGGCGGCCATTAATCGACATTGGGCACTGGCATTAACCCTGCTTGAAGCTGGCGCATGCGTGCATTTGCGAGGGCACCGGGGGCAGCACTTTTTGCAGCAGGTGTTTATTGCCAGTCGGGCAAAAGAGATTTCAACGGCACAGTACCAGTTGCTGATTTACCACGTTCTGCTCAGACAGGCGGAACTGAAGCTGGTCACTGGGCAGCGGGAGGAAACTGTTTTTGCCTATGTCTGGAAGCATATTGTCGCTCAGGCGGATGTTTCTCTGTTTGATTATCTGATCAAGTCAATGCCGTTCGCAATCGACCAGCTGAAAAAACATCAGGTTGGAGAGAGAATGATGGGGGCGGTTATTGCCGGGCTATCTGATCAACCCGAAGTTATATCCTACTTGATGGGTTTGTCTGGCAATGCTGGTAATCAGCTGGTCGACATGAACCACACCTTCGATAACGGTGATACCTTTTTGATGCTGGCGGTACAGTGTCATAAACGACAGACGGTTAAAGTTTTGCTGGAAGATCCTTTGGTGGTGAAAAATATCAATTATGTCAATGAGCGAAGAGATTTTAACAGTTGTGCCTATGCCTTGGCTTGCCAGGATTTCTCTTTCACATTGATGAGAATGCTGGAAGCAAAAGGGGCTACACGATCACAGTCGGCCATCGTCAGCGGTGTCAGGGTTCGTGACTGCACCGTGTGTGACTCTCGTCAGGTCAGGCGCAACACAGGCCACACCACTTACTACAGAGTGCCAATAACAGTCATGGCGGATGCTCCGTTCTCTCAACGGGCAACTTCGCCAGCGCACGATGAAGGGTAGTCACATATTGATAGCTGGCTGAAATCTCGTATGCTGTCCAGCAAAACCAATACAATGTGATTGTTTACTGTTGAGGAGTTGGTGTTGTCTTTTACCTGGATCGACTGGCTGATTGCCGGTATTGTGGTTGTCTCTGCGCTGGTTAGTCTGCGGCGCGGTTTTTTTAAAGAAATACTCTCGCTGATAACCTGGGTGGCCGCCGTTTTTGTGGCCTGGACATTCGGGGGGGCTCTGTCAATACATCTGACGCCGTACTTTGATACGCCATCCGTGCGTGTCATGGTCGCCTGCGCGCTGTTGTTTGTTGCCACGCTGTTTGTGGGAGCGTTGGTCAATCGGTTGATTGGTGGCTTGATTCAAATGACCGGCCTGTCCGGTACCGACCGGGTTCTGGGTATGGTTTTTGGTGGTTTGCGCGGCTGCCTGCTGGTTACCGCCATCATTGGTTTGATGACGCTGGCTCCACTTGATCAGGATCCTGCCTGGCAGCAGTCGGTGCTGATACCTCATTTTCTGTTGCTGGCTGACTGGTCTAAAGATACTGTTATGCAGTTAGTGGGGCCATTGATCCAGAAATAGATCGCCATGACTGATTTTTTGCTGTTGTGTGGATTGGGTGGGTGACCGCACCGATTTGCGCCAGCGGAGTCGATTGCGGCAAAACTTTTTCATGATTTGCTGGTCACAAGGCGGACGGCTGTTTTCATGATTCTCTCACTTGGCGTATGATGCTGGCTCCCGAGGGAAGTGGCAATTTGGTTCATACCACCAATCGCACTGAGCAAAGTCGAAGTGCGTTGCCTCCATCCTTTGACTTCGCTCAGGATGAGCGGGATCGGTGGTATCTTTTTGCTTACTGTCTCCCGAAGTGATCGAGGCGTTGCGGTTGCCAGGGTGTTTGAACAGGCAAATTAATCACTTCTGGGCAGCCGCCGGCCACTCTATACGCAAAGGATTTCAAGTTGATTCGAGGCGGCAAATGAGCCAAGCTCCGGGAGCATAGAAATACTATGGGACAGTCCCGAAATGACTTCCGCATTTATGGAATCTGAACCTCGTTCGGACTGAGCCTGTCAAAGTCCGGTGACAGCACTCTTCGACTCGGCCCGGGATGAACGCAAGCCAGAAAGTTATTTCAGGACAAATCCTATGTGACCGGGGTGAGTGAATACCCTAAAGGGCACAAGTGCAGCCAACAAAGTAGCAACTTGAAAGGCGACGGGTATAATTCGCTGACCAACCCTGAGGATGAATACATGTGTGGAATTGTCAGTATTTCGGCAACGGTGAATGTGAACCAACTGTTGTTCGATGCGCTGACTGTGCTGCAACACAGAGGGCAGGACGCTGCGGGCATGGTGACCCTTGATCAAAGTCGCTTTTTTCTGCGCAAAGACAATGGTCTGGTCAAGGATGTGTTCCGAACTCGCCATATGCGTCGCTTGCATGGTTGTTCCGGGTTGGGGCATGTTCGATACCCGACGGCAGGATCAGCCAGTTCTGCCGAGGCGCAACCATTTTACGTTAACTCCCCTTACGGCATCGCCCTGGCCCATAACGGCAATCTGACCAATGCAGGCGACATCAAACGGTCCCTGTTTGAGAGCGATCTGCGCCACATTAATACCCGGTCCGATTCAGAAATTTTACTCAATGTGTTTGCCCATGAGCTGGCCAAGGCCGGCAAGCACAAACCACAGGCGGAAGATATTTTTACCGCCGTGACCGGCGTGTATCAGCGTTGTGAGGGTGGCTTTGCAGTGGTCACCCTGATCAATGGCCTTGGCATGGTCGGCTTTCGTGATCCCAATGGCATCCGCCCGCTGGTGTACGGTAAACGTGAAACAGAGCAGGGTACGGAGTATATGCTGGCGTCAGAGTCGGTGGCGCTTGATGCCCTGGATTTTCAGTTATTGGGCGATGTGGCGCCCGGAGAGGCGATTTATATTGACCCCCAACGTCAGTTACACCGCTTTCAATGTGTGCCGGGCAAGCTGACGCCGTGCATGTTTGAGTATGTTTATCTGGCCCGGCCCGATTCCAGCGTGGACGGAATCTTTGTTTACCAGTCTCGCCTGCGCATGGGACAGACACTGGCCAACAAAATCCTGCGCGAATGGCCCGATCACGATATCGACGTGGTCATGCCTATTCCTGATACCAGCCGCAATTCCGCCCTTGAGATGGCCACTCGGCTGGGACTGCCTTACCGGGAAGGCTTTGTAAAAAACCGCTACATTGGCCGTACATTTATCATGCCTGGTCAGGCCATTCGCAAGAAGTCAGTGCGCCAGAAGCTTAACGCCATTGGCCAGGAGTTTGCTGGCAAAAACGTTTTGTTAGTGGATGACTCCATTGTGCGCGGTACCACCTGTGAGCAGATTATCCAGATGGCCAGAGATGCTGGTGCCAGAAAAGTATACTTCTGTTCTGCAGCGCCAGCGATTCGCTATCCCAATGTCTATGGCATTGATATGCCCACCCGGGCAGAGTTGATTGCCCACGGTCGCAGCGATGAAGAGGTATGCCGACTGATCGGTGCTGATAAACTGATTTTTCAGGAGTTGGGCGATTTGAAAAAAGCGGTGTCATCGCTCAATCCAGCCGTAGAAGATTTTGACTGCTCGGTGTTTGATGGCCGTTATGTGGCGGGAAATATTGATGAGCGTTACCTGAAGGAGTTAGCCTGCAGCCGAAACGACAATAGTCGTCAGGCTGACAGTGACACCATTGACTTGCACAATGAAGGGGCGCATTAACAAATATACGGCTTTCTCTATCCGCAGTGCGCAGCTTCGGATGGAGAAGGCCAGGAGCGTCTACACCCAATGGATTTCTGTTGCTGCGCGGCGGCAATTGAGTGAATCCTTTATGCCCTTCGGGTGCGATAGGGCGGGAAGTGTCACTCATGAATATTTATGCTTCCCGTATTGGTGCTCACTACTAGCTGTTGCCGCTTACGGTCAGCATGGTGATTGCTAAATTGTACGTTTTTACTCCCCGTAAAAACTGAAGTTATTGTGTCAACGAATTTACTGTTAACTTTAAGATCCACAGATCCGCAATTCGTGGATATATATCCTCCAGACGTTATTCTATAGTCCTTACAGGTTCGAATTTCTCCCGTGTTTGAGGACAGTTTGAGTTGATTAGTGAATGATTCTGGAATTTTTATGCTGACATCTTCTTCATTACACGCCAGAACAAGCATGTTTTTTCTAAAAATTGGTTCTGCAGATGATGTGAAAGATATTTTTTCCTGGTTGTCACAATTTTGTTTTTCAATAAAGATACTTCCCGTATTGGTTTCCACGTCTATGCATTCAACATCACTGGATATAAAATCGAATGTTTTGATGTTACGAATCCAGGGTTGAGCAGCTGGTGGAACAGTTCCCAGGAAGTGACCAGACACAATTTGCCCGTCGCCAATAACTACGGTTTTTTTGTCTTTAAAATCAATATGTGTACCGTTGATAGTGATGCCATCATCTTTTATGCTAAATATGTCAGCGGTACTACAGTATGTGTCACTTGTCTCATCAGAGCCTTGCGAAGAAAAAATCACGTTATAAGGACTTCTGAGAGTATTGAAACTATCAACTATGTTCCATTTGTATTTTTTTGCAGGATTGCCAGCAGCTTTTTGAGAACTACTGGATTCAAGATTCTCTAGCGCATCATTCTGATCAGTGCTTTTTTCTGTATCCAGGCCAATAGTTCTTACGTCGTTAAACTCACCAATCAGTAACTTTATTTGACTTTTTACTAATAACCCTGCGGGTTTTAAGTCTTCTTTATAAGTGCCTTTAAACTCCTTGTCATCGGATGGGCATTTTTTGGGATCAGAAAGAGACAGGTAACAGGTTGCACACAAAACCGCGTCACAACATCTGGTTAGCAGCGGCTTTTCATGCACATAACAGCATTTTTGACATTTAAAAAGCTCAAGGGATCTTAAACAACAATCTTTTGCTGAACTATCACCACGCGCTAGTGTTTTCACACTTCCAGTTGATGATATGTAGTTAATCGGTGTCAAGCCTGGCTGATTTGTACCTGAAATATTCATAATGTCCTTTCAATTGCTGTGGCTGAAAAATAGATAGTCAGCCTTATATTTATTTTGCATGGTTTCCGTTTGACTTCTCTCGCCCTGCAGGAGCGAGATTCTCCTTAGGGACAGTCCCGAAATAACTTCCGCATTTATGGACTCCGAACCTCGTTCGGACTGAGCCTGTCGAAGTCCGGTGACAGCACTCTTCGACTCGGCCCGGAATGAACGGAAGCTGGGAAGTTATTTCAGGACAAATCCTTAGTCACCCAACAGGCTTCCTGTTTCACAGCTCGATGCCTCCGGTGATTAACACTTTTGATCTTACCCAAGCTCCGCAGGCTAACTTAACCAGTGCGTCAGTATAGGTAACAAATGCCCATGACCGTTCGGGCTATTTGTAAATATTTGTTAACGTGTCTTTCAGTCACCCCGTACCATGAAAATGATTACCTGCCTGCAACATTTGCGAGTTGCAGAGGCTGACAGCGGTTTTGCAGCACGGGATGGTATTGATGTGATGGGTACGAACCCTATGCATGATGGCCTGTCTCCAGGCACCCAATAAAAAAGCGGGCTATCGGGAGTCGGGTGACTCCTGCTTAGCATCAGCTCATATCAATATCTCAGATCCTTCAGGCTTAGCCCCAACTTGAGTTCACGTTGCAGTGTTGCCAATTGCATCGATAGTTGCGCCTGATTTTTGTGAGCCAGTACTTTTTTTAGTGCTCCTCTTGCCTCGCTACTGGTTTGTGCCAGAACTCCCTGAAGGCTACCAAAGCGGTTGAGCAGCTCTGTTGCACCTTTTTTGCCAACGCCCGGGACGCCGGGAATATCACCAACCCCAGCAATGCTCCAATAATCCAGCAGCTGTTGCGGACTCAGGCCAAACTGGGTTTTGACTGAGTTGCTGACGAAATTGATTTTCCTGAAGTGGTCTCGCTGGGAGACCAGTGGGGAATGCAACAACTGTCGGTAGATTCTGTCGGTGGAAAGGATCACGGTGTTGATCTTTGCCGCAATGGCTTTGTGTGTTATGGCACCGATCACATCGTCGGCCTCTGTGCCATTGCAACGAAAGGTCATCAATCCCATGTTGCGAAAAGCATTATTAAACTCAATCAGTCGTTTACGTAGTAGCGGGGGCATGGGTTGGCGCCGTGCTTTGTAATCGGGAAATAGCCGATGTCGCCAAGTGGGCGGGTCACCATCAAAGACGATTAGCACATGGCTCGGGTTAGATTCCCTCAATGCTCGCTGAACAGACGAGAGAGTAGCAATTACAGTAGCATCAATATGCTTATCTTCACCGGTGGCGTTTACCTGCACAGGAATAGCGCCGTGGATGCGTCGTATCAGGTTCAATGCATCAATCAGAAGCAGGGTAGGGGGCATGGAGGTGATTCACGAAGAGTTGGTCAAGGCAATAGTAATGGATATTGGTTGATTGCGAGTGATTTTATTGTGGAGACGAACAAAAGCCCCCCCGATCGGGGGCTTGTTGGGGTTAACACGGTTCTGGCTACTCAACTGGCTCGGGCGATGATCTCATCGGCCGCTTTCTGGTAAGACTCCACGCGGTCAAAGTTGAGGTAGCGATAGATATCCGCCGCCATGGAATTGAGGTTGTTAGCAAACTGCATATACTCAGTCATGGTGGGGATTTTGCCGAGAATAGCGCCTACCGAAGCCACTTCTGCCGAACACAGGTAAACGTTCGCGCCATCACCAAGACGGTTCGGGAAGTTTCGGGTAGAAGTGGACAGCACTGTTGCGCCCGGTTCAACCCTGGCTTGATTGCCCATACATAACGAACAGCCAGGGATTTCGGTGCGTACACCGTTGTCACTGTAGATGCGGTAGTAGCCTTCCTGTTCCAGTTGAGCTTTATCCATTTTGGTCGGTGGCGACATCCAGAAGCGGGTTTTCAGAGGTTCATGGTTCTGTTCCAGCAATTTGCCCGCTGCACGGAAATGGCCGATGTTGGTCATGCAGGAACCGAGGAACACTTCGTCTACCCGGTTGCCGGCAACCTCTGAGAGGGTACGGGCATCATCAGGGTCGTTGGGGGCGCAGAGAATGGGTTCTTTGATGTCGTCCAGGTCGATGTCAATAATTTCCGCGTATTGAGCATCGGCATCGGCACGCATCAAGATGGGATTGGCCAGCCACTCTTCCATCTTGCGGGCGCGGCGTTCCAGAGTGCGCGGGTCACCATAACCTTCGCTGATCATCCAGCGTAACATGGTGATGTTGGATTTCAGGTATTCAGTAATCGACGCTTCTGACAGGGTAATGGTACAGCCAGCGGCAGAGCGTTCGGCGGAGGCATCAGACAACTCAAATGCTTGCTCGGCGGTGAGATTTTCCAGACCTTCAATCTCCAGTACCCGACCAGAGAAAATGTTCTTCTTGCCCTTTTTCTCCACCGTTAGCAGGCCCTGCCTGATGGCGTAAAGTGGAATGGCATGCACCAGGTCGCGCAGGGTTATGCCCGGCTGCATCTTGCCTTTGAAGCGCACCAGTACCGATTCAGGCATATCCAGTGGCATAAGAGCATCGGCATCGGCACGCATCAAGATGGGATTGGCCAGCCACTCTTCCATCTT
>JAKROC010000580.1 GCA_024509075.1 Endozoicomonas sp.
AACTCTATCTTCCAAAATTCTGTCCTTCCTCATAAACGACATTATTTGTGCACAAAGAAAGACGTGACCCCATTTTTCTGACCCCATTTTTCGTTTTTCCGTAGCCAGTATTTTTCATCCTTGTTTTATCCTGACGTTAATAGATAGAATGCAGGCGTCTTACTGTTGTATGAGGATTGGACAATGAACACAGTCCTGCGTGAACAAATTCTGAGTGCCTTCAACTTCCGTCATGCCTGCAAAAGCTTTGATGCAACCCGGAAAATCTCTGATGAGGATTTTGACTTTATTCTTGAGGCAGGCCGCCTCTCTCCCAGCTCCTTTGGATTTGAGCCATGGAAATTTCTGGTGATCCAGAAATCGAAACTGAGGGAAAAGATCAAGCCGGTCTGCTGGGGAGCGCAGGGTCAATTACCCACTGCCAGCCACTTTGTCATCATTTTGGCTCGCAAGGAAAGCAGCATGCATTATGAGTCCGACTATATTCTGGATCATATGCGCAACGTCAAGCAGTTGCCTGAAGATGTAGTGAATATGGTGAGTGACTTCTACCGGGATTTTCAGACCCGGGACTTCAGATTGACAGAGTCCCCGAGGGCCATATTTGACTGGTCATGCAAACAAACTTACATCGCACTGGGCAATATGATGAGCGTGGCGGCTCAGATTGGTATTGATTCCTGCCCCATTGAAGGTTTCGACCGGGAAAAACTGGAGCCGCTTCTGGAGCAGGAAGGCATGCTGGATGCCACTGAATTTGGTGTCAGCGTCATGGTAGCTTTCGGTTACCGGGAAAATGAGCCATTTCCCAAAACCCGCCACAGGGAGGAAGCCGTAATTGAGTGGTACTGATCGGAGAGTC
>JAKROC010000581.1 GCA_024509075.1 Endozoicomonas sp.
CTGCAAACAGTCCATTTGCTTGCCCTGTTATGAAAAAATCATCAAAGATGAGTGTCCTTGCTGTCGACAAAGGATTGATTTAGTCAGACTCGCTCCAAATTCTGCTAAAACAGTTACTAAAGCCATCGCCGAATACAGCCTTTACAGGGTATTGGACGAAGATGATGAGACAAAAGAAGCAGCTAAGAAGCACACAGAGTTCTACGAAAACAAATACCAACTGAGAAGCCCTGCATCGTTTGATTTGTACCACTACTCATCATCAGAGGGCGATTCGGCTGATTCCTCATCAGATGAGAGCAATGATTGGGCACCAGAACCCCCTCCGTGGTTTGATCATCAACCAGGCACTGAGCCAGTCAATTTATTTAATGACGAAGATTTTGATACATTCAGTATCGGATATTTACACCCGTTTCAAGCCAAACCAGACAGTGATACTTCTGGTTTAAACTATGACCCCGGTGGTTCACGGTTCAGGTGCAGCTGCGGACCAGTCAGGATATCGCTTAACTCACCCAGAAGCACATCAGACATATCGCTCAGCATATCAGACACAGATTTCCCTGAATCTGACTCACTCAGCAGCACATCAGACACAGAGTCCCATTCATTACAATTGACTGAGTCACAAGATGAAGAAGTAAATAATGAGAATCATAATTTATTGCAGAGAGTCTCAGGCTATTTACTAGCTACTTTTCTGGCAGTACGTAGAATTTTTGTTGCTGATAATTGAATTTCTTTCAGAAGTAATCCTTATGAGAGCCCAAAGCCAACCGCCAGCCTCTAACGAAAATAATCACTATACCCGTCGCCTTTCAAGTTGCTGCTTTGTTGGCTGCACTTGTGCCCTTTAG
>JAKROC010000582.1 GCA_024509075.1 Endozoicomonas sp.
TTGATCCATTATTGGCGCCCGTATTGCCTGAAGTTGGGTTGGTCAACACGGTTTTATCAGCAAAATCCGTCTGCACAACGGGACAAATAAATAGTTGTAACCACGCAACAAGTAACACAAAAAATTATTTGGTTTTTGCTACACAAACCCTGCCCAAGTACTAGCCTTCCACCGGAATTGGTTCGGTACCGGAACTGCCGGGGCGCTGACGGAATCTGGGATGATATAACACTAAGACGCTGTCAGGACAGCAGGGGTAGTCGTTATGAATATCACAACACCAGCTACTGTGCCCCCCGCTGGTGGTACCGCGGCGCAGCCTCGGGTCGGTGTGGAAACCAAAGGTATTTTTGTGCCGCGCAAGGGTTCCCTCCGGCGGTTCTGTTGCCGGAATGATGTGTGCCCGGAGCAGGCCGCGAGCCAGCCGACAGCCCTGACCAGCCGTACCCATTCCCATGCCAAACCGGTTGACCCGCCCACCATTGCTGAAGTGCAGGTAAATCCTGAACAGGCGTCTTTTCTTGGCTGGCTTGAGAAAACTCATGCGATTTCTACCCATCAGCTTATTAGCCAGTACCTTACCGACAACGAAGGTGCATTTGCCCGGGCAGCCGACGAACACTTCACCCCAAATAACTTCGAAGCCATCTTCGAAGCGTTATGCCGACAAATGTTGCAGTAATCGTTGCCTGATGGCGGCTCAACCACTGACTTCTTGCCAACTAAACCGAGGCTCAAGCAATGGACAGTCAATCTCTCACAACAGCATCGACCCCTAACTCTGCCCTCCGGGAGGTGCCAGCCGGCAACAGCAAGGGAAAAACAAATAAATTCCGGTTTCGCACCGTGGGCTCCCGCC
>JAKROC010000583.1 GCA_024509075.1 Endozoicomonas sp.
AAGCCAGCCTCAAGAAGTGTTTAACGGGTTCTGTTGGTCAATTGCAGAAGCTTCTCATAGTGTTTTTTCTGCTCATCCTTCTTTCTGGTATATACCCGTTGCCTTTCAAGGTGCTACTTTGATGGTGACCTGCGTGGCAACTATTCCGTCGCCAGTTTTTATGATGTGTATGATTCTGAGGCAAATCAAATCACCAATAATGATGTCAACAAAGAACTGAAGGCATTGGTTAAAAACCTGTCATGATTTGAACTCGGTAGTAGACGATGGGGTTAGAGGCTTATAGGGTTCTGCACACCCTGTCGTCGAAGATACGGGAGTTTTTCATGTATTTCTTGTCGGATTTACCCACCACTTAGAGCGGATCACTGACAAACTCGTCAGCCAGCGGCGATGAGCTGAGGATCAATCAGACGACGACGGGTTTCCGCTTCATCCAGTTCCAGCACATTGGCAACATGCTCGTTACGCTGGCGCAGTTCGGCCTCTTTGCCTGCTCAAGTTGCTCCAGTTTTCTTTGTAGCTCTTTTTTGGTGAGAGTTGCGGTTTCAGTCTTTGGCGCTTGTGGAACAGCGTACTTACCCAGGGCTTCTTTCGTGCCATTGCCATAGGTCAGAAACAGCCAGCCGCCAACGCAGAACGCTTCCTGCAATAACCACAGGGCATCACCGGCTTTGATCTTGTCGCCATGGGCGGCACGATTGCCGTGCATCCGCAAAGCGTCCATCTTCAGCAATACGGCATTGGGCATAACGCTTTGGAACACATCGTCCTGAAGCCAATCATAGAAACTAGCTCGTTCTCGTCCAAAAACGCATCAGGTAATCATAATTAGACTGTACGTACGTTTTGA
>JAKROC010000584.1 GCA_024509075.1 Endozoicomonas sp.
TCGGCTACGTTGGGTTACCTCTTGTACTTCGTTACTGTGACACTGGCTTCAAGGTTATTGGCTTTGATATTGATGCAACTAAAATAGAAAAACTCGAGAAAGGCCAAAGCTACATCAAGCATATCTCGTCGTCTAAAATTGCAGAATCACTTAAGCAAGGCTTTGAAGCAACAGCGGACTTCTTCCGCGCCAGTGAAGTTGATGCCTTGATTCTCTGCGTACCTACGCCTCTGAACAAATACCGTGAGCCGGATCTCAGCTTTGTTACCAATACAACAGATATGGTTGTGCCATACCTCCGAAAGGGGCAAGTGTTGTCATTAGAGAGCACAACCTATCCAGGCACCACAGAAGAAGAATTGCTAATGCGGGCTGAATCAACAGGTCTAAAGGTAGGTGAAGACATCTTCTTGGTTTACTCACCGGAACGCGAAGACCCAGGCAACCGGGATTTTGAAACCCGCACCATCCCAAAGGTAGTTGGCGGGCATACGCCAGCTTGTCTTGAGGTAGGCAAAGCGCTTTACCAGCCTGCGATTGATCAGGTTGTTCCAGTGTCTTCCACCAAGGCGGCTGAGATGACCAAACTGCTGGAAAACATCCACCGTGCAGTCAATATTGGCTTGGTCAACGAAATGAAGATCGTCGCCGACCGTATGGGGATTGATATCCATGAGGTCATTCGTGCGGCATCGACCAAACCCTTCGGGTTTACCCCGTATTACCCCGGGCCTGGGCTGGGTGGGCACTGCATTCCCATCGATCCCTTTTACCTGACCTGGAAGGCTCGTGAATACGACATCAATACCCGCTTTATTGAGCTTGCGGGCGAAGTCAACACCGACATGCCGC
>JAKROC010000585.1 GCA_024509075.1 Endozoicomonas sp.
GGGCTTCGCTCATTTGCTGCCTCGAATCAACTTGAAATCCATTGGGTATAGGAAATACCCAGCTCCTGCTCAGCACAGAGCATCCCGAAGGACTCAACACCGCGCAGCTTGGCTTTTTTGATTTTGAAGTTGCCCGGCAACACAGCACCGACGGTGGCAAAAGGTACCTTGATACCAACGCGGGCATTGGGTGCACCGCACACCACCTGAAACGTCTCCTGACCGGTGCTGACCTGGGTCACTCGCAGTTTATCGGCGTCCGGGTGCTGCTCGCAGGCAACAATTTCGGCCACCACGACGCCGGTAAAATCACCGGCCACCGGCTCCACGCCGTCCACTTCCAGACCGGCCATGGTAATTTTGTCCACCAGCTGCTGGGTACTGGCATCAATATTGACCCACTGGCGCAACCACTTTTCACTGAATTTCATCTTCTTTACTCAATCCTGCTGTTCTCAATTGCACTTAAATCGCCGTCTTTCCCGTCTCAACGGAACTGGTTAAGGAAGCGCAAGTCATTGTCGAAGAACTGGCGCAGGTCGTTAACGCCGTAGCGCAGCATGGCAAAACGCTCAACACCCATGCCAAAGGCAAAGCCCGTGTATTTATCAGGATCAATGCCGCAGTGACGGAACACTTGCGGGTGCACCATGCCGCAGCCGAGCACTTCCAGCCACTTGATCGAGCCGTCGTCATTGCGGCCCCACTCAATATCCACCTCTGCCGACGGTTCCGTGAACGGGAAGTAGGAAGGGCGGAAGCGCACTTGCAGATCGTCCCGCTCAAAAAATACCCGCAAAGTCCCCCACAATGCTTCTCAAGCATAGCGGCTGCATAGTGTCTGACAAGG
>JAKROC010000586.1 GCA_024509075.1 Endozoicomonas sp.
CCTTTTTGTGTGTTTCGAAAATCGTGAACTTAGGATTTATTACACGTCTTAAGGCGTATATTCAGCGGGAGCAGCTGGCCCCAGGCTTTTTGGGGCTTTCAAAGCTGTAGAGCGTTTGGGCGCCTTCGCTGATGGCGCGTCGGGCAATCAGGCAATCGGAGAAATCCACTTTGGGGTTTTCGCTGTAATCCATAAGCGCGCTCTGTAGGGTACTCCAGTCTTCAAAAATGAACCGGGTGTTACTGGCGAGCTGTTTGAGAACGGAGTGTATTTCTGCTTTGGTTAACTCAAAGACGGTTTCCAGCACCCACTCGGTTTCGGCCAGTACGATGTCCGAGAGGTAAACGGAGTCAGCAGAGTTAATGGTTTCAGCCGCCACTCTCGCCTGCCAGGGCGGGTTACGGGCATCGACCGGCGCTAACAGATAACGCAACAGCACATTGGTATCAACAGCAATCATAATTCGCCCCGGAATTTTCTGCCGGCTTTGTCTTTAATGGCTTTTTTGGTGTCCTCTGGCGTTAGGTGTAGATGGGCATCATCAGGTAATTTGATGGTGCCAGAAAGGTCGTCGGAGGTCATCTTTACCAAATGCGCTACACCATCGCGCTCGAAAACCTGTATAAAGTCGCCAGGTTTTAGTCCGAGCTTTTGGCAGATACTTTGAGGAATAGTCACTTGCCTTTTGGTCGTTAACTTATGCACGTCACACCTCATTTGTATTACTTTGCCGTAATAGTAATACTATCGTAGGTAAGGTTTGTACATAGGGCAAGAACAACAGATCGCTGGCACCGATAAGGAATCACTGCTCACCGATATACGTCAACTGATTGATGAATGTACG
>JAKROC010000587.1 GCA_024509075.1 Endozoicomonas sp.
AAATACCTCAAGATAGTGGGTCTTGTCGGCTTACTCCTGATTTTTGTCGTGTACATGATTAATTCTTGTTATTTCTTTCATGATTATCTCCGGATGCTGATTATTGATGAGCAGCTGACGCCTGCTTCAGCCGAGCGCCCAAGGCGCGCCGGCTGGAGGGGCGTAGCCCCGGAACAAACTGGAAGCATTTGTTAGGTTTGCGGCTTATAGAAACGCTCCGTCTGCGAGTCAAAGATGTGGATTTTGATCGAAAAGAGATTTTTGTCCGCGATGGAAAGAGTGGTAAAGATCGTGTCACATTACTGCCCAAGGTTGCCATAGAGAATCTCTGTCAGCACATTGATAAAGCCCGCTTGTTGCATCTGGAAGCAATGGAAGCAATGGAAGCAATGGAAGCAATGGAAGCAGGTATAGTGTTTGTCCATCTTCCGGGTGCTTTGGCAAGAAAATACCCAAATGCAGCAAAAGAGCTGTCTTGGCAGTATCTATTCGCCAGCTCACAAATCAGTACTGACCCTCGCACTGGAAAGCAGGGTCGGCACCACCTCCACGAGCGAGGTATTCAATCAGCAGTGAAACAGGCCATTAAAATGGCTGGCGTGAACAAGCACGGCAGTTGTCAAACGCTACGGCATAGTTTTGCAACTCACCTGCTTGAGCGAGGTTACGATATCAGAACCGTTCAGGAGCTTTTGGGGCACGCCAATGTGAATACCACCATGATTTACACACATGTTTTGAATCGGGGTGGGCGTGCAGTTTTGAGCCCGGCAGATCGCTGATGGGAAAAGGCACTGTACACGACAATTTTCATGAGGCCATCTCCCGCTTGACCTCAAACAACA
>JAKROC010000588.1 GCA_024509075.1 Endozoicomonas sp.
GAGTGGATAATGCGAGCAAGCCTGGTGTCATCTGCGAAATGGTAAGCCATAGTAGAGCTAGATAACACAACCGGTAAATTACTGATATACCATAGGAAGAGCAGTGACCCCAGAATACTTCCCCTGGGGTAGGAGACTTTCTACCGTATGTTTGAGCAACAGCTAATATGATCAAGGCCATTTAGCTTAAAAAGAAGAGAGGAAGAAAAAAAACGCGGTCCTTAAAATACTTGGAGTACTAGTTTACTTAAGTGAAAGTAAAAAGCTATTGAAAAGGCCGCAAAGATGGAACCTATGAGTGCACGCTTAAAGTGGCTACTCCTTCCTTTTTGCATGTCAAAGTTCCGAAATTTTAACTTTATTGAAAGCCGTTCCCGGTTAAACGCTTTTATGGGAAGCAAGATTCATTAAACGCCACATGCGATCATGCAAAATTGGTGCTTATGCGGAATTGTTTAAGGAAAAAAGAGACAGAAAACAAACAAACAAATGAGAAATGCGATACAACTCGATATCCTTCAACATCCTCAGTTGATGTGAATCTTTGGATGATATGGAGGAAATGTGGGAACTCCATCTTAGATCGGTATTAAGAATAACACAAAGATCTTTTTGGGTATCGGTCTGAGAAATGACATGGTTGCCAATATGATAGGAACCTTGAAGTGGAGATTTCTTTCGAGTTACACGTATAGCTTCGCACTTCTTGAGATTAAACTTCATGTGCCAGTTAGTTGACCATTCAAGCACTTTATCAATATCCTGTTGAAAGTTAGTTATATCAGACTCGGAGTGGATAATGCGAGCAAGCCTGGTGTCATCTGCGAAATGGTAAGCCATAGTAG
>JAKROC010000589.1 GCA_024509075.1 Endozoicomonas sp.
CAGGAAGGCGGTTCAAAAACAACCCTATGCCAACGTACCGGCCAATGCCTGAAAAAAACGGTTCTAGGGCGGTTTCTGTGCGTCTGAGTGCGGTCTTTTTGAAATGTTCTTGGAAAAGCCCCGCTCTCACTGGAAAGGAAGCTTTTTCAACTTGCTTGTGCCAAAAAAACCTAAAAAGGCTAAAGGTGGGAACACGGCTCAGTTTTACACCGGAGCCGGTCACGGTGTCTTGCTCGCGCATTCTGGTTGCTCCTCAGCAGAGCCAGAACTCGGCGAGTTTGGCACAAGAAGGTTTTCCGCGCAAACAATATGAAAAAGCCTTCCTGCATATCTTTAACCTTTTTGCATATTTTCATTTATTTAAGTGTGATCTGCATAAGTATTAAAAAAAAGGGGAACCTAAAGTTCCCTTTTTTAATACGCATCAGGGTTTTTGCATGTATCTAAGGGAATTGCAAAAATGCAAAAAATATAGTCAATAAAATCAATGACTTGAAAGGGCGCAAAAAAGTTTTTGCACGGTTTTTGCAAAGAATTTTGCAAATTTTGCAAAAAAAAATGATGAATAATTATTCAGAAAAAGTGAATAGTTATTCATTTACCCAAGCAACAATGTGTGACACAGCACATTCGGTCATTTGGGTAGTCTGCAAATCTCGGCCCAATCCTTAAAAAATTACACGACAGATTTGGCCACCCAAAGATGGGGTATATGATACCCCAACTTTCACTCCCAATTTTGGGAGTCAAATGATTCTCATTCTCATTTGGGGTTCTTTCCAGCCTCCCAATGTTGTGGGTCTTTTGACCTCAGCGCATGGCGCTCTTTAAGAGTTAATAAGG
>JAKROC010000059.1 GCA_024509075.1 Endozoicomonas sp.
CAGGTTCATGCCTCGCAACAGCTACAAGTCTTCACCATGGTCGATACCCTGATGCTGTGCAATGACCATACCGGCTGGTCAGAACTGTGTACGCTCTTTTTGCTGCCCGCCTATCGCCATTCGAAAAACGGTGCCTTGCTCGCCAAGAGCCGTATGCTGTTTCTGGCAGCATTCCCGCAGCTGTTTGCTGAGGATATTTTTGCCGAGATGCGCGGCTGTTCCAACGAGGACGGGGTTTCGCCATTCTGGGAAGCCCTTGGTCGACATTTTTTTGCCGTGGATTTTGCCAAGGCAGACCAACAATCCTCTGTGGACAAGGCATTTATCGCTGAGCTGATGCCGCGCCACCCCATCTACACCAACCTGTTACCTGATGAAGCTCGGGAAGTGATTGGCATAACCCATACAAGCACCGCACCGGCCAGATATTTACTGGAGTCAGAAGGATTTCATTACAATAACTATGTAGACATTTTTGATGCCGGGCCACTGCTGGAAGCAAGGGTCAGGGATTTACGCGCCGTGCGCGACTCCCGGCAATATAAAGCCGTCGTCGTTGATCACAACACCAACGACCAGCGCCTGTGGTTGATGGCCAATGATGAACTGAACAACTATCGCTGCATTATGGGTAACCTCTCGTTTGAGGGGCTGGAGTTTGTTCGCATTACTCAAGAACAGGCTGATGCCCTGTGCATCAAGGAAGGAGAGTTATTGCGAGTGGTTCCCCTGACTCGCTGAGTTCAGACCAAAAGCAAGAGGATAACCCCATGATCCGGACAAAAGCCCCGAAATGCCTGTTAATTAATGGCAAATGGCAAAAAGCCCATGGCAAACCCTTTACCTCCGTCAATCCCGGCACTGGCGAAGTTGTCTGGCGCGGTGCCAGTGCCAATGCCGAACAGGTTGAACAAGCGATCATTGCTGCACGATCCGCTAACCAAAGTTGGGCAATTCGCCCCTACCCGGAGCGAGAAGCAATGATTCAGGCCTTTGCTCGGGGCCTTGAGCAAGAGCAAGAGACATTGACGGAACTGATTGCCAGAGAGACCGGCAAACCACGATGGGAAGCAAAAACCGAAGTGACTGCCATGATTGGGAAAATTGCCATTTCCATCAAGGCATACCATGAGCGTACCGGCACGGTGGAAAATATCATGCCGTTGGGTAAAGCGGTCATTCGCCATAAACCCCACGGCGTTGTGGCGGTATTTGGCCCGTATAATTTTCCCGGCCACCTGCCCAATGGCCACATTGTTCCGGCCCTGCTGGCGGGCAATACGGTGGTGTTCAAACCCAGTGAGCTGACCCCGGCCGTGGCTGAGCTGACGGTCAAACTGTGGCAACAGGCTGGTTTGCAAGACGGCGTCCTCAACCTGGTACAGGGTGAACAGAGCACCGGCATGGCCCTGGCCGGTCATCCTGGCCTTGACGGTCTGTTCTTCACCGGCAGTTCCAACACCGGCAAGCGTATTCATCAACAATTTGCGGGCCAGCCAGGGAAAATTCTGGCCCTGGAGATGGGTGGCAACAACCCACTGATCATCACCGAGATGGCCGACATGCGTGCCGCAGTCAACGACACCATACATTCTGCATTTATCACTGCCGGCCAACGTTGTACCTGTGCCCGTCGTCTTTTTGTGCCGGTTGGCGACTGGGGTGACCATTTCATTCAGACCCTGTTAGCCGCCACGGCCAGGATCAAAGTAGGCCTGTGGGACGATGACGATGCACCGTTTATGGGTGCCATGATCAGTGAGGAGGCCGCAAAGCGCCTGCTGGCTGCCCAACACAAACTGCAAAGCATCGGTGGCAAAGCGCTTCTGCCAACGACGCAGTTACAAAGCGGCACTGGACTGGTATCTCCGGGAATTATCGATGTGACTGACATCAAAGACCGGCCTGATGAAGAGTATTTCGGACCGCTGCTGCAAGTGATCCGCTACCAGGGCTTTGCCGACGCTGTGGCCGAAGCCAACAATACACGCTTTGGTTTATCCGCCGGGCTGTTCAGTGAATCGCCCGAACAGTACCAGTACTTTTTACAAACTATTCGGGCAGGTATCGTCAACTGGAACCGCCCGACCACCGGCGCCAGCAGCAGCGCACCGTTTGGAGGCCCGGGTGACAGCGGCAATCACCGCCCAAGCGCCTATTACGCGGCGGATTACTGCGCTTACCCAGTGGCCAGCATAGAGTCCCCAACGCTGTCCATGCCTGATACGCTCGCTCCTGGCCTGGATTTGTGACCATGGCAACAGTAGAAGCCAATTTCGATGGGCTGGTAGGCCCAACCCACAACTACGCAGGACTCTCCCGGGGCAACGAAGCCTCCATTCGCCACAGCGGTGAGCAAGCCAATCCAAAAGCAGCGGCACTACAGGGGCTTGAGAAGATGAAGGCGCTGTGGGAACTGGGCTTTGTACAAGGTGTGTTCCCGCCGCAAGAACGGCCGGATATGGTCACGCTCAGGCGGTTGGGTTTTAATGGTAGCGACGCCCGAGTGCTGTCTGATGCCGCCCGACAGGCTCCAGCGGTACTGGCGGCATGCTGCTCCGCATCAAGTATGTGGACAGCTAATGCCGCCACCGTTTCACCCAGTGCCGACTGCACCGATGGCAAAGTCCACTTTACCCCAGCCAACCTGGTCAGCAAATTTCACCGGTCTCTGGAACATGAGGTAACCGGAAAAATACTGAAGGCGACGTTTAATAACCCGGATTTCTTTGTCCACCACCGGGCATTGCCGGCTAGTGACTGCTTTGGTGATGAGGGAGCTGCCAACCATACCCGTTTCTGTTATGGCTACGGAGAACCGGGCGTAACTCTGTTTGTCTACGGCAAAGAGTCGTTTAACCCGCGACCGACATCGAGAAAATATCCCGCCCGCCAGAGTCTGGAAGCGAGCCAGGCTATTGCCCGCTCACATCAACTAAATACAAATAACGTCGTTTATGCCCAACAGAATCCTGAAGTCATCGATCAGGGAGTATTTCATAATGATGTTATTGCCGTGGGTAATCGCAACCTGCTTTTCTGCCATGCCAGAGCATTCACCCACCAGACAGCTGTTTACCAAACCTTGCAAAAGGCTCTCGGCACCAGGGCCTTGCATATTGTCGAAGTGACTGAGCAACAAGTATCGGTGACACAAGCGGTCAATAGCTATCTGTTTAATAGTCAGCTTTTGACGCTC
Source organism: Endozoicomonas sp. (assembly GCA_024509075.1). GTDB lineage: Bacteria > Pseudomonadota > Gammaproteobacteria > Pseudomonadales > Endozoicomonadaceae > Endozoicomonas. The sequence goes on from JAKROC010000059.1 coordinate 3,200, forward strand.
AAAAATGATCGCACTTTAATCGTTGTCCCATCCGAGTGCCGCGAGGAACCTGCAGTCTGGAGCTGCCTGCAAAATCTGCTCGCTGACAAGGGTTGCCCAATCACTGACCTGAAAGTGCTCAACCTGCGCCAAAGCATGCATAATGGCGGCGGACCAGCCTGCCTGCGGTTAAGGGTGGTATTGAGTGACCAAGAGCTGGCTGCTACTAACCCGCACTGCCTGATCAATGAGACTCGCCTGGAAACGCTTGGCCAATGGATCAACAAACACTATCGTGACCGACTATCGTCAGAAGACTTGGCAGACCCAATGCTGCTCAATGATTCCCGTACAGCCCTTGATGAGCTGACAAACATTCTACAACTGGGTTCGGTGTATTCGTTCCAGAACTGATGGAAGTCGCCTTCAGTGCGTCCTTGAAAACCTGAGCGGGCACGTAACCCGCAAATAAACAGTATACCCACTATGCTTCGAAAAACTTTTTCACACTGTCAAAGAAAGTCTGCTTTTTTGGCGACTGGTGGGCCACGCCCTCTTTTTTGAAAGTCTCGTCCAGTTCTTTCAACAGCTCTCTCTGCCGCTCAGTCAACTTGACCGGGGTTTCTACCACAACTCGACACATCAGGTCGCCGGCGCTGCCACCGCGCACTGGCACAACGCCCTTGCCACGCAGACGGAACAGTTTTCCGGTCTGGGTTTCTCGCGGAATCTTCAGCTTGACGCGGCCTTCGAGGGTTGGCACCTCCAGCTCACCACCCAGTGCGGCATCAACAAAAGTAATTGGCACCTCACAAAACAGATCCTTGCCCTCGCGCTGGAAGATCGGGTGTTCGGCTACGCCAATCTGCACATAGAGATCACCGGATGGGCCGCCATTAACCCCAGCCTCGCCTTCACCAGCCAGACGAATACGGTCGCCGCTATCGACACCGGGTGGAATCTTAACGGACAGTGTCTTGTATTCCTGCACACGCCCCTCACCATGGCAAACTTCGCAGGGGTCTTTGATCACCTTGCCAGTGCCGCGACAGTCCGGACAGGTCTGCTGCATGGAAAAAAAGCCCTGCTGCATACGTACCTGACCAACACCACCACAGGTGTTACAGGTGATCGAGTGGGTGCCTTTTTTCGCCCCGGTGCCATCACAATTGGTACAACTGACCAGGGTTGGAATACGAATCTGTTTACTGACACCGCGCACCGCCTCTTCCAGGCTAAGCTCAAGCTGGTAGCGAAGGTCAGCACCACGCTGTACAGAGCTGCGGCTACGTCCGCCGCCAGCGCCAAAAATATCGCCAAAAACGTCGCCGAAAATATCGCCAAAATTACCGCCGGCAAAACCACCGGCACCACCCATGCCCCCCATGCTTGGGTCAACACCGGCATGACCATATTGGTCATAAGCTGCTTTTTTCTGGCTATCGGACAGTATTTCAAACGCTTCGTTTACTTCTTTGAAGCTTTCTTCTGCGGCCTTGTCGCCCGGATTGCGATCCGGGTGGAACTTCATGGCCATACGACGATAGGCCTTTTTAATATCCTTGTCCGAAGCGCCCTTGTCTACACCCAACACTTCGTAGTAGTCACGTTTTGACATCAGTAAAACCCTGAGCTAACTGAATTCACCAGCCGAGCATGAAAACACAGAGCAACCTGGATTCATGGTCAAATCTGACAAAGCCGTCATTTGGTATACACAACAACGCGGGAAAGAATCCCGCGTTGTGACTCAATCATCAGTCGTTGATGATCAGTGAGCTGTTATTTCCTCTCGTCCTTAACTTCCTCGAACTCGGCATCCACAGCATCGTCAGCGGCGGCATCAGACTTGGTTTCCGCGCCAGCATCGCCCTGTTGCTGGGCATCGGCGTACATTTTCTGGCTCAGGTTAGCTGACGCTTCAGACAATGCCTTGGTTTTTGCCTCAATCTCTTCCTTGTCGTCGCCTTTAACCGCCGCTTCTACCTCTTCAATCGCCTTGGTAATGGTCACCTTCTCTTCGTCAGAGACTTTGTCACCAGCCTCGTCCAGCGTCTTGCGGGTGGCGTGAGCCAGAGCATCGGCCTGATTCCGAGCCGCTGCCAACTCCTCGAACTTCTTGTCATCCGCTGCATTGGCTTCGGCATCCTTGATCATCTGATCAATTTCGTCGTCAGACAGACCAGATGAGGCCTTGATGACGATGGACTGCTCTTTGCCGGTGGCTTTGTCTTTGGCAGATACGTTCAGAATGCCGTTGGCGTCCAGGTCGAAACTGACTTCGATCTGTGGCATACCACGCGGTGCTGGCGGAATGTCGGCCAGGTCAAAGCGACCGAGTGATTTGTTGTGACCAGCCTGCTTGCGTTCACCTTGCAGGACGTGGATGGTTACCGCGCCCTGGTTATCGTCAGCGGTGGAGAACACCTGGGACTTTTTGGTCGGGATGGTGGTGTTCTTGTCGATCAGCGGTGTCATCACGCCACCCATGGTCTCAATGCCCAAGGTCAGTGGAGTAACGTCCAGCAGCAGCACGTCTTTCACATCACCAGCCAGAACTGCTGCCTGAATGGAAGCACCCATGGCCACAGCTTCGTCCGGGTTCACGTCTTTGCGAGACTCTTTGCCGAAGAACTCAGCCACTTTCTGTTGTACCAGTGGCATACGGGTCTGACCACCGACCAGAATAACTTCGTTGATGTCCGACAGATCCAGATCGGAATCCTTGACGGCAATGCGGCATGGCTCCAGGGAACGGGCCACCAGATCTTCAACCAAGGATTCCAGCTTGGCACGAGTCACCTTGACGTTAAGGTGTTTAGGGCCAGTGTTGTCAGCAGTGATGTACGGCAGGTTGACGTCAGTCTGCTGAGCAGAGGACAGTTCAATTTTGGCTTTTTCTGCGGCTTCTTTCAGACGCTGCATGGCCAGAGGGTCACCTTTGAGATCGATGCCCTGATCTTTCTTGAACTCATCGGCAAGGTATTCGATCAGACGCAGGTCGAAGTCCTCACCACCCAGGAAAGTGTCACCGTTGGTGGCCAGTACTTCAAACTGGTGCTCACCGTCAACATCAGCGATCTCAATAATAGATACATCAAAGGTACCGCCACCAAGGTCATACACCGCGATGGTCTGGTCGCCTTTTTTCTTATCCATGCCGTATGCCAGGGCAGCGGCAGTTGGCTCGTTGATGATGCGCTTGACGTCCAGGCCAGCGATCCGGCCAGCGTCTTTAGTCGCCTGACGCTGAGAGTCATTGAAGTAAGCCGGTACGGTGATAACGGCTTCAGTCACTGCCTCGCCAAGATAGTCTTCCGCCGTCTTCTTCATTTTTTTGAGGATTTCAGCAGACACCTGCGGCGGTGCTTTTTTGTCACCTTTTGCTTCTACCCAGGCATCGCCATTGTCAGCTTCAACAATCTTGTAAGGCACCATCTTGATGTCTTTTTGTACGACGTCGTCTTTAAAACGACGGCCGATCAGACGTTTGATGGCGAACAGCGTGTTGTCCGGGTTAGTGACTGCCTGACGTTTGGCAGGCTGACCAACCAGAATTTCCCCATCGTCGGTGTAGGCGATGATGGAAGGGGTAGTGCGCGCACCCTCAGCGTTTTCGATAACCTTGGGTTTGTCGCCGTCCAGAATGGCAACACAGGAGTTAGTGGTGCCCAGGTCAATACCGATGATTCTGCCTTTACTCATTTTAAGTCTCTCCACTGCCCTCAACAGGGCGGAAAACCTTTAACTGTCTCTTTGCGCGCCCCAAGGTTCCAGCCAACCTGTCGAGCCGAGTGAAACTACGGCCATGCAGCGCTTAACACGTTCTTGAACTGCTATATGGGAGCGTCATTCTCTTTTTCAAGGGGCTGTTTCACGATTATTGTGCTGAAAACAGCCCACAGCACCATCTGCCTCAAACGGCCTTAGCCACCACCACCATGGCAGGTCGAATAACACGTCCGTGCAGCGTGTAACCCTTTTGGAACACTTCCATAACGGTGTTTGGTTCCATATCAGGGTTTGGCACCATGGAGATGGCCTGATGGAAATTCGGGTCAAATGGCTGCCCCACCGGGTCCACTTGCTCGACACTGAATTTTGCCAGTGCACCCAGCAGTTGTTTGTGAGTCAGGCGCATGCCTTCCAGCATGGTCTCGTGCTGACCTTCGCCCTGCTCGGCGTTTTCAATGCCTTTTTCCAGACTCTCCACCACAGGGATCAGTTCACCGACGAATTTGTCCAGAGCAAATTTGTGGGCTTTTTCCACGTCCTGTTCGGCGCGACGCTTGATGTTCATCACCTCAGCGTGGGCACGCAGAGCCTGATCCCTGGCCTGAGCAAGCTCCACTTCCAGTGCTTCAATGCGTAGCACGCTGCTACCAACGCCTGCAGCCTCTTGCTCTGCCTCAGAAAGAATGGGGTCAGCCACTTGTTCTTCAGACTTCTCAGGCTTTTGTCCTGCAACACCGTCAAGATCAGTTTCTGCTCCGGACACTGCAGCAGTCTCAGTTTCGTTCAGATCCTCAACCTTCGTCTTTTCTTCAGTCATTCCAACGCTTCTCCGGATTACAACCCAGCCTGAAATGCTGGCTGGAACGGGTCTCAAGTTAATTGCCGGACTTATGGCAATATCAACTGACCAACTTATATGGGGATGACGTTGATGTATTCAAGGGGAAAAATTCTTTACCACGAACGCATTTGCGACTACTGTATAAATAAACAGTAACCCGATATGACATTCGGATAGCGAGAGCCGTCATGCTGAACCAAATTATTATCAGCAACTTTGCCATTGTTGACCACCTGAGCCTGGACATCAATCCCGGCATGACGGCCATTACCGGCGAGACCGGTGCAGGTAAATCCATTATGCTCGACGCCCTTGGCCTGGCACTGGGCGGCCGGGCCGACAGTGACTGCATTCGCACCGGCAGCAACCGGGCCGACATCAGTGCCTGCTTTGACCTGCAACGCATTCCAGCGGCCAGGCAGTGGCTGCGGGAACGGGATTATCTGGAAGATCCTGAAGCTTGTGAGTGCATTCTACGCCGGGTCATTACCCGCGAAGGACGTTCCCGTGGCTACATTAACGGCACAGTGGTGACACTCTCTGAACTAAAAGCACTGGGCGAGCTGCTGATCGACATACATAGTCAACACGCCCATCAATCCCTGCTGAAAAAAAGCAACCACACTGTTTTGCTCGATGAATTTGCCGGCTGCATTAACCTGTCACGGGATGTTGCCCGCGTAGCGCAGAGTTATCGTCAAACCCACGAACAACTCAAGGCACAGTTATCTGACCAGCAAGAACGGGAAGAACGGATACAACTTCTGAGTTATCAACTGAATGAGTTGGAACAGCTGCATCTGCAACCTGGTGAGGTGGAGCAACTGGAGCAGGAGCATCGCCAACAGTCCCAGGCTGGTGCCACATTGACTGCCTGCCACCAGGTCACCCAGGTTTGCACCAGTGATGAAGGCGACAACCTGTTACAACAGCTCTCTTTCTGCCTGCACCGTCTGGGCGATCTGCAGATTGACCACCTGGCCATCACCAACTCACTGGAAATGCTGTCGTCTGCCCAGATTCAGGTAGAAGAGGCCGTGGCTGAGCTAAACCATTTTATGGATCACTTTGAGGCCGACCCACAACGGGCCCGGGAGATTGAAGAACGGCTCAGCGCCATCTTTGACTTGGCCAGAAAACACCGCATTCAGCCCGAAGAGCTGCTGATCAAACAAGAGCAGATCGCTCAGGAGTTGGAAAAAGTCCAGTGTCACGATGAGCAGGTGGCAGAGATGGAACAAACCATGGCGCAACTACTCAGCCAGCACAATCAACTGGCACAAAAGCTCTCAACCCAACGCCGGAGTGCTGGGCGCAAACTTGAAAAACTGGTGTCAGAGCGCATTACCCTGCTAGGCATGCCCAAGGGGAAATTCTGTGTCGAACTGACCGCTATTCCCGAGCGCACTGTGGCTACCCAAGGCTTCGAAAGCATTGAGTTTCTGGTGACCACCAACCCCGGCCAAGAACCGAGGCCACTGGTCAAGGTCGCTTCTGGCGGTGAGCTGTCGCGCATCAGTCTGGCCATTCAAGTGATCATCGCCCAGAGCGCGGCAACCCCGACGCTGGTATTTGATGAGGTGGATGTAGGCATCGGTGGCGGGACCGCCGAAATCGTCGGCAGCATGTTGCGGGAGGTGGGAAAAAACGGACAGGTGTTGTGTGTCACCCATCAGCCTCAAGTGGCTTCACAGGCACATCAGCATCTGCACGTTAGCAAGAAGGTAGGCCGAAACACATCCAGCACACGGATTTTGCAACTGGACGGCGAGCACCGGGTACATGAAATTGCCAGGATGCTCGGCGGAGTCGAACTGACGACACCCACCCTGAATCATGCACAGGAGATGTTGTTGCAGGCTCAGGCCTGAGTCCTAACGGGCAGACAAGACTCCCCGCAACTGGGGAGCTTCAATCTGATCAGTCCGGAGTATTCGCTCATGCTGCAAATCCATAACCATATTCACTGCTTTTTCGGGCGAACATAAATCACCAGGTTGTGATCGACGATCTCAAAACCGTGCTGATCAGCAATGGCGTGCTGACGCTTTTCAATCTCTTCATCAATAAACTCAATCACATCGCCGCTCTCCATACAGACCATGTGATCGTGGTGCTCCCCCCGGGAGAGTTCAAAAACCGAATGGCCACCATCAAAATTATGCCGAACCACCAGACCCGCGCTTTCAAATTGGGTTAACACCCGGTAGACCGTGGCCAGCCCCACGTCCTCTTCGGCATCAAGCAGCGCCTTGTAGACGTCCTCTGCTGACATGTGCTTTTCTTCAGCACTTTCAAGGATCTGCAGTATCTTCACCCGTGGCAGGGTGACTTTCAGGCCGGCTTTGCGCAACTCTTGATTTTCCAACACGTTTCCCTAACCCTTGCAAGATAATCCTGCTATCATCACACTTCTGTGCAACTTTATCAGTTACTCCCCGATCCAGTTGCTCTCAAAAGCATGTTGTGAATTATTTTCAAGCAAGCAAGATAGTGGAAGTCTGAAACCGATGCAAAAAACCACGATCACCCTGGCCGCCGGACTCTTTCTTTCAACGACTCTACTCACCGGCTGCGCCAACAGCACGGACGGAGGCTCGAAGCTGATCAGCTTCCCCGGTGCCTATAAAATTGACATTCAGCAAGGTAACGTTGTCACGCGTAAAATGGTCGAGCAGCTGGAACTGGGTATGACCCGCTCCCAAGTCCAGTACATCATGGGCACACCACTGCTGCAAGATACCTTTGACCGAAACCGGTGGGACTACATATACAGCAATCAGCCCGGTGATGGTGCCCGGGATCAGCGAACCGTGACGCTGTTTTTTGAAAACGACCGCCTGCGCTCACGCTCCATCAGCGGCGACTTTGTTCCCAAAGGCCTGGAAGAATACGAAGAGTGACTCCTTCTGGTTAGTTACGGTTCCCGCCAAAGCGGTAATGCATTGCCTTCACCCGGTCATTCGGGCGCTGCCGTTCTTTTCAGCTTTGCCTGCTCCGCCCGCAGCTTACGAACCTCTTTAGGGTCGGCAATCAACGGGCGATAAATCTCCACCCGTTCCCCTGCCCGCACAACTTGCTCTGCCGGATTGAGCACCAACCTGCCAAAAACACCCAGTTTTGCCGTGCCCAAATCAATCTGCGGAAAGTAATCGACAATGCCAGAGGCTCTGGCCGCCTCCAACACTGTAGTACCTTGCCTCACCGACAAGGTGATGACCTTTTGCTCATCCGCACGGGCGTATACCACTTCAACCTGAATATCAGGCTCTTCCGTCAGCATCATAAACAATCAACCGTAAATCTGTTTTGCTCTGTTGCTAAAGGCATCCACCATAGTCCCGAGCATTTGACCAACCAACCCACCCAAAACAGCCTCAGTCAACCGATTACTCATTGCAAACTCAAGCTCAAGGGACACTTTGCTGCCCTCTCCCAATGGCAGGAACGTCCAGACACCAGTCAACCGGCTGAATGGCCCTTCAAGTAATTGCATATCAATGGATTGCCCGGGCTTCATTCTATTGCGGGTAGAAAAACAGTAGCTCAGGCCCGCCCTGGCAATTTCCAGCGTTGCGTCAAGCTCATCCCCATTACGGCGGTCGATGCGCCCAAGGCGGCAACCTGGTAAAAACTCGGCATAGGACTCAATATCACTGACCAGATCATACATCTGCTCAGCGGAGTACATCACCAGAGCGGAACGGGAAATCCTTGGCATATCAAACGCGCCTGCACATTATTAAAGCCCGTAGAATACCCCATTGTTACCTGCTGATTAACCAACATCAGTAATGATCTACCTCAAAAAGAACCAGCAAACAAAACAGCCAATTTCACCGGAAAAAACCAAATCTACATTTATTTAGCCAGCCTGAGGCACAACTTTGAATATTTTCACCACATTCAAGCGTGAATAACAGCTCTGCTCTTGTGAAAACCGGCCCCAATACCGCAGAATGAATGACTTTACCTATAGCAGCCCCTATAATCCGCGCCATGGCAAAAAGTACGAAGAAAGGCAAGAAAGGCGACTCCTCCATTGTCGTCAACAAAAAGGCTCGTCACGATTATCACATCGACGAAACTTTCGAAGCAGGCATTTCTCTCGCAGGCTGGGAAGTGAAAAGTCTCCGACAGGGCAAAGTCCAGTTGGTGGATAGCTACGTCCTGCTCAAAGACGGTGAGGCCTGGCTGGTCGGCTCCCAAATCACGCCGCTTATCACCGCATCTACCCACGTTGTTGCCGACCCGCTGCGTGATCGCAAGCTGTTGCTCAATCGCCGGGAACTGGCCAACTTGTTCTCAATAACCCAGCAAAAAGGCCATACTTGCATCGCTACCAAACTCTACTGGAAAGGCCATTTGATCAAATGTCAGATCGCATTAGCCCGGGGTAAAAAGGAGTTTGACAAGCGTGCCACTACTAAAGAGCGTGAGTGGAATATTGAGAAACAGCGGGTTATGCATCGCGGTTAACAATGCTGCAACCGTTATTTATCCAAGACGCGGTTGCAATTGCCCACCACTTCTGGCATGAATGCTGCGAGTTTTGTACTGGGGGCGATCAGGATTCGACGACGGTTACGAAACCCAAGGTGCATGTCGGGGGCGTAGCGGCTCTCGTAAATCGAAACGCTACAAACGTATAGTTGCTAACGATAATGGCTACAACGGAATGATGGCTGCCTAATAACAGCCTTTTCCCGATCACTCTGCCTTGATTGGGTGGAAATTTTAGCTTAAAACAGTGAAGGGCTGTATGGATAGTGACGTTTATACAGCCTTTTGTACATGAGTTGGAAAAGGCCTTTATAAAGCCTTACCTTTGATGGGCTTCTGAGAGTACTTAAGTACTAAATAACGTTTTTGGCATCCTGCTTGCCTTTCACGTCCCTAAGCTGCCCCCCTGTCTACGTGACCGATTCTTTGTAATTCCCAACAAAATTAAAAATGGTCACGAATCCTGCCTCTATCAACCACTATACTTGTCTCTACCCCATTAAGGGCCGGCAAATGCCTATACATTGAATCTATTACATGAATCAATGGGTAATAAGAATAGGGGGAAAAGGATGTCATATGTTATAAAGAAAATTTCAACCAGTGCTGTTGCAAAGTCAAAAGGAGTTGCATCTAAAGTCTTTTTCCAGACCTTGGAAAGCGCTGGTTACATCCAACGCAATAATGATTCCTGGCAATTAACAGAGCTTGGCACCCGGCAGGGAGGTGAGCAGAAAATCAGCCCCAAATATGGAGCCTATATTGTCTGGCCTGAAAGTATACAGATTACAAGCTCCTGGCCATCCAAAGAGAATTCTTCTGCAAATTTGTTAACGGCTAAAGGTATAGCGAAGCAAGTTGATCTCAGTGCCCAGCGGGTTAACGCCCTTTTCTCTGAGCTTGGATGGATTAAAAAAGCACTCAAAGGGTGGGAGCTGACGCCACAAGGTAAGGCAATGAATGGTGTCCAAAAGGAGGATTTCCGTTCAGGTGTACCATACTCCAGTTGGCCAGAATCCATTCTGGAAAACAGAGCTTTCACGCTTTCCCTGAAAGAGATCAAGGGCGAAGAGCCGACTGACACATCATCTATTTCTGAGCAGGAGAGCTTCCGTGAAAAGTTTCCTGCAACCTTGAGGACCGCTGATGGTCACATGGTCCGCTCAAAAGCAGAAATGCTGATCGACAACTGGCTGTATATGGCTGAAATTGTTCATGCCTATGAGCGTAAGCTGCCCATTGAAGAGGATGTTTATTGTGATTTCTATATTCCCACGGGTAAGGTTTACATAGAGTATTGGGGATATGAGAATGATGAAAAATATCTTGCCCGAAAGAAACAGAAGCTAGACATTTACAGCAAGTACGGCTTTCATCTGATTCAGCTCAATGATGATGATGTCAAAAATCTTGATGATATTTTGCCGCGGATGTTGTTGAAGTATGGCGTCCAGACTTACTGATCCGGTTGAATCTTGCCTTTATACAGACTTCTTGTTGGCGGGCTTTTCAGAGGTATTTGCGTACAGGCTGATAGCCATGCCGCCGCTGTCGGGGTTAGCATCCGGCATCCATTTGCCATATCTTCGGGCAATCATTGTCCAGTCCTTATGCCCCATTTGCTGGGCAACCCACATGGGGTGTTCACCGGAAGAGAGCATCATTGATGCGTAGGTGTGCCGGGTCTGGTATGGATTCCGGTAAGTGACGCCTGCTTTCTTCAGCGCGTGGATCCAGAGTGTTTTCCGTATTGGCTGATCGCCCTCCCAGGGTTGATTGGTTCTTGGGTTGTGGAAGATGTACTCTCCCTCCAGAAAGGTCCATTGTTTTTGTGCCGTTAATGCCTCGCGTGCAGGGTCAAGCATTTTGACGTCCCGCCGGCCTTTGTAGGTTTTGGTGGCCTCGTCTTTTGTTTCAATTACTCGGAGAGAGCACCCTTTTCAATCTCACCACACAGTGGCAGCGCTACCAGGTGAGTTCCGCTGATCCTGGTGACGGTAATCACAATATTCAGGGCTTTCAGGTCCGTAAAAACGACGGAGCACCCGGCACCATCCCGCAGGCCGTGGCAGCCGCAGGCAGTTTGAGTTGGAGGGCACCGATACGGTGACCGCTGTGATTGTGGCCAGTTCGACGGCGGAGCTTTAAGGAAGCCAGTCATCGTCTATTAACTGATCATAGGACCATGGGCATTCAGCCGGGAAACTCTGGTCGGTAAGCCACTGGTCTTTCGGCAGGTATTTATTCATCTGATTGATGGCACCGGTTTTGGCATCAGGGTAGCTGTCCGTGATTACCTCTGCCATACGGCTTTTCAGAGAAGGGTTTTTCTTCATTAATCGTCTGGTTTCACGCCGGGCAGTATCAATGCTGTCATACCAGCTTCGGAACTCCTGTGGTTCATACCGTTGAGGATTAAGCACTTGAGTCTGGTGCTGATGCTTGAGCAGATGCAGGATCAGGTTGATTAAGTGCGACTCCAGAGCGTGCTGGTTTTGTTTGCCCACTTCACCCAGTTCCTCCAGCAGGTTCTTTATATCCAGCCGGTCAAGCTGGCCGGACTGCAATAGCTGTTTTTGCTGTTCTACCCATTGGTGGTAGTCGGTGTCATAGAGGTTGTTGATGTTTTCCATTATTTGAGCCCCTTCATCCACTGCTCACTATTCTAGGATACCCATGGCCAAATTTCCTGCACTGCCAGCCACGGTAGACCGCTACGTGCGTGAATTTCTCAATCGTCTTGCCGGTCGCAGTGGCAATGCCGGAGACAAGGCGGTACTACGCAGTGAGCTGGCCGAGTTGGGGCTGGCAAAAGAGAAAGACCAGCGTTTGAGTCTGCCTGCCACCACTGTGGGTTCTATTACCGATACTCTTGAACCGGTGAACCCAGCCGAGCTGCCCGATAACCCCACGACTCCAGAGGGGCTTTTTGCAGCAGGCATTATGGGAGCCATTATCCTGCAATGGCAGCCAGCCAGTTATAAAGGTCACAACCATACAGAAGTGTGGCGAGCGCAGGTGGATGACCGGAAACAGGCGTCATTGGTCCATGAAGCCAACGACAGCCGCTACACAGACATCACCGGCAACACCACTGCCTGTTACTATTGGATACGGCACGTCAACAGTGCGGGTCAAGTGGGCGGCTATAACCAGATGGGTGGCACCAGGGCGTCTGCTCTGGCCGGTACCGATCATATTCAGGATCAGATCAGAGGTACTGTGGATAAAAGCTGGTTTACCCCGGGCTGGGCCAGCTACACCGATAGTCAGGAGGTATTGCTAAGCGATGCCCATAATCGGATTGATCAGGAAACCACTACACGACAAACTGATATTACCAGTGTTCAGCAAGCTATGGTTGATGGCGACAATGTCAATGCAACGAACATTACCAACCTTACCGCAACGGTCAACCAGAACATCGCCAGCATTACGGAACAGCAGACCGTTACCAATGGCCTGAAAGCCGAATACACCCTGAAAGTACGACAGGAGAACAACGGTCAGACCGCCGTGACCGGTATTGGTGTCGCCTCAGGCCGGGCGGAAGACGGAGAAATTTTCTCGGAAATCTCTTTCGCCGCCGAGAGCTTTTTCTTTACCACGCCCAACAGCACGGCCCAGCCGTTTGTGATTACCAATGCGGGCAACGAAGCGGCACCAGACTACAAAATGGCACTCGATGCAGATGTGGTGGTTAACGGTACGCTGAACATCAGTCAGCTCCAGTCCGGCGAGTTGCAAAATGGTACGGCACTGACCGTTGGTCAAGGTTCCATTGAACTGAGCACTGCCAGCGATGGCTATGGCCGGGTCGTGATCACCGGCAGTGGTGGCATTGCCACCAACGATTTCCTGGTGTTGAAGCAGGGACGGATCGAGTCGTTTATTTACAGCCAGACTGAAGGCCATATCCGCTACAAAGAAGTTCGCCGGACAGAGAGCGGCACAGCCACCAACAGCCAGCAGGTAGGCATTCCTGTTTACTTTAAAAGCCAGCCAACGGTCAACCTCTACCCCCGTGATATTTCTGTTTACAACGCCAACTACCCGAACCAGATCCAGCGGCTGGAAATGGATCATACGACACCGATATCTCATCCCACTATCGAAGGAGCGTGGGTTTTTACGCCCTATGCCCGTTTACCTCTCTCCGATGGCAGCGCCACCGAAGCCCACGGCCTGAACTATTTTGGCAGTAATAACAGCCAGAGATGGGAAATGAACGGTCACTGTACACGACAAAAATCAGGAGTAAGCCGACAAGACCTACTATCTTGAGGT
>JAKROC010000590.1 GCA_024509075.1 Endozoicomonas sp.
TTATCTCGGTTTTGACCATGGAAAATACAGCTCCACGTACGCTGCACGCTGGCGGGCATCCCCGGTTGAATCCGGCCCAGATCATCCTCCTTAAAGTTTGCCTCCACCCAGAAGCTCTGGGCCACCACCAGAGGCATCAACGCTTCACCAGCATTGACCACACTGCCCGGATGAACACTCACCTGGCCAACCTCACCATCGGCTGGTGCAGAAATATTGGTGTAGGAGAGGTTCAGAGTAGCCAACATCAAAGCTGCTGCCGCCTCCTGGACTGCCGGGGCACTCTGCCCTGCTGAGCCTTGTTCAGCAATCAGCTGGGCCATATGCGCCCTGGCACCGGCCAGGTTATCCCGTGCTGTGGCCAGAGCCGCTTGGGCAGTGTCCCCTTCCTGACGTGGCAGGACTCCCTGTGACACCATAGTCATAGTTCGCCTGAAGTTCAGCTGAACCTTGTGCAGATTGGCGGCAGCCGTAGTGATTGCCGTGCTGGCAGCCAGAATCCCTGCGCTGGCAGCTTTGTTCTCTTCACTGGCAACGGCATAAGCGGCACGCGCCTGGTTAAACTGTGCTTCGTAGGTGGCCGGGTCGATCTGGACCAGCATCTCACCTTCGTGCACGTGTCCGAAGTTAACCACATTAACTGCCCTTACCTGACCACCCAGCCTGGGTGCGATGTAAATGATGTTGCCATGCACGTAAGCGTCGTCAGTGCTCGGGTATTTTTTCCGATGCTCAATGTAGAGGTAACCGGCAATCAACAAACACGCCAGCACAATGGCGGTAACCAGCCAGCGTTGCAGCGTACGTGGAGCTGTATTTTCCATGGTCAAAACCGAGATAT
>JAKROC010000591.1 GCA_024509075.1 Endozoicomonas sp.
TTTCAAAATAAAATCTACAGTTTTCAATTGGTTGTGTTTTTGGACGAGAACTAACCAATGGCATAGAGCTCCTCGTAAAATACTGGTCATTGTGTCAGTATTGCTAACCAAAACTCCTTCATGGTTTGAAAAGTTTTTTTGAAACCGTTTCATTGGTTATTTTTGAAATATTCAGAACAAGAAAATGTTGTAACACCCATTTTTTCAGTTGAGAAAAGTGGGTGTAACTGCAGCCGTGGCAAGCTTTGTTGTCGGGACGAAGAAACAAGACCTGATGAGGCAGGGCTCTCGTCCCGTTTAGAAATTTCAGAACTGATTTTCCTGAGGTAGTCCTTGATTTCGATCCAACTGAAGCTTGTTGAAGTCTGGTGTCTGTATTGACCTCAGAGCGAACAGAAATGCCTCGTCTGCATCCCGTTAGTTTTCCTAACCTTTTGGTTATTCTGTTGGCACTCTGATCGCATTACTGTCGAACAATATACTTGTTTGCCAAGAATGAATATGAACAGTTCAGCGATTGATAGCCAGCATATTGCTAACGTACCACAACCATCCAGTAATCAGTCCTTCGAGGCCAAAGCACGCTTTGTCGGGAGGGAAGTTCGTCAGACCCTTATTCATTTCACTGAAGATCTCGAATATGCCATGGCCTCACCTTTTGGATTCATCGGCTGTGTTCTGGGAGGCATCTCGGGTCTTGTTGGTGGTTCGCTTTATAAAGTTGCCAAGTATGCGATGGGGCAGGGAGCACAGACGAAAAAGCTGGGGGATTACATGATCAACCCGGCGATGTGAGCAGCTCCCTCCAGGTTGGCAAAAACCAGGATGGCAAAGTCTGTC
>JAKROC010000592.1 GCA_024509075.1 Endozoicomonas sp.
CAGACGGCCTTCTGCATACTTGTGAAGTACGCTGGCAATCATGGTTTGATAGGGTATGCCTTCTGCCAGAGCCATTTTCTGCAAAGCCCTGAGCGTGCGGCTGCTCAAGCGAATATTCAAACGCGCATCCTTTTTGAAAGTATTTACAGCGGCCTGCTGATGGGCCTGTTTCATGGCTTCGGGGTTATCAACAGGCTTCAGGACTCCTGCTTCAAAAGCATCCAGAATTTCCTGTTCTTCCTGTAACTCTTGTTCATTGGGTTTCATGGGGTGCCTCCCAGATACTATTTTGTGGCTTTTCGGCTAGGGATAATGGTTTTCAGGAATATCTCATCTTCTGATTCCACGAAAGGAACCAGGTAAACATAATCTTCAACCTGGACAATGGAAATTTTCTGCCCGGGGTACTTGGACTGATTCGGATGGTGATTAATAGCCAGTTCACCACCCAATTCAATGTGAAAAATGATCTCCTCAAAGGAGATGACCCGATTAGTCTTGAGCCAAGCATTCTTTTCACAGTTCCAGTTAAATACTTTCATATCGTAATTGTGTGCCTTATGTGCATACAAAATGGTAGGAAAATCACCATTTGTCAACAATCAAACGATCTATATTCATGCTGAAAAAATGCCTCTTCCCCGCTGCCGGTTACGGCATCCGTTTTCTCTCTGCCACCAAAAGCATGCCCAAAAAGATGATGCCGGTGGTTGCCAAACCACTATTGGCGACTGCTGGCACCGCACCCATAAACGACAACAGATGTTAGACCTTGTATACCGTTCATCACTGTACACGACAATTTTCATGAGGCCATCTCCCGCTTGACCTCAAACAACA
>JAKROC010000593.1 GCA_024509075.1 Endozoicomonas sp.
AGGAACAAAAAAACTGATTTGATTAAGAAAGCGACATTTAATCGTGAAACAACATTTACAAATCGTTTCGAAAAAAATATGGTTCACACCTTCACTGTTCGTTGTGAATATCTTTACACGTGTGTATTAACAATTGAAATTGATGGAAAATGTTTTTACCTCGATATCGGCCTAAAATGTTGAACTAAGTCATTTTGACTTAAAGAAGAACATCGCCTTTACTGAACTTTTCAAACTGTAGTCTTAATAAGAATATGGTTACGGATCTTGATCGTGACTAATAAATATTCACGACAAAATTGGCACCAAAGAAAAAGTCCGGATAATCGAGGTCCGGACGATCGAGGTTCGACTGTATGCAGGTGCGACAAAATTTAAATTTTCGGTAATTGTTGAGACTCGTAGATTTTGTTCTGGTGTTCTGGTAAGAATACACGGATGGTGTTTCCCATTTAGTGATTAAAACTTATAGACTTTGATTGTTCTTAAGTTTTGCCCTCCAAGGTTTTCAGTTGGTAGGGTAAAAACTGCCTTTTTACAACATTTCTTCATGCAAAATTTCGTTGAAATGTTCACATCTAAATAACAGTTTTGTAATGCGAATTTTTAACGGTTTCCTATATTACATGTGAGCTTGACTGCATTCTTGTTTGTTTACCTCGTCCCTTTGCATTTTATTTCAGTTCATTAGCGTTCCTTCGGGAATACGTTCAGTCTGTTTTTTCTTTCTCGATGAAATCGACGATGAAACTAAAAGGCTAGAATATTAACAACATGTAAATTATACCGAACGCGAGAAAGAAAAACAGACTGAACGTATTCCCGAAGGAACGCTAATGA
>JAKROC010000594.1 GCA_024509075.1 Endozoicomonas sp.
GCCCCAGACTGAAAGCAACGGGATCAAACTCAGGGTATGCAATCACTCATGCTTTGAAACGTGCGATTGCTCAACAAATCAAAAATCAACCAGATATTCAGCCATGTCACAATATTCATTTTAATACACAGGCCGAAGCCTACACACCTGCATTTCAATCTACTACATATTCCGTGAAAGAGTTTCAATGAGGCAATGAATGAATGCAAACGTATTTGCAAACTTTAGAATCTGTCCACCTGTTAGAATTTACTTCTTTTAACATATTAAATATCAATGTTTCGCGTGAATAATACCGTTGTTGATTTGTTTTAAACGATCATTTTTATTACAGTTAATTTTGGATTATCAATATTTTTTACGCGTTAATGTAAGATGTGAGTACTAATTTACCAAAATAAAAGTTGAAATTATTTAACCACAAGACATACAAAGAGTTCATAATGTATTTCAAGTGTTGTGGAGCTCTAAGGTTATTAAAAAAACCCACAACTTGGACTGGTGCAGAGAGAAAGAGTATGGAAAAATAATTATGTTGATGTTCGCCAAAAAAAGGCAAGAAAAATGGAGGCGTTATCATTATATTTCCACTGTGTGTGGATCTTACATTATAACAAGAGAACATACAGCCTTATTCTTTGCTTGTCAATTTGTAATGTGAGAAATTTAAAATATCAAAATACTTTTGCTTTGCTTGAAAAGTGTACTTGAAAACTGAATCAGGATCTACTTTAGGGTATTACATGAGTTATAAAAATTAGTAGAAATGCTTACATTGAGATTTGTCCTCTTTCTCTTATTACCCAGTTCCTTAATGCCCTTGATCAGTCTCTGCAGAC
>JAKROC010000595.1 GCA_024509075.1 Endozoicomonas sp.
CAACTTGAATCTGGTAGCCTCTGATACAGTTGGCGGAGACTTGACTCTTCGATTGGTCAAGGGCTACAGTATTGCACAGCCACCGAGAATAGCTCTGGACTTGCCCTACACTCGCAGTGTTCTGGCTAAATACAATGCAGTTGGTTTGAATAACGTCAAGAATGTCACTGTGCTGGAAGGGGGTGATCGCACTAGGATGGTTATTAACTTGCATGAGCCTGACCGTTTCACTACTCAGATAGACGGACGGACGCTGAGCGTTTTTTTAGGAAGTGGCCGTCCTCCCATAGTTCCACCAAGTTCTGTTGCTGTTACACAAACTCAGCCGGCTGGGGAGGCTGGGGCGTACGCCGAGACAGGCATTACCGGTATTGATTTTAAGCGTGGTGAGGATGGTGAAGGCAAAATTATGATTGCTCTTAATGATGCCAGAATTCCAATGGATACCCGCGAACTCGGTGGTCGAATTCGTCTGGAGTTTCAGGGTGAAGTATTGCCTTACGAACTCAGAAACCGTCTTGATGTTATTGATTTTGGTACTCCTGTAAAGTTTATTGATGCCATGGTTGAAGATGGCAATACGGTTATTGTCATAGAGCCCAAAGGTAAGTTCGAATACTTGGTTTACCAGGCAGACAACCTGCTGACCATCAGTGTCAAGGCCGATGAGGAGAGCGACAGAGGCAGGAGAAAGTCAGGCCTTGCATACAAGGGCGACAAGCTGTCGCTGAACTTTCAGAATATTGAAGTCCGGGCTGTGCTTCAGTTGATTGCCGATTTCACCAACTTGAATCTGGTAGCCTCTGATACAGTTGGCGGAGACTTGACTCTTCGATTG
>JAKROC010000596.1 GCA_024509075.1 Endozoicomonas sp.
CTCTCTCACCTTCCCATTCTTTCCTTCATTTCCCATATCTTTCGTTCCTATTCTCAACTGAAGAAAAACGAAACAAAACAAATCTGAAGAAACAAACAAAATACTCTTTCTAATACCATCATCGATTTTTGCTCGGCAAAATTGCCGGTATTATATTTTAGGGACAAATTATGCTACAATTCCGGTGGAAACTTACCGGACCTGGGGCCCGTTTCTCGAAAGTTAACGGGCCCGAAGCCATATTTCAAAATCAAAATTTAACGGATAAGAAAGCAGGTTCTGGCACCCAAACTAGTCCTTTTTGTTTCTTTAGCTGATATTTTTATTGTATCATTTTCAAAACTTTTGAAACCCTTATCTTGAATGAAAACACAACAGCTTTACGGGCCCGTCAGTTACCGGTACTTTCGAGAAACGGGCCCCTGGTCTTTTAGTAGGGGCTTTAGACATTGTAGTCTTGAATTTGACAAAAAAAAAAAAAAGTGTGATAAATTTGATTAGAAAAACCTGGGGTTCGACAACAAGCAATCGTGCGATCTTGTGTGCCCTATGCAAGTGAAAAAGTGCGAAAAAATAACGCTAAAAAAAATCAAATTGTCTGCAACTTCGTTGACATGACTTCCGCTTACAGTGCTGTAGATGTCGAAACGTGAGTACTCAGTATTGCTGAGGCTTCAACAATACTTTAGTACCTTCACCCGGACAATCATACTCGACGATCAAACAATTTGGGAATTGCAGATCCTGTTTACCTCGCTCAGAATTTTTATTTGAAACTCTCTCACCTTCCCATTCTTTCCTTCATTTCCCATATCTTTCGTTCCTATTCTC
>JAKROC010000597.1 GCA_024509075.1 Endozoicomonas sp.
CAGGCATTGTCCATGGCAAAACTGAACCCCACCTTTTGCAGCATTTCCAGGTCATTACCGCTGTCACCAAACGCCGCTATGGCATCATCGCTGATACCCCACTGCTCCTGCAGTAACTGCAAACCGTGCGCCTTATGGACACCCGGCACAATCAGATCCAGCCACTGGTGGCCACTGTTAACGGGTACCAATACATCACCAAGTGTTTCCTGGGCTGCGCTTAACACATCAGCGTGAACACTTGCTGGCATCTTCAGCGCCACTTTAATAATTGTGTCGTCTACTTCCTGGTAGCTGCTGACCTGCTGCAAACGTTGGTAGTGATTAAGGGCGTTGATAAACTCGGCATCATCGCTATTCATCATGGTGTAGGCGCTGTTTTTGCCGCAAATAATCACCGTCACCTGCTCATGGCTGGCCAAAAACTGGTAAACACGCATCAACGTGTCGGTTGGAATATCAGCAACAAACAGCTCCTGCTCACCGTCGTGCACATAGCCACCGTTTTCTGCTACATAAGCAATATCGTTACTATCAATACCAGCAAAATAGTGACGCAGGCGGTAATACTGATTGCCGCTGGCCACGACAAAACGAATGCCCCGTCCTTTGAGCACCTGAAACTGTGCCCGAAAACGCTCTTGGTCGAAGGTTTTGTTATCGTTGAGAAAAGTTCCGTCCATATCGACGGCAATCAGTTTGATTTCGCTGTAACCTGACACGCGGATAATATCTCTGCAAAAGGCAAAATGATAAGTAGCCCGAAGACGCTTTGTATATACCCGTCGCCTTTCAAGTTGCTACTTTGTTGGCTACATTCGCTCACCCCG
>JAKROC010000598.1 GCA_024509075.1 Endozoicomonas sp.
GTGGATTAGAGAAGCTAGTCAGCAATGTCATTGGCCGGGGCATTACGCCCAAGTCACTGGTGGCTGACGATACCCTTCGCGAGCAACTGCAAAACCTCTTTCTGCAATGGTCAGACGAGTCCGATGCTGATGGCTTGCTGAGTTTTACCGGACAGCAGTCGTTGATTACCCGGGCGATGTTTGAAGGTGGTGAGTGTTTTGTCAGGCTGCGTCCACGTCGTCAGGAGGACGGGCTTTCAGTGCCGTTGCAACTTCAGATTCTTGAGTCGGAGTTTGTCCCCATCAGCTATAACGAAACACTGGATAATGGTCATGTGATCAAGTCGGGGATTGAGTTTAACAAGCTGGGGCAGCGAGTCGCTTATTACTTTCACCGGGAGCATCCAGCCGAGTTTGCTTTTGACAGCACGAAGTTAGTGCGGGTGAAAGCCGAAAATGTCCTGCATATTTTTGAGGTTTTACGACCGGGACAACTCCGAGGCCAGCCACTGTTAACCCAGACGCTGGTCAGGCTCTATCACCTGGACAAGTTTGACGACGAAACAGGTTGGTGAGCAATCCCACGCTCAAACTCCCTTGGATGAATAGATGCCGTACTGCTTCGGACGTTTTTGCTGTTTGACCAGCTCCCGCTCGATGGGCTGCCGGCATTGGCCTGCCCTATGAACTGCTGTCGGGCGATATGGCAGGCGTCAGCGACCGGGCACTACGCCTGATCATCAACGAGTTCCGCCGACGCATTCAGCAAATCCAGCATAACCAGATCATTTTTCAGTTCTGCCGCCCGGTGTGGAATCGCTGGCTGGATATGGCGATGCTGAATGGTTCG
>JAKROC010000599.1 GCA_024509075.1 Endozoicomonas sp.
GTGTTCCGATGAATTTTCAGACGTTGGCAGACCTCATCCATGGTGAGCATTTCATGATTACCGCAGGCAGTAATATAAAGATCCAGGCTGCGATTATACATTTTTGCAGTTTTTTCAGAACCATGTATTTTTACTGCCGTAAGCCAAAGATCTTTGGCCTGGTTCACTGTCCAAAATTTTCGCTGTGCTTTCTTTTTCCGCTCCTGTTCTTTCTGGAATTGCTCATCCAAAATTTCCCGGGCTTTACGGGAATACATTTCAGTGAGCCAAATCATTCTTTCCGGCTCGGAAAGATTTTCCAACTCATTAATAGAGCAAAGTGTGCGCTGAATACCTTTTCGCCCACGTTGCCAACCACCTTTTGGGGGAAACAGACCTATATAGTTTCCCCTGTGTTTGGAAAAAAGTTGCCTGCTCATACAGCATCTATGTTCTTTATTGTTTGATACCAGCCCACACCACCCGACCAATGATGTTCAAGTCCTCAACGGAGATTTTATTGGATCCGTAATTGTCACTAATCACATCCACCAACCCACCAGGCAACCAGGCCAGCCGACGCACCGCCGGGCCTCCGCCAAAATCAACCAGGTAAATACCATCCCCGTTTTTCAACTGGGTATTGACCAGCAACAAGTCACCGGACTGATAACTATCAATAGAGTCCCCGGGATTGATGAAACCCCTACACCGTTTCAGATCGACACCCAACCGAGCAGTCACAGAGCGGTCAAAATAGAAAATCTGCTGATTTTCGATATCTGACACCAGATCCACTCGTTCACTGTCTCCACCGGCACCAGTTACCAGATAATCCACGGAAACAT
>JAKROC010000006.1 GCA_024509075.1 Endozoicomonas sp.
TTGCCGAGCGAATGCAGCCAACAAAGTAGCAACTTGAAAGGCGACGGGTATAAGTGCACATTCGGGGCTGAATAGATTTACATAAGCCATCAGGAGGAGGGGCCTTCTGGTGGCTTTGAGGTATTAAGATGTCAGAAATGATCGATACAGCCTTCGATCACACCAGTGCCGCGGCCATTGAGCCACCGGCGGCCAAGGTGAATTTGCTGGGGCTGTCCCGCCAGAAGATGGCAGAATTTTTTCTCAGCATTAGTGAGAAAAAATTCCGCGCCGAGCAGGTGTTAAAATGGATTCACCACCATCGGGTAGACGACTTTGATCAGATGACCAACGTCAGTAAGTCATTGCGTGAGTGCCTTAAGTCCATCGCCGAAATTCGCGGGCCAGAGGTGGTCAGCAGCCACTTTTCTGTCGATGGCACCTGTAAATGGGTGGTGCGCGTGGCCAGTGGCAGCTGTGTCGAGACAGTGTTTATCCCCGAAAATGGTCGTGGCACGTTGTGTATCTCTTCTCAGGCCGGTTGCTCCCTCGATTGCAGCTTTTGTTCTACTGGCAAGCAAGGGTTTAACTCCGATCTGAGCGTGGCAGAAATTATCGGCCAGGTCTGGATCGCTGCCCGCCACTTTAACAATGTGCCCGCCAAAATGGATCGCTCCATTACCAATGTGGTGATGATGGGCATGGGCGAACCGCTGATGAATTTCGATAATGTGGTTGATGCCATGAACCTGATGATGGATGATCTGGGTTACGGGTTATCCAAACGACGGGTGACGTTGAGTACATCGGGCGTTGTGCCAGCGCTGAAAAAATTGAGCGAGGTGACCAATGTCTCGCTGGCGGTGTCATTGCATGCGCCCAATAATGAATTGCGCAATCAGTTGGTGCCCATCAACAGGAAGTACCCACTCGATCAGTTGCTCGATGCCATCCATTATTATATGAACCGTTTGACGGACTCCAAACGGGTGGTTACGATCGAGTATACGTTGCTCAGCGGTATTAATGATCAGCTTGAGCATGCGCAGCAGCTGGCAGTTTTGTTACAAGATGTACCCTGTAAGATCAATCTGATTCCTTTCAATCCGTTCCCTCGTTCCGGGTATGAAAGACCAAGCAATAACGCAGTACGACGTTTTCAGGAAAGTTTGCTGCTGGCAGGCTTTAATGTCACCGTGAGGAAGACTCGGGGTGACGATATCGATGCGGCGTGCGGGCAACTGGTAGGGAGCGTTATGGATAAAACCCGACGCAGTGAACGCTACGTTTCAGCTCGCATAGCCGCTCAACAGATTTAGGTTTTAAAAGTAATCGTGAGGATTAGCATGGGAGCCAGATCCGTAGTATTACTGCTTTGTGCATTGTCAGTTACCGGTTGTATTACCTCTGACCGCCGACCCGTGGATGAAAACAGGGCCGTGCTGGATTACATCAATCTGGCCATGGGCTATCTTCAGGAAGGCTATTCAGAACGAGCGATCAAGCCATTGAAACGAGCGCTGGAGATTGAGCCTGGTTCTGCCAGTGCGTATGGCATGCTGGGCATGGCTTATCAACATATGGGGGAAGATCGGCTGGCAGAGAGGGCGTTTGCCCGGGCGCTGGACATTAATCCAGATGCCTCGGATGTGCGCAATAATTTCGGTGCGTTTCTGTATGCCCGTGAACGCCATCGGGAGGCTTACCGACAGTTTGAGCTGGCTGCGCAAGATGTTTCCTACCCTCGTCGCAGCCGCACTTTTGAAAACATGGGGATTGTTGCCCTGCGCCTCGGGGACACCCTTGAGGCAAAGGAGAATTTTATCCGGGCATTGCGTCTGAACAGTAATTTGCCCAAGGCCAACCTTGAACTGGCGGCCATTTACCAGCAAGAGGGCAATCTGCTCAAGAGTTGGCAATATTATCAGGTCTTTGAAGGTGTGGCAGAACACAGTCCCCGCAGCTTGCTTATGGGGATCGATCTGGCCACGGCTAATGGTGCCCGGAGTGAGGCACAGCGTTACTTGTCAAGGTTGGAAAGGTTGTATCCGGGCTCTATGGAGCTGAAGCAATATCGGAGTCGAGTGGGTTATGAGTGATCAGGAAACTGGGCAGGAAGTGCCGGTTCAAAAGATTTCTCCTGGAGCTGTTCTGGCCAGTGCCCGTAACAGCCAGGGTCTTTCAGTGACTGAGGTGGCAGAGCATCTCAAGATCACAGAAAGCTATGTCAGGGCCATTGAGCAAAGTGCATTTGATCGCTTGCCCCAGGCGGCCTTTGTGCGTGGTTACATAAGGAACTACGCCAAAATGGTCGGTCTCAGTGGTCAGCGCCTGATTGAAGATTTTGACCAGTTCATAGGCAACAGCTCTCAGGAAACGCCCCGGCTGCAGGGTGGGCGCAAAGTGAAGCCGCTGCGTGCCCACAGCTTTCCTTCCCCGGTTCATGGATTTGCCCTGGTGCTGGTGGTGTCTCTGGCCGGGCTGAGTTACTTCCTCTGGAATCATTGGCTCAGTCTGGAGCCGGTAGCGTCAGTGGTGGTTGCTGAAGAGGTGTTGGTGTCTGACCCGGTGGCCGTTGAGGGTGATGATTCTCCGATACTGCTGGCGGTTCCGGCTGAACTTGATGAGGCTACGCCGGATGAAGCTTCTGCGGTGTTGATTGAAAGTGATCTTGAGGTGGTGGACTCGGACGCTGAGGTCATCACCCCGGAACAACTGACCAAAACCTTGCTGATTGCTTTTTCCCAGGAGTGCTGGGTAGAAATCCGTGATGCTAATGATGTCGTTCTGGTGTCGGCCCTGCAACAAGCCGGCTCTTCCATCGACATGGAGGTACAACCGCCGGTCAGCGTGCGTTTTGGTAATACCCGTGGCGTGGCCAGCATCCTCTTTGATGGTGAGTTGATCGGTCGGCCTAATACCACCGTTGCCAATATTGAGCTGGCCAGCAGTGAGCGGAGCTGAGTCGCCCCGACATTCCCTCCCGTGGTCTTTCCGGGCCTCGTCGTCAGGGCTTTGCGGCGGTGGTCGCGGGATTGTCACACGCGGGCCTTAACGGTTATAGTTGCCCCCCTTTTGCTATGAACGCATCGGCGCAAGCCCTGTTTTTCACAGACGGGTAATCGGACACACTCGCCCCTTCTGAGCAGGCGGTGTTGGGAAAAAACTTCAGATTAAAAGGCATTTGAACTTGAGCAAGCAGCTTCAAGCCATTCGCGGCATGAATGATATTCTGCCGGAACAGACACCGGTATGGCAGTACCTTGAACATCAAGTTCGCGCTGTCCTGGCCACGTATGGTTACCAGGAAGTTCGCATCCCCGTCGTGGAGTCCTCTGCACTGTTCAGTCGGGGCATCGGTTCCGGCACCGACATTGTGGAAAAAGAGATGTACACCTTTGATGATCGTAACGGTGACAAGCTCTCCCTGCGCCCGGAAGCCACTGCCGGTGTGGTGCGGACCGGCATTGAACACGGTATGTTCTACAACCAGGTGCAACGGTTGTGGACGTCTGGCCCGATGTTTCGCTATGAGCGACCACAAAAGGGCCGCTATCGTCAGTTCCACCAGATCAGCGTGGAAGCCTACGGCATGGATGGGCCGGATATTGATGCCGAGTTGATCATGATGACGGCAAGGTTCTGGCAGCGTCTGGGCTTGTCTGAGCATGTCACGCTGGAGTTGAACACTCTGGGCACCCTTGAGTCCCGCAGCCGTTATCGTTCTGCTCTGGTCGAATACCTCAGTGATTATGCTGCTGAGCTGGATGAAGACAGCCGTCGTCGTCTGACCATTAACCCGCTGCGAATTCTTGACAGCAAAGACCCCAATACCCGCAAAATCGTTGCCGGCGCACCGGCATTGGCAGATTATCTGGATGACGAGTCCCGGGAGCACTTTGCCCAACTGCGGCAGATACTGGATGATGCCGGCATCGCTTACCAGGTCAACCCGACCCTGGTGCGTGGACTGGATTATTACGGCAAAACGGTCTTTGAGTGGGTTACGCAGTCTTTGGGAGCTCAGGGTACGGTGTGTGCTGGAGGTCGATATGACACCCTGGTTGAGTTACTCGGTGGTAAACCAGTAGCCGCGGTGGGTTTTGCCATGGGCATTGAGCGTCTGGTGCTGTTGCTGGAAACCCTGCAACTGGTGCCTGAGCACGTCTCCAATCGGGTCGATGTGGCGGTGGTGGCGGTGGGTGATGGCGTGCTGCACAAGGCTTTGCCGTTGGTGGAACGCCTGCGAGATAGCCTGCCAACGCTAAAAATTCTAACCAATTGTGGTGGCGGTGGTTTAAAGGCACAGTTGAAACGGGCAGATCGCAGTGGTGCTGCCTATGCTCTGATTCTGGGCGAAGATGAGCTTGCGGCTGGTGTTGTGACCATTAAGCCGCTGCGCACCGGCGAGGCGCAGCAACCGTTGTCATTGGCGGACGTAGTCAAATTTCTGCAGGCTCAATAACCCAGTGCTGCACATTGCCGGCTCGTTGAGCCTTTCGGGCAGCGGTGTTGATGATTTTCAGGAAATCAGGAGTCAAGGGTGAGTTACCAATCTGATGAAGAGCAGGTTGAACTGCTTAAGAATCTATGGAAAGACTATGGTCAGCCGATCATTGTCGGCATTGCAATAACGCTGGCGGCAGTCTCTGGTTATCAGTACTGGCAAAAGACCGAGCAACAGAATATTGCTGCTGCGTCCCTGTTGTATCAGAACTTGCTCAATTCCGTTGAGCCTACGCTTACTGGTCGATCTACCACTACTCCAGAGCAGCAAGCGACGACTGAGCATGTGGTTGCTGCCTTGCAAAAAGACCATGCGGACAGTCAGTACGCGAAATTTGCCGCGCTGTTCTTGGCTCAGCAGCAGGTGTTGGCCAACGAGCTGGCGGCGGCTCGTTCCTCTCTTGAGTGGGTCCTGGCTCAGAAGCCTTCACCTGAGATTAAAATTATGGCCACTGTGCGTCTGGGCAGAGTGCTGCTGAGCGAGTCTGTTGACAACAGTCAGCAAGTGCTGGATAGCCTCAATGCCTTGCCGGCAGGCAGTGCTTACCTGGCCAGCATTGAGACGGCTAAAGGTGATGCTTACCTGGCACTTGGGGATCGTCAGCAGGCCCAGGCGGCTTATCGCAAGGCTCTGGGTGCGGCTGAGGCCGGTGGTTCGGAGCGCCCGATGCTGCAGTTGAAACTGGATGACCTGGCCGTGCTTGACGGCGCCAAGCCGGCGCTGGAGGGGTAAGCAATATGGTCAGAATGTTAAAAGGTCCGGTGACATTACTGCTGTCGTTCAGTCTGGCGGCGTGCAGTATATTTTCTTCTGACGATGTGGAGGTAAAGACACCCAGGCAGCTAGTGCCGCTTGCTGAGGAGCAGGTCAGGTTGGTGGAAGTGTGGTCCATGTCGGTTGGTAAAGGTTCAGGCACCAGTTTTGAGAGTTTGAAGCCTGCCGTCGATGGTGATTTTGTGTTTGTTACCGGGGCCGACGGCAAAGTATCCGCTCTGGCTCGTGACACAGGCAAGGTGGTTTGGCACAAAAAACTGGATGTCAGGGTGGGTGGTGGCGTCAGTGCCGATGCCGGCATGGTCTTGCTCGGTACGCTTGACGGTGAAGTGATTGCCCTGAGTCAGGAAAATGGCGATGAGCTTTGGCGCAGCCGGGTCAGCAGCGAAATTCTCAGCGCGCCCGTGACTAATGGTGAATATGTTGCGGTGCAGAGCATTGATGACCGACTGAGTGTGTTCAATGCCAAAACGGGTGCCTTTTTATGGCGCCAGAATACGCTGCAACCACCACTGACCCTGCGTGGTTCGGCTTCGCCGGTGCTGTTCAACGACGCGGTGTTTGCCGGTTTTGCCAGTGGTGAGGCAAAAGCTTTCCGGGTGCAAAACGGCGCGCCTTTGTGGAATACCCGTATTGTTGTGCCTAAGGGCAGAACCGAGCTGGAACGTATGGTGGATGTGCGTGGTACGCCTTTGATCGTTGGCGATACCATCTACTTCACCAGCTTCCAGGGCAATATCACCGCACTGGAGGTGTACTCCGGACGCACGCGCTGGACCAAGGAGTTGTCCAGCTTTACCTCCATGGCCGACGGTTTTGGCTCGATTTATGTGACCAGTGTGGACAGCTATGTCAGTGCCATCGAGCAGAGAAATGGTGCGTCAAGCTGGCGTCAGCAGGACTTTGAATTCCGTCAGCTGTCGGCACCAGCGACCTTCAGCAGCTACTTGGTGGTTGGCGATGGGGAAGGGTATCTCCATGTGCTGTCGCAGGTGGATGGTAGTCAGATTGGTCGTTACAAGGTGGCCTCAGCGGCTATCAGGGCGCAGCCGGTGGTGGATATTGACTTGATTCTGGTGATGACGGCAAACGGTGAGCTGGTCGCCTTGCAAGAAGACATCACTGAAGAAGACAGCTAAAGGCTGCCTCAACAAGGTAATTAAAGTTGTCGGGCTGGGCCTTTGACTGGGTTCAGCCCGTTTTCGATTTTGGTCAAGTGGTGCACTTTAAGTTTTGGTAGATTGTATGGTTCCAGTAATTGCCCTGGTGGGGCGGCCAAATGTGGGCAAGTCCACCTTGTTTAACCGTTTGACTCGATCGCGGGATGCACTGGTCGCTAATGTGGCTGGTCTGACCCGGGATCGCAAATACGGTGAGGGCAAAATTGGCTCGCACCCCTACATCGTCGTGGATACCGGTGGGATCTCTGGCGATGAGGAAGGCATTGATTCAGCTATGGCTGAGCAATCCCTGGCCGCCATAGATGAGGCCGATGTGGTGCTGTTTCTGGTGGATGCCCGCGCTGGCCTGACCGCCGCTGACGAGATGATTGCCCTGCACCTGCGCAAACAGGGCAAGGCGTATCACTTGGTGCTAAACAAGGTAGATCGGGTGGATGCTGAGCAGGCAGAAACCGATTTTGCTTCTTTGGGTATGGGCGAGGCTTTCCATATCGCTGCCGTGCATGGCCGTGGTGTCAGCAGCATGATCAATGACGTGCTGGAACGGTGTACCGATGGTGAGCCGGAGCTGCCTGATGATGAATCCCTGGTGAAACCCCGTGGCATCAAAATCGGTATTGTCGGTCGTCCGAATGTGGGCAAATCTACCTTGGTGAACCGTCTGCTCGGCGAGGAACGGGTGGTGGTCTACGATCAGGCCGGCACCACGCGAGACAGTGTTTACATCCCGTATGAGCGTTTTGGTCAGGACTATACGCTGATCGATACCGCCGGTGTGCGCCGCCGGGGCAAGGTGTCGGAAGCTATTGAAAAGTTCTCGGTTATCAAGACGCTGCAAGCCATTGAAGACGCCAATGTGGTGGTGCTGGTGCTGGATGCCCGTGAAGGGATTGTTGAGCAGGACTTGCATCTGCTTGGCTTTGTGCTGGACGCTGGCCGGGCTGTGGTCATTGCCCTGAACAAGTGGGATGGTATGGAACAGGAGCAGAAAAACCGGGTTAAGGAAGAGCTGAAGCGGCGTCTGGGATTCATCAACTACGCCCGTATTCATAACATTTCAGCCAAACACGGCACCGGCGTCGGTCACCTTTACGACTCCATCGAGGAAGCTTATGAGGCAGCCACCAGTAAGCTCTCAACCAACCGCCTGACTCGCATTCTGGAAGATGCGGTCAAAGAGCACCAGCCACCTATGGTCAACAATCGCCGGATCAAGCTGCGTTACTGCCATGCCGGTGCCATGAATCCGCCGACCATTATCATTCATGGCAATCAGACTGACCGAGTGCCGGCTGCCTATCGCCGTTACCTGGAAAACACCTTCCGCAAGGTGCTGAAGATTATGGGGACGCCAATCCGCATTGAGTTCCGCTCCGGCGATAACCCTTATGCCGAAACCAAAGAGGCGGATCAGCGTCAAGTGCACCGCAAGCGCCGGATTGAGAAGTCAGCGCAATTTGCCAAAGACAAGCGCAAACCAAAGCAGCGCTAGGCTGCTGCCAAAATCTTGGGAGAGCCACCATGAAAACCAATCTGTTCGCGCATATTCCCACCCAGCTGCCCGATGAGTTGATGGAAACGTTGCACGAAGCGGGTGGTGTCAGAATTGAACGGATTGTCTCCCAGGGCCACACAACCCCGGAGGGGCAGTGGTACGACCAGTCGTGGGATGAGTGGGTGATTCTGCTCAGTGGTTCTGCTGAGCTGGAATTTGACCAGGGCAGGGCACCGGTGATGTTGCAGCCCGGCGACTATGTGCTGTTGCCAGCCGGCTTGCGCCACCGGGTGGTGTTTACCGCGCCGGATGAGGACAGTGTCTGGCTGGCAGTGCATATCGATAGTGCTAATCACTGATCTGTTCCACCATGCAGACCGCTGATCCCTGATGAAAACGTGTGGTGATCCGCTCGCCCGGCTGCAGTTGTTGGCTGTCCCTGATGATGGTGTCGCCGGCAGTAGCGATGGCATAACCCCGGGATAATGTCGCCAATGGACTGACCGCGTTTAGCTCGCCTGATGCTCTTTCCAGCGTCAATCGTCGTTTTTCCAGATTGTTGACCATCAGCTGGACCAGTTTCTGCCGCAGGTGGTCGGTGCTGTTTTTCAGCAACGCCAGTTTGCGCTGTGGACTGTGTTGCCTGACCTGCTCTTTGGCCCGTTCCAGTCGGAAGCGGGTGCGCTCCAGTTGTAAAGTGATAGCCTGATGCAGGCGGGTTTCCAGGTCATCCAGACGTTGGCTGTTTTCCCGTAGCCGTTCACCGGGATGGCGCAACCGTTTTTGCAAACCTTCGAGTTCGCGCTGGCTCAGTTGTAGGCGGTGCTGCATCAGGCTGGTCAGTTTTCTGCTCAGCAGATGAAGCTGATTCAGCATTGCCTGGCTATCCGGGCTGAGAATCTCGGCGGCTGCGGAGGGGGTTGCCGCCCGGTGGTCGGCGACAAAATCGGCAATGGTAAAGTCAATTTCATGGCCAACAGCGCTGACGATGGGGATGGGGCAGGTGGCAATGGCTCTGGCCACAACCTCTTCATTGAATGGCCACAAATCTTCCAGCGAGCCACCACCGCGACCAATAATCAGTACATCAAAATTCCCGGCACGCTCGGCCATTTGCAGTGCTCTGACCAGCTCATCTTTGGCCTGGGCGCCTTGCACCGAGCTGGGAATCACGGTGATTGGTATGGCTGGGAAGCGTCGCTTGAGCACTGTCAGGATATCTTGGATGGCGGCACCTGTCGGCGAGGTGATGACCCCAATGTGTTGCGGATGGCGGGGCAGGGGCTGTTTGCGGGCCACATCAAACAGGCCTTCTCCAGCCAGTCTGGTTTTCAGCACTTCAAAGGCTTTTTGCAGATTGCCCGTACCGGCTTCATCCATGTGTTCGACAATCAGCTGGTAATCCCCCCTGCCTTCGTACAGACTGACTCGACCGCGCGCCAGCAGCAGCATGCCTTCCGCGGGGACAAACTTGAGCGCCTGGTTGCGATTGCGAAACATGGCGCAGCGAATCTGTGACTGACGGTCTTTCAGGGTAAAGTACCAGTGGCCTGAGCTGGGGCGGGTTAGCCCGGAGATCTCCCCCTCAACGCGGACATTGTTGAAATTCATCTCCAGCAGCCGCCGGGCTTTGCCATTGAGCTCGGTGACTGACAGCGGTTGATTGGGGTGTGCGTCGATGGTGGGATGCATGACTGAAGCCTGGTGAACGGTTACCTGTGCCCCACCAGTTTGCCCGAATAAGTGATTTTGCTGAAGTTGTAATATGCAGTACACTTGGCCGAATTTTTTTCCCATAAACTCTTGGTAACAGGCAATGCTGAGAATTGCACAAGATGCGCTTACTTTTGATGATGTCCTCCTCCTTCCCGGCTACTCTGAAGTCCTTCCCAAAGATGTTTCGCTGAAAACGAAGCTGACCCGCGATATTGAACTGAATATCCCCGTTATCTCGGCCGCCATGGATACGGTTACCGAGTCCTCTCTGGCCATTGCCATGGCTCAGGAAGGCGGTATTGGCATTATCCACAAGAACATGACCATTGAGGAGCAGGCGACAGAAGTCCGTAAGGTGAAAAAGCACGAAAGTGGCGTGGTGAAGGACCCGATCACCATCGATGCCAGTGCCACCGTCCGCGACCTGTTGGAGTTGACCTCTCGCCATAATATTTCCGGTGTGCCAGTACTCTCTGGCAGCGACTTGGTGGGTATTGTCACCAGCCGTGACGTGCGGTTTGTTTCACGCCTGGATAAGACGGTTTCTGAGATTATGACGCAAAAGGATCGTCTGGTAACTGTGAAAGAGGGCACTGATCCGGAGACCGTACGTAAATTGCTGCATAAACACCGCATCGAAAAAGTACTGGTGGTGGATGATCAGTTCAACCTGGCCGGCATGATGACGGTCAAAGACATCAAAAAAGCCCAGCAATATCCCAACGCGTCCAAAGACTCGCAGGGGCAGCTGCTGGTGGGCGCCGCCGTCGGTACCGGCCCGGAAACGCCTGCCCGGGTCGCGGCCCTGGTAGCTGCCGGTGTGGATGTGGTGATTGTGGATACGGCCCACGGGCATTCTCGTGGCGTTCTTGATCGAGTCAAGTGGGTAAAAGAGAACTATCCCAAGGTTCAGGTGATTGGCGGCAATATTGCCACTGCTGAGGCTGGTCTGGCGTTAGTGGCTGCCGGTGCTGATGGCGTTAAAGTGGGCATTGGGCCAGGTTCCATCTGTACTACGCGCATTGTGACTGGCATTGGTGTACCGCAAATCAGTGCTGTGGCCAATGTGGTGGAAGCACTTAAGGGTACAGGTGTTCCGGTGATTGCTGATGGCGGCATTCGCTTCTCTGGCGATCTGGCCAAAGCCATTGTGGCCGGGGCCAGTACGGTGATGCTAGGCAGTATGCTGGCTGGCACCGAAGAAGCGCCGGGTGAGGTGGAGCTTTACCAGGGGCGCAGTTACAAGGCCTATCGTGGTATGGGCTCGCTTGGTGCCATGTCCCAGGCATCCGGCTCCAGTGACCGTTACTTCCAGAGTACCGATGCCGGTGCCGAAAAACTGGTGCCTGAGGGCATTGAAGGCCGTGTGCCATATAAAGGGCCACTGCACGCCATTATCCACCAGATGGTTGGCGGTCTGCGTGCGGCTATGGGCTACACCGGTTCAGCGGATATTGACACCATGCGCACCCAGCCACAGTTTGTGCGGGTGACCAATGCCGGAATGGCTGAGTCCCATGTGCATGACGTGACCATCACCAAAGAAGCGCCAAACTACCGAGTAGGTTAATGCCGTTCGTTTGGTTCTGTAGCAATTTTTGGCCGGGCAGCAGACCCGGCTTGTTTTTTCAGCAGACGACACAGGTCTGCTGATGACAGGATTAGAGATTCACCATGTCCCAGGATATCCATTCAGACCGTATTCTGATTCTTGATTTTGGTTCCCAGTACACCCAGTTGATTGCCCGGCGCATTCGTGAGATTGGCGTTTACTGTGAGCTTCATCCTTATGATATGAGTGCACAGGCTATAAGCCAGTTTAAGCCGAAGGCCATCATTCTCTCCGGTGGCCCGGAATCGGTCACCGGTGATAACTCACCCCGGGTGGCTGATGCGGTATTTCATCTGGGGATTCCTTTGCTGGGCATCTGTTATGGCATGCAAACCATGGCTGAGCAGCTTGGCGGTAAAGTCAGCACCTCCGACCTGCGCGAATTTGGCTATGCTCAGGTGCAACTCGAACAGGTAGTGCGGCTGTTTGCTGGCATCGAGGATCATGTCTGTGACGGTGGTCGTCTGACTCTGGATGTGTGGATGAGCCACGGCGACAAGGTGACCACGTTGCCTGCTGGTTTTGTGGCGGCAGCCTCCACTCCTTCATGTCCGCTGGCGGCCATGGCCTGCGAAGAAAAGCAGTTTTACGGTGTACAGTTCCACCCGGAAGTGACTCACACGACACAGGGCCTGAGAATTCTGGAGCGCTTTGTGGTGGAGATTGCAGGCTGTCAGAAGCTGTGGACGCCGGGCAAGATCATTGATGATGCCATAGCCCGGGTGCGTGCCCAGGTTGGTGACCAACAGGTGCTGCTCGGGCTGTCTGGCGGAGTGGACTCCAGTGTGGTAGCCGCCCTGTTGCATAAGGCCATCGGTGATCAGCTGGTCTGTGTTTTCGTCGATAACGGCCTGCTGCGCCTGCATGAGGGTGACCAGGTGATGGCTATGTTTGCCCGGAATATGGGTGTGCGAGTGATTCGTGCTGAAGCTCAGGAGCTATTCCTGAGTCGGCTGAAGGGGGTTCAGGACCCGGAAGCGAAGCGTAAAATCATTGGCAATAGCTTTATCGAGGTGTTTGATGAACACGCCAGTGCCCTTGACAACATTGCCTTCCTGGCTCAGGGCACTATCTATCCGGATGTGATTGAGTCGGCCGGTGCTGAGACCGGCAAAGCCCACGTTATCAAGTCTCACCACAATGTTGGAGGCTTGCCGGAAGATATGAAAATGTCGTTGGTGGAGCCACTGCGAGAGCTCTTCAAGGATGAGGTGCGCGCTATTGGACTGGAGTTGGGGCTGCCTTATGACATGGTCTATCGTCACCCATTCCCGGGACCAGGTCTTGGTGTGCGCATTTTGGGTGAGGTACGCCGGGAGTACGCTGACATTTTGCGCAGGGCTGATGCCATTTTTATCGAAGAGCTGCGCAAGGCAGACTGGTATCACAAAACCAGTCAGGCATTTGCCGTATTCTTGCCGGTCAAATCGGTCGGTGTGGTTGGCGATGGCCGCCGCTATGAATACGTCATCGCCCTGCGCGCTGTCGAGACTGTGGATTTTATGACCGCACGCTGGGCACACCTGCCTTACGAACTGCTGGAGAAGGTTTCTAACCGGATTATTAATGAGATCGAGCATGTCTCCCGTGTGACTTATGATGTATCGAGTAAGCCACCTGCCACGATTGAGTGGGAGTGATGTTTTTTGTTATGAGAAAACCCTGATTTTACGGGAATTTTGGGTTCTTGAATGAAAACTTGTGGTACATAATCCGCCGCTTCGGAGGTAGTGCGACGACAAGGTAGGGTTCCTCAGAAATTCTTCTGGCAAGTCAGATGCACACTGTTTTTTTACTGCGCCCTTGATGGTCTGGCGCAGTAGCGGGGGTGTCAAATAACTTGCCGTCAGCTGGCTTTGCTGGTGATGCATCGAAAGGCATGTTGCATTTTGGTGCGACGGTGTGCTTCCAGAGCGTGTGCCAGAGGTCTGCCTGTTGTGTGCTCGTTAAGCCACTTACCTTCTGACGTGATTGCCAATAGCTATACCCGTCGCCTTTCAGGTTGCTACTTTGTTGACTGCGCTTGTGCCCTTTAGGGTATTCGCTCACCCCGGTCACATCGTATTTCTATGCTCCCGGCACCCGAGGGCATAAAGGCTTCGCTCATTTGCCGCCTCGAATCAACTTGAAATCCTTTGGGTATAACTTGCTCCATTCACAATGGAATCTTCCGTTGCACGTAAGTAAAACCAGATCAGTCTTATGGAATTGACCATTTTAAGTGATTCCCCGTTATCGCTGCTGGCCCCGGTGGTAGCCATCATTCTGGCAGTGACAACCCGAAAAGTGTTGCTGTCTCTTGGTGCAGGTATTGTCATTGGCGCACTATTGCTGGCGAACCTGAATCCGCTGAATGGCCTGCGTGCGGTCTAAGAGGGCTTTTTGAGCGTTTTCTGGCGTGAAGTACCTAACATGAGCAACATTTATATATTGTTGTTCCTGCTGATGCTAGGCATGATCAGCAGCCTTATAAGTGTCTCTGGTGGGGAGGCCGGGCATTTGGCGAGTGGGCACGTCAGCGTGTCAGGACTCGATCAGGAGCACAGCTGATAACGGTTCTGCTGGGTATAACAATATTTATCCTGATATTCACTTGGGTGCTCACAAGTATCATTGGTGATCTGGGGACAGGTAAGTACCTGGCGAGCCTGGTCAGTGGCAATATGTCACCGAGCTATCTGCCAATGATTCTTTTTGTTGTCTCAGGCGCAATGGCTTTTGCCACAGGGACCAGTTGGGGTACCTTTAGCATTATGCTGCCCATCGCCGCTGATAAGGGTATGGCGGCGGATACCGCCATGATGTTGCCGATGATGGCTGCTGTCCTGGCCGGTGCCGTGTTTGGTGATCACTGCTCGCCGATTTCGGATACCACTATCCTCTCTTCCACCGGGGCTTCCTGTCATCATATTGACCATATCAACTCTCAGTTTCCCTATGCCATGAGCATTGCAGTGGTAGCTGCGCTGGGTTACCTGGTAATGGGGATCACCCAGTCCATCAGCGCGGGATTTGTCAGCTCGCTGGTGGCATTTTTGATCTTGATTATTGCCATGTGGGTGAGTTCAAGGAAATTACGTCGGTGGGGTGTGGCCGGTTGACTTCGCTTCACTATTCTTAACAAGAGGCACGGACGCCTTTTTCACCAAACTTAACCAGAGGCATGGATGCTATGAGTTTTGAAAAACTGATGAATGCATACGCTGCGCGCCATCAGCTCGGCTCTCTCGACTTCAGCGACAACAACTGTCAACTAATGATTGATGACCACATTGAGGTCTCCTGCCTGCACGCCAATGGGCAATTTTACATTTACTGTGATTTTGCCTCTTTGCCCAAAGATAATCGCCAGCGTGAAGAGTTGCTGTTGCGTCTGGTGGAGAATAACCTGCCATTGCTGGCCAACGAACGAATCTCGCTGTGCATTGACCCTGATCGGCAGACTCTGGCTATCTACAGCTACGCGTCCATGAACAGTCTGACGGTTGGCGGTATCGAAGAATTGATTGCCACCATTGGTAATAACCACGAGCTCTTTACACGGTGGACTGAGCAAAACAGTGCGCCAGTCAACCCTGCCATGATGATGATGCCCTGACAGTCGATAGACAAGGTATGTCAATGATCAGAGACTCCTGGTATGCCTTCACAACAGCAGCAATTAACACCTTCTTCGGTATTTGGCTGTTTACTTGCTGCCCCTTCTGCCAGACAACAATCCTCAGATGATGGCTTTTTACGAGCCATCATTCGACACAGCCGGTTCAAAGAGATTCACTTGTTTGCCCCTATGACTCAGTTGGCGCAGATCAAGTCACAGTGGGCAAGCTATTGCGAGCTGTATGGCAGCGATAAATCGATCCATTTTATACCCGTTCATGAATTGCATAAGTACTTTTGCGATGTGGCCTATCAGGTCTTTCATCAGTTTGATCCCTGGATTGGCCATCTTACTGCCCTGCGGGATGTCTATTGCTCTGAGTTGTTCCCTGTCACTGGCCATGCCATTGCGTTAGGCAGCGATACCACATTGTCCCACTCCAGAGACCTGTTGTTGTCACCAGTACGGCGCTGTGATGCGTTGCTATGCAACAGTCAGTCCCAGCAGAAGGTGGTGATGCGTCTGCTTTCGGCGGCCAGTGCCAGCATTTTTGATCAGTTGGGGGTGGCGGTCTCTTTCAAAGGTAACGTGACTGTCTTGCCAGACGGCCTGGAGCCTGATGAGTGCATCAGTCACGACAGGCAAAAAGAAACCGGGGATCTGGCCATCAAGCCAGGGCGGTTGCTGATTTTGACCCCCGGAGATATTTCCCCTGCCTGCCAGATGGATTTGCAGCCGCTGCTGCTGGTAATAAATGATCTGGTTGAAGGCTATGGGCACCGAAATATCGAATGGGTCATTGCCGGGGCTGGCGATGCCGGTAACCCAATGGTGCAGGCGCTGCTCAAGCAGGCCTTCGAATTGAACCTGGAAAGTGTTATTCGTTTTGAGCTGGATATTGATGATCAGCGTATGCATGAGTGGCTTGGTGCCTGTGATCTGTTGCTGACCCTGGCAGACAGCGTTCACACTGGCTCCAGCGCGCTTGCGTTGAGGGCAATGGTCAATGGTAAGGTTGTCGTTTCATCGGACTGGGGTGGTTGCAGTGAAGTGGTGACGGATGAATGTTTGATCGACACCCTGTCGGTCAGTCTGGATCACCTGGTTCGCCCTGTGGCGACTCATCAGCCTAATCTTGCCCATTTGCTACTGGCCCAGGGAGTTGCGGTGAATATCAGCCAGTGTGCACAAACGGTTGACCAACTGATTCGCAGTCCAGAGCAGCGTTTAGCCATTGGCGATGGGAACCGGCAACAGGTTATGGCCTCTTTTCAGTGGGAGTCACTGATCGAGCAGTACCATCAATTGGTCAGCGCGCTGCAAAAAGAAGTTGGACAAATCTCAAGACCAAGTAAGCGGTCAGTGGGGCTGCCTTATCATCAGGTATTCCAACACTTTCCGGCACAGCAATTAGCAAGTGGCACAAAGCTTGCCACCACCGACCGTGGGGTGCGGGTTCTGTTAAAATCGGAAAAATTGTATCCCTACGCCGAACTCAATGGTTTGTTAAAACCGGAGCTGATCAACGATATTGCCTGGCGCTGTCTGTGCGGTTGCACGGTGGCCACTTTGCAGGCTGAGTTTTCCCATGAGTCGTCGCTGCTCCTGAATACACTATGGATGTGTAAATACCAGCTGCTTGCCCAGGTTGATGAGCCAGTCCTGCCAAGTAGT
Source organism: Endozoicomonas sp. (assembly GCA_024509075.1). Classification (GTDB taxonomy): domain Bacteria; phylum Pseudomonadota; class Gammaproteobacteria; order Pseudomonadales; family Endozoicomonadaceae; genus Endozoicomonas. Next base: position 16,540 of record JAKROC010000006.1, read on the forward strand.
CGTCAGCACTGGTGGCCAGAGAACCAGTGCCTGCCAACAGGGATTAAAGCCCAACTTGAATACCCTGAACCCCACCGGTTCAGACTGCTTGAGCCATTGCTTTGCTGGTTGGATCAACAGTTGCTCAAGGCTCACAAAGAACCGGAAAATCTTGAGCTGAGAGCCAGCCTGCTGGAAATTTTTGTCACCAAACTTGATGAACAGTTGCTACAGGCTTTTGGCTGGATTGGTGAGCTCAGAGAAACACGGCAGTATGTTGATATCCTTGATGATGTTCTGGCCCGTGGTGGCTTGCCTTTTCTGAGTGACATGTTCCCTTTGTGGTATCGCCTGAATCGCTTGCAGGTCATTGGCACCCTGAAAGACCTGAAACAGTTATTCTGGCGCATTGGTCGTGATTTGAACAATATCAATGAACGGTTCGCCGGACGTTGGCAAAAACCACTGACTGTTATAAAGCGGGTGGATCTCCCGTTAACCATTTCTTCTTCCATGATCGCCATTATTTCTGGCGATAACGGTGAGAAGCTGGTGTACAAAAACCGTGACCTCAGAGTGGAACAGCAAATCATCGGCCATACAGACAAGCATAATAATATTGCCGGGCAACTGAATCAGTGGCTGCAAGGACAGCCGGGCCTGGCTACTGTCAGAATTTTGCCGTGTTCTGATTCATACGGCTACTGTCAGTTTGTTGGTGAGACTGGCCATGCTCGCCTGGATGATCGGCAGGCTGATGTCTACTACCAGCGCTTGGGCGTTATTGCTGGTCTTGCCATTTTGTTGGGTTTGGGGGATGTTCACCACCGTAACGTGGTATCTGCAGATGGTGTGCCTTACCTGGTTGATGTGAAAAATGCCTTCAGCTCCACAGTTGTCAGAGCATTTGAGGCGGAACTGAATGATCCTCAGCAGGCATTTCGTCAACCGGGCAACAGTTTCCAGAAGACGGGGCTGCCAGCAGTTTTTGAATCGTTCCACTTTTCCCATTTTCGCCATTGCCGGTTCAAATTGCACAATGGCGAGTTGATGCAGTTGTCGCCCACGGCGGAGTCCCTGGCAAGCAATAACTGGATTCGTGTTGGCGACCATCACAGTTTGTCTGATGATCAGCCATGGTTGTGCAAGCAGTACTCTGGCTCTGTGGAGAAGGGCATTGAATCGGTGTTTCGGGCTGTGATAGCTCATCATGCACAGTGGGTGCGGCTCTTGCAAGACTGTCAGGGGTTGTCTGTTTGCCACTTGCAGCGCTACGATCGTCAGGCTTTTGGGCGACAGTTCGCTGAGTTATGGACGTTTCGGGGCTTTCAATATTTTTCTCGCTCCCGGCGTAAAAGCTACTTCTCCCGGTTAACCACCCGGCTGTGCCAATCTGAAGAGGAAATTCAACGTTGGGCAAATCCTCAGTGGTTTGAGCCAGCAGCCCAGCTTTCTGACACGCTGGCCACAGAGTTGTTGTCGGGGCGGGTTATCGAGTATCGGCGAGAATTAGGCACGGGGCGGATAGTGTTAAAGAAAGGCAATGTATCAACAGTTGTCCATGAAGATTACTTTGCCGTTGATACCCTTAGCAAAACTATCGAGTTGTGTCTGGCTATGGCTGACGACCCAGGGAAAACAGAACTCTTTCTGGTATTTTTGACAGCGGTGGTAAAACAGTGGTTACAGGAACAGGCGAGACCGGGAAGGGGTTTTCCGGAAGCCTTGCGAAAAAGGCTTCCGGGCTGAGTTACTGACTGTGGATATTGGCCAGTAACTCTTTGGCCATTTCAGCTGGCTCTACATCAGAGACATCAAGCAAAGGCTTAAGGAGGTTTTCGCTTTCCTTGTTACGACCCTCAAACATCAGGGCCATTCCCAGAAACGCTTTTATGGCTGGATCGTCAGGATGCCTGGCCAAGCCTTCCCGGTGCAGAATATCAATCGCTTCCTGATGACGCTTGCGATTCATAAACTCAAGGGCAAAACCAATGGTGCTCAGCGGGCTGTCAGGCCGGGCGGCTTCAATACCGTTGAAAATGCCAAAAGCGTGCTTTGGCAGCCCGGTGCCGCTGGCCATAAAGCCAATGTCGGCGAGGGTTTTTAACAGGTTGTCATCGATCATTGCAGGCTATCTCCCTCGAATTAGAGCTTCTGGATAATACTCTGTATCGTATCCTTGATGGATTTGACGATACTGGAACGAAGACCTTCAACAATCATGTATTTGTTGAACTCAACCTGAAACTCAACCATGTCCTTGGTGCTGTTGGGGTCCATATTGGCAACACGGGTTTTCAAGGCGGCGTCCAGCGCTTCTGCCTGACTGCCGAACGCTTCAGAGACTTTGTCAAAACTGAAGCCGGCGCTCCCGGGCTGGTTGTAATTGCTGTTGTAGGTATCCTGGTATGCCATGGCTGAACTCCCTCTCAGGCTTTAGATTGACCGTGATGCTGTTTCCAGCTCTTGTCAACGACCTCCATGGCCGCCACAACCGCAGTTAACAGACTGTCGATTTTCGAAAAATCTTCCGGTGCCGCACCTTTGTCTTTTAATCCTTTCAGGCGCGAAGCTTCCGAGAACAACTGATTGAAGAGTTGATCGCGATAACTGCCGTCTTTGTCCTGAATCAGCAATTCTTCAGTGGCTGAGAGCAGCGTACTCTCTTTTTTATTGGTTTTGTCCGTCACGGTTCCCTCCTAGACGGTATTTGACGTTTTCAGTTCCGTTGGATAATAAAAGATAGTCAAGATTGATATCCTCAATTATATACCCGTTAGATAGCTTCGCTCCTAACAGGTATCTGGAACCATCTAGCAGTACGACATACGGCACTTTACCCATACTGATACCACGGATGTTTAATGCTAAAGCGGGCTGTTGGTTGTCGGCAAGGTTTCCTCCTGCGGATTTAGTGGCAAGTTCAATGGTAGGGTTGTTGGCGTATTTTTTTTGGAATCGGGTGATCACTGTGCGCAGGTCGTAAGCCTGTCCTTCATCCAGAATGTGTCCTTTGAGAATAACGCTTTTGTCGCGGGCAACGACTTGTAATCTTGGTACCAGACCTTTTTCCCGCAGCATGGATTTCAGGGTATTGATGCGGCTGACCTGATTTTCCACTTGATCAACTACGGAAACCAGACCGTAGATCTCTTGTTTCAACGTGTTGATGATATTGTCCAGTTCATCAGAGGTGGCCACATAGCCAGTAATCACCAGAGAACCAGGTGTGGTGTCCAGCTCAAGCTCAAGCTGGTCGTAACCACGGTCTTTCAAGAGCATCTCAGCGTTATCGCGCATCTCATTCATGACAATGATCTGAGAATTGAATGGCACGTTTTGTGATCTGAGCAGCTTTTGCAGTTCCAGCTTGTCCTGAAGTGTCTGTGTATAACCGGAAATCATCAGAGTACTGTCTGGCAGCTGACGGAACTTAATGTGTTTGAGTCCCAGCTGCGTTTTGGCACTTTCTGAAATTTCCATCGCGCCTGGCATGTTTGGCACTTCCTGGACCTCTGGGCCAGTGCCAGAAACAGAAATTCCGATTATTGCTATGAACAGGACCAGAGTGATGGGGATGGCGGCAAGCCATTTTTTATCAATGCGTTCGAGTAATGACGGTTCTTCGAATTCATTATCGTCATCCTCCTGGCTGTCTGGCGTCTCGTCGTCGAAATCTAATACCGGCAGTTCTGACTCCACAGGCTCAGGCAGTTGTTCAGCAGCAGCATCATCATCATTGTTATTCGGTAACTCCTGTTGAGGAGCCATGTTGGGCAGGGTCAGGGTTGGCCACTGGACATCAGCGGGGCCGAGGGCGACAAACAGACTGTTGGAGGTGACAATATCAAAAAAATTGTACTGAATGCTTCCACCGGTTGGCTCGCCATTTACATGCAAGGAAGCATTAGGAGTACCTGATTTAATGCTGATCAGGTTGTTATCAGAAATTTCAATGATCAGTTCGACGTCGCTGAGGTTGTCATCGGTCAGAATCAGGTCACAACTGTCATCCTTGCCCAGGGAGTATCTGCCCGGTTCCAGAGGGATCTCGGCACCAATATGATTGCCGGAAAGTATTTTTAGATAAAATTCAGCCATAAATTACCTCTTGCCAGTAAGTGGCAGAAAGCGTTGTGACTGGGCCCGTGAACGGTAAAGTTGCCAACATCCCGTTGATTCTGTCCGTAGTAATTGCTGGAACCCTTATGTGTTCTGGTAATCGACGTATGGCTGATTCTGCAAGGAATCAATATAGACAAATCGCCTATGCCAGACACTGCTGAATAATTCATCGGCACGTTTATTACTTATTAGATGCCTGTGGCGAAATTGTTGGATAAAATCGCAAAAAAGACGGCAAGATAGCCTTGATAAAAATAACCGAAATAGGGGGCGTAGTGCGATGGACGCATCTTTCTGGGATGGCAAGCGACCCGCTGGTGTTGGTAATACCATCAATCCGGACGAGTACTCCAGCGTACTTTCCGTCCTCAATGTGCTGTTGCGTGAAAACCGGTCGCGCCCGGCCTTCACCAGTATTGGTCAGACCCTTACCTACAGCGATATAGATACTCTCAGTCGGCAGTTTGCGGCCTATCTGCAAAAAAGTACCAACCTGAAACCAGGTGACCGTATTGCTATCCAAATGCCAAATTTGCTGCAATATCCGGTGGTTGTGTACGGCGCTTTGCGTGCCGGGCTGGTGATTGTTAATACTAATCCGCTCTACACGGCTCGGGAGATGCGTCATCAGTTCAAGGATTCCGGCGCCAAGGCTTTGGTGTTTCTGGAAAACTTTGGCCATCTGGTGCAGGAGGTAGTGACTGGGACGGACATTCAATATTTATTTGTCACTTGCCTGGCAGATATGCTGCCAATGCCCAGACGACAGGTTATTAACTTTCTGGTGAAACATATCAAGCGGATGGTTCCCAGGTTCTCCTTGCCCGAAGCCATCCCTCTGCGCCGTACCTTTGAGTCCGTCAGTGCTTCACAATATCGACCAGTGCCCGAAGGTAGGCTGACTGACCCGGTTGTACTGCAATACACTGGTGGTACCACAGGGATTGCCAAAGGCGCTGTTCTCACCAACCGCAACCTGATTGCCAATATGCTGCAGTCGAAAGAGATGCTGTCGCAACTTGATGAGCAACACCAGCGTATCATCAGGGCAGGGGAAGAAGTGTTGATTGCACCGTTGCCGCTTTATCATATTTATGCTTTTACTGTGCATTTGTTGTGTATGCCATTTATGGGTAATCACAGCATCCTGATTGCCAACCCCCGGGACACCAACACGTTTATCAAGATGATCAAGCCTTGGCGCTTTACTGTCTTTATTGGCCTGAATACCCTCTTCACCAGCCTGCTCAACCATTCCCGGTTCAAGGAGTGTGATTTCTCCAGCCTGAAAGTGACGCTGTCCGGTGGGACGGCATTACAGGAAATAACGGCCCAAAAGTGGCAAAGAACAACCGGGTGCACGATCTCCGAGGCTTACGGACTGACGGAGTGTTCCCCCGCCGTTTGCATGAACCCTGCCGGCAACTTGTCGCAACTGGGTACGGCCGGCTTACCAGTGCCGTCTACGGAACTGAAAACCGTTGATGAGCAGGGAGATGAAACGGCCATTGGTCAGCCTGGTGAGTTGTGCGTGCGTGGCCCGCAGGTAATGCCTGGCTATTGGCAGCGGGAAAGAGCTAGTGCTGAGGTGCTGGATGTTGATGGCTGGCTCAGAACCGGGGATGTGGCTTGCATTGCGGAGGATGGGTTTGTCAGGATTGTCGATCGCATCAAGGATGTGATTCTGGTTTCCGGTTTCAACGTTTATCCCAACGAGATTGAGGATGTTGTTTGTGGTCACCCGAAGGTGGCCGACTGTGCGGCTATTGGTGTTCCCGATAAAAGTACCGGGGAGGCGATAAAATTGTTTGTGGTCAAGGCAGAGGACAGTCTTACCTCCGATGAGTTGTTGGATTGGTGTCGTGATTATTTGACCGCTTATAAAGTGCCAAAAGTATGTGAGTTTCGTTCCGAGCTACCAATGACGCCGGTTGGCAAGATACTGCGAAAGGACTTGCGCCAACCAGCGGCAGAAGCCTGTTGGGAGGAAGGCGACAGCAGTCAGTCAAGCTGACTGCTGGTCGTGGGTCGGAAAGTAGCGATTCAGGTTTTCTGGGTCATCCTTGAGGGCAGCGAATGCCTCTTCGGATGTTATGGGGGTGATACTGGTCTGATCCAGTTTCATCCGACGAATCGTGGCATCAAACCAGAACCAGTGTTTATCCTCAGTCAGACACAGCGCCTTGGCAGAGTAGCTAATGGAGGGAATGAGCGGCAAGGGCATGGCGCTGGTAATTCGTTTGCTGACCACCGTAGCGTCTGGGCAAGAGTAGACAACGTTATGATATATCCGCTCGAAACGGTTGAACTCATGGCCAAACATCCTGTTTGCCATGTGATCCTGTTTTTGACTCAGGTAATACAGTGCAGAAATGCTGACCACAATCAGGATAAAGCTTTCCATATTTTCATACCTCGTGGATTAACGCATCAGGTTTCGGTGTTACTTCGGAAAACCCTTATGGGTATTCTATACGTATTTGCACAACTGTGTTCAACTAACATTGCTCGTTTGCAGGCATATACCCGTCGCCTTTCATGCTGCTACTTTGTTGGCTGCATTCGCTCGGCAACTGCTCCATGCGTTGCTCTACCTCCTGCATCCATGCAGTCGTCACCCCGGTCACATAGTACTTCTATGCTTCCGGCACCCGAGGGCATAAATACCCGAAGGGCACAAGGGCTTCGCTCATTTGCCGCCTCGAAGCAACTTGAAATCCTTTGGGTATACGTTGCGTGGCAGGTGGTTATAAAGCCCAGTCGGCGATCATTTGCTTGGCTATTGGCCGGTAGGCGTCTTTTCCATAAAGAGCATCGATCAATTTGAAGGCGAAAACCATAGCGTTGCCTGCACCCTGCGCAGTAACCACTCTTTTTCTGTCGTCAATCACAGTGGCGTCACCAGGGCGGGGGAACGCCCCTTCCATCTGATCCATAAAGCTGGGGTAGCAAGTGGCCTGGACGTTATCAAGCAGTCCATGGTAAGCCAGAACAACTGCAGGAGAGGCGCAGATGGCTGCGTACCACTTACCCGATTTTTGCTGATCCTGCAAAAGTGTGGTCAGCGACTGGCAGTCTCTCAGGTTTTTGGCTCCGGGCATGCCGCCGGGCAGGGCAATAAGGTGAAATGACTTGCCGACACAATTGTCAATATGCGTGTCAGCAGTGATCTTCGTTTTTTGTGAGCAAGTGACAGTCAGGGCGTCACCGGTCGCGCAGCTGGCCACAGTAACTTTTGCGCCGGCCCTTCTGAGCGTGTCGATTATAGTAGTAGCTTCGATGTCTTCTGAGCCATCAGCAATGGGAATAAGAACCTGTCTTGGCATGGTAGGACCTCATATAGACACGACCGATCAGGCTTCAGGACGAATCTGGGTACATGGTCTACGACGACGGAAACATTAATCTAGCAGATTTACAATCTCGCAAGATAAATTTACTGGGCGCAGTCAGGATTCAGTTGTAGCGACGAGTGTTGTGAGTTGTTCTGCAATCTGATAGCCAAGGGTGTAGCCATGATGATAGTCAGAAACCAGCAGATTTCGCTGCCGGGTGCTGCGGGAGGTTTTCAGGTGTTTTTCCGGGGCAATCTGAATCAGTTGGACATTATTTTTCAAGGCCAGAGTTTGAGCGTTTTCAATGCTCTGATTATAGGTGGTGTGGCAGTTCTTGATTAACCGTCCAATGGCTGGAGATATTCGCTGCTGCCAAGCGAGAAGCCGTGAAGCGGTGGTGATTTTTTTGCGAAAGTGCTCTGGACGTGTTCTGATCACAATAACCTGGTCATGGCCATCATTAATTGCTTTTTGTACCGGCAATGGGTCCGACAAACTGCCATCGCTCATAGGCTGGCCATCAACTAGTACGGGGTTGCGGTAAATCATGGGTAGCGCGCTGCTGGCCTTAAGCACATCGTTGATCAGCCCGTTGGGCGTTTTGTCATCAATGCGTTGGTAGACCGGCTGGCCGCTTTCGACGCAGGTGTTGACCACGGTGAATTGGCAATCAATCAGAAGATGCCGGAACCGTCTGAAACTCAGGGCGCTCTCCTGGGCGATTTTCTGAAAGAACCAGTCAAGGTCAAACAGGTTGCCGCCGCGAATGTGCCGCATAATATTGATAAACACTGGGTCAAGGCAAAGATTGGTGTAAATATTCAGACTGTGGCCGCGCTGACCGGCAATAAATGAGCTGAGATTGAGTGCTCCGGAAGATACGCCATAATAACCATTAAAGTGGCGGAGCCGTTTATCCAAAAAGGCATCAAGAACACCGGCAGTGAAGACGCCTCGCATCCCGCCGCCCTCAACAACAAGCGCTCGTTTGCAAGGGGATGGGGTTGGCTTCATTGATATGGTTTGTGAGCAATTCAATTGATTGTTTGTGGATATGGTTGCGGGAGCTGGATTCGAACCAACGACCTTCTGGTTATGAGCCCGACGAGCTACCAGACTGCTCCATCCCGCGACAAAACAGGTTTAATTTTATTTATGCCAAAAACCGTTGGCATTTAAAAAGTGGTTGCGGGAGCTGGATTCGAACCAACGACCTTCGGGTTATGAGCCCGACGAGCTACCAGACTGCTCCATCCCGCGACTAAGGAGATGCGAATTATAGGGACGTTGATTGCAATGTCAAGCTTATTCGCGAAGACCTGCGATCAGTCTCCAATCTCAACTGCTTGCGGCCCTTGGCAGCTTCGTTCATAACTTTCACTAATTATAAGTCAAAAGACGTTTATTTTAATAGACAACAATAAATAATTAATCCCTGATCCGTGCCCGGTCTTTGATTAACTGGCTCACTACCTCCGGATCAGCAAGCGTTGAAGTATCGCCAAAATTCTCGAATTCGTCTGCGGCAATGCGGCGCAGAATTCGCCTCATGATTTTTCCCGAGCGGGTTTTCGGTAAATGCTCAGCCCACTGAATAATGTCTGGTGTGGCCACCGGTCCAATGGCTTTGCGCACCCATTGTTTCAAGCTGATTTTCAGTGCGTCGCTGGTTTTCGATCCGTTACTGAGTGTGACAAAAACATAAATTCCCTGACCTTTGATATCGTGAGGGAAACCTACCGCAGCTGCTTCAGCAACTTGTGGATGGGCTGCCACCGCAGATTCTATTTCAGCAGTCCCCATGCGATGACCGGCAACGTTAATAACATCATCGCTGCGCCCGGTAATCCAATAGCAACCATCTTCATCCCGACGCGCCTCATCGCCGGTGTTGTACATGCCTGGGAAGCGGGAGAAATAAGTCTGCTCAAAACGCCGGTGATCGCCGAACAGTGTTCTGGCCTGACCGGGCCAGCTATCGAGCATAACCAGGTTACCTGCACCCGGCTCCTCGATCAAAAATCCATCGTCGTTCACCAGTGCTGGTTGAATACCAAAAAATGGACGGGTAACCGAGCCGGGTTTGAGAGTGGTCGCGCCCGGTAACGGGGTTAGCATGGCGGCTCCGGTTTCAGTTTGCCACCAAGTATCAACGATTGGGCAGCGTTGAGCGCCGATGGTCTGGTAGTACCAGTGCCAGGCTTCTGGATTGATTGGTTCGCCCACAGACCCGAGCAGTCTCAGCGAACGTCGGTGGGTACCCTCAATGGCATTTTCGCCAGCAGCCATCAGTGTGCGAATAGCCGTTGGGGCAATGTAGAGAATATTAATGTTGTGTTTATCAATGATCTGGCTTAGGCGATTGGCATGCGGGTAGTTGGGCACCCCCTCATGCAAAACAGTGGTGGCACCATTGAGCAATGCACCGTATACAACGTAAGTGTGACCAGTGATCCAGCCAATATCGGCGTTGCACCAGAAGATTTCGCCGGGTTGGCTGGCAAAGACATAGTGAAAGGTGATGGCAGCATAAACCAGGTATCCGCCAGTGGTATGCACGACACCTTTGGGTTTACCAGTAGAACCGGAAGTGTAAAGAATAAATAGTGGGTCTTCGGCGCTCATTGGTTCAGCGTCGCACTCGGAAGGGCAGTGCTCGATTGCCTTGTGCCACCACAAGTCGCGTTGAGGATGCCAGGTGATGTTTCCTCCGGTGTACCTGAGCACAATAACTTTTTCAACGCCTATGGTGTTACCAAGAGCTTCATCCACATTGCCTTTGAGAGGAATGGTGCGCCCGCCACGAATGCCCTCATCGGCTGTGATCACAACCTTCGCATGACAGTCATTGATTCGTCCGGCTATCGATTGCGCAGAAAAGCCACCAAAAACCACTGAATGAACGGCTCCAATCCGGCTACATGCCAACATGGCTACCACCGCCTCAACGACCATGGGCATATGGATGATGACTACATCTCCCTTGCTGATACCCAGATGTTTCAGCGCATTGGCAAAACGGCACACTTGCTCATACAGCGCCCGGTAGCTGACTTTTTTTGACGGGCCGGAAACGTCCGGTTCCCAGATGATGGCAGTCTGGTCGCCGCGCATGGTCAAATGGCGATCCAGGCAGTTGCTGGCGGCGTTGGTCGTGCCATCGTAAAACCAGCGAATGGTGACGGGGCTGGTAAAGGACGTACTTTTGACTTGGGAAAAAGGTGTGAACCAGTGGATGCACTGCCCCTGCCTGTGCCAGAAGCTTTCCGGGTCGCTGATGGATTGTTGGTACATGGCAAGATACTGGTCATCGGTAATCCGATTATTTGCCAGGGGAGTGAGCATCAATGGATGGCTTGAGGTGACAGACATATCGCTTCCTCCGATTTGGATCTTTCTGTTTAGTCCAAAAAGGTCAGAAGTGTCACCGTTTTTGAAACAGGAGCTAAGTGCTGTCGCCTTGGTTACTGGGTGATTGCGGTGGCTCAATTTCCAGAGTGTTGATGGCAATCACTGCCTGCGTGCGGCTGCGCACCCCAAGCTTCTTGAAAATAGCCGTAACATGAGCCTTGATGGTTGCTTCAGAGACAGCCAGATCGTAGGCAATCTGTTTGTTCAGCAGGCCTTCGCTGATCATACCAAGCACCCGGAACTGCTGCGGGGTCAAAGTAGCCAGTCGTGCTTCCATATCACTGGCTTCGGGCAGAGGTGCTGCCCGGAAGTGTAAAGGCCACCACTGTTTGCCCGCCAGAATATCCGCAATAGCGGTCTTAAGTGCTTCTGGCGGCGTCGATTTGGGGATAAATCCTCGTGCACCGTGACTTTTGGCTTTCAGCATCACTGACTGCTCATCGGTGGCTGAGATCACGGCAACGGGCACATCTGAGTATTGACCCTGGAGAAAAACCAGGGCCGAAAGCCCGTGTGCGCCCGGCATGTTAAGATCCAGCAGGATCAGGTCTGGGTTGGGGGATTCCGCCAGCATTGATTGCAGTTGGCTGATGGTGGCGGCTTCAGAGACATCCGGTGCCTGAACTACTTGATTGACTGAGTGTCTTAGTGCAGTGCGAAACAGCGGGTGGTCATCCGCGATGATTATATTGTGGTGCATGGTTTTTGTTGGCCCGTTCTTAAGGATGAAAAGATCAAATCGCGCAACCCCTCTCATCGCAACTGTTCGAGTATCAGCAAAAGCGATTTGCGGAACTATACCCTGAAAGATCGGTCAAAAAGGTCATAGGTTTAAAGAGGTTCTCCATGATTGACCCGGTTTTGCCAACTCATACATCAATTAATCCAATTGCTACCGGTGCTCATTCTGAGGCTTACCTTGATGATCAGCAGAAAAAGTTCGATGCGTTGCAGGATATTCGCGACGTACGACAATTCTCCCCGGGATGGAATACATTGAAAGAGGTGCTGTGGGCACCAGTTGCCTCCTCTTTTCAGCTTAATCAGGCGGTCGGCAGTTTTGTCGGACACCTGCTGTTTGCCCTCCCGGCTGCGCTTGTTGGTGGGGCTATCGGGGTTACTGTCTATGCTCCGATGATGAAGGCCGTGGATTGCATTGCCGGGCGTAAGAGCACTTGTTCCCTGTTTCAATACTCCATCAAGCCTGCTCAGGTGCTGGCTAATATGGTTTACAACCGAGTGACAGATGTTTTTTGCCGTTTTTTTCTTGGGCCTACCCTGGTGGTTGCAGTGGTTGAACCTTTGCTGTTTATTGCAGCCGGAGCCGTTGTCGCTCTCGTTGCCTCTCCCTTTATTTATCGTGATTTTGCCAGCAACAGAGCCAGAAATGTCGAGCGTTATATCGACTATCCCTTAACCGCTTCAGTCAAGCATTTTGTCAACCATCATTTCTGGCAACGTCTTAATGATGCTGCCACACTCAAGAGCGAACCGGAACCACCATGGCAGCAGATGAAAGATTGTTTTGCACTGGTCAGGCAGTTTGAGAATGAAGGTTCAGGATTTATGCCATTTACCGGTGAGAAGCTGACTGCAATGGCGGTGACCGCCAATTACCTCTATCTTGATCACTGATCAATCTTCAAAGCTGCCTTGGCCTTAATCTACGTGCGTCCCGGTGGTTCTCTGAGCAGGAGCCCTGGATGGAACTGCTTGCCAAAGTCACCTTGTCTCTATATACAGGGGTTATCCCGGACACATTGATGGATAACAACGTTGGTGCACAGCAGCGTCCCGCCCAAAGAGATTCAGAGGAAAATCATCCATATTGATTTCGATGCTTTCTACGCCAGCATTGAAATGCGTGACAATCCGGGATTGTCGTGCAGGCCTCTGGCCGTCGGTGGGATGCCTGAGCGTCGGGGTGTTGTGGCCACCTGCAATTATCGCGCCCGGCGCTTTGGCGTTTGTTCAGCCATGTCGTCGGCGCAGGCTCTGAGGTTGTGTCCCGGACTGAAAATCATTCCCCCCCGGTTTTCCGTCTATCGCGAAGTGTCGGCCAGGGCGCACGACATATTCCAACAGTACACAGACCAGATTGAGCCGTTATCTCTTGATGAGGCTTATCTGGACGTTACAGGAAGCCAGCACTGCCGCGGTAGTGCCACACTGATTGCTCAAGAGATACGCCGGGAAATCGCACAAAAACTGAAAGTCACCGTCTCCGCTGGTGTAGCACCGAATAAATTTCTGGCCAAAATTGCCAGCGACTGGAATAAGCCCGATGGCCTTTTTGTCATCACTCCCGCACAGGTCGAGGATTTTCTTTTTGACTTGCCGGTAAAAAAAATTCACGGCGTCGGGCGCGTTACGGCTGGTAAGTTGCAGCAAAAAGGCATCATGACTTGTGGCCAGCTGCGCCATTACTCCATCCTGGAGTTAAGTCGCTGGTTTGGCAGTTTCGGTGAGCGATTATGGGAGCTGGCCCGAGGGCATGATGACCGAGAGGTGCAGACCAGCCGGCGCAGAAAATCACTCTCTGTCGAGCGCACTTACGAGCACGATCTGGTTGGTCTGGAGACCTCCATTGCTCAACTGGAACCCCTACTGAAGGAGCTTCAGGAGCGCTTCCGGCCGATCGAAAGTGAGTACCGGGTTTACAAACACTATGTGAAAGTAAAGTTTGCCGATTTTACCCAGACCACTTCAGAGGAGAGCCCGCCGGCCACCGGTGAAACGTTGGACGAGCATTTTGCCCGGTTGCTGGCCTGTGCCTGGGAGCGCGGTGGCCGGGCAGTCCGCCTGCTTGGTGTGGGAGTCAGGTTAATTGATCTACGTGAAGCGCAGGCGCTTGAACAGCTGGAGCTGTTTGAGCGCAAAGTCAACGGTCTGACTTAAGCTGGCTCAAAATGCTCGACCATCAGCTGAAGGTTCTGCTGGCCGCGAAACTCATTGATATCGAGCTTGTAGACGGCTTGAATCTGGTGGATGTTGGGGTTTGGCCACGTCTGGTTGTCAATATTAAAGGCAATGGCATCCAGCCACAGCTCACTGCCTGGTATTTTCAGAACCATTTTCAAGTGTTTGTCACTCACCAGTTTCTGCTGAATAATCTGAAAGCGCCCGTCAAATGTTGGCTCCGGAAAGCTCTGTCCCCAGGGGCCGCCATTTCGCAGGGTGAATGCTGTTGTCATATTTATCTGTTCGGGCAGCAGTTCGCCATCGGTATGTATCTGAGCCATCAGGTCTTCGGTCGTCAGCTGTTGTCTGACCTCAAGATCAAAGGCGGCTCTGAAACGCTCGAAGTCAGATTTTCTGATCGATAACCCGGCGGCCATGGCGTGGCCGCCAAACTTGATAATCAGTCCATCGTTTTGCCGGGCAATGCTGTCCAGGGCGTCGCGTATATGCAGTCCGCAGATCGATCGGGCAGAGCCTTTCAGTTGCGGCTCTCCCTCAGGGTTGTCCGCCTCGGCAAAGGCTATTACTGGGCGGTTAAGCCGGTCTTTGACCCTTGACGCCAGAATGCCGATCACGCCCTGGTGCCAGGTTTCCTGGAACAGACTGATGCCCCAGGGCAGATCGTTCTGGGCAAACTGCATCTGCCCAAGTTCGGCCAGTGCCTGACTCTGCATGCTTCTCTCAATGGCTTTGCGATCCTGGTTCAGGCCATCAAGTTCAAAAGCCAGCGCCCGCGCCCGTTGCATATCGTCACAAAGCAGCAGCTCGATGCCAAGGGACATATCATCCAGCCGACCGGCGGCATTGAGCCGTGGGCCCAGGGCAAAGCCCAGATCTGCGGCCACCAGGGTGGTGGCATTCCTGCCAGATACATCAATGAGGGCGGTAATGCCAGGGCGGCAGTGACCTGAGCGGATGCGTGATAACCCCTGATGCACCAGGATGCGGTTGTTGCTATCGAGTTTGACCACGTCGGCCACTGTACCCAGAGCTACCAGGTCAAGCAGCTGGGCAAGATTGGGTTCTGGCGTGTGTTGGAAATGCCCCCGATTACGCAGTTCAGTCCTGAGCATACACATCAGGTAAAAAATCACGCCGACGCCCGCTGTGCTCTTCCCCGGGAATGGGCAGCCCGGCTGATTCGGATTGACGATGGCATCGGCCGCCGGCAACTCTCGGCCTGCCAGATGGTGATCGGTCACCACGACTGTCATGCCGTGAGCTTTGGCTGCCTGCACTCCGGCAATGCTGGAAATGCCGTTATCCACCGTGATCAGGATATCTGGTTGAAACGACAAGGCCACTTCAACAATCTCTGGAGTCAGGCCGTAGCCGTAATCAAAACGGTTTGGCACCAGGTAGTCGGCAATGCCACCCATACTGCGCAGGGCAAGCACACCGAGCGCACTGCTGGTGGCACCATCGCAGTCAAAATCGCCGACAATGAGCAGCCGTTGCCGATTGATAATGGCATTGGCCAGAATTTCAGTGGCTTTGCCACTGTCTTTCAGTTGCCGAAAGTCGTTTAGCTGTTGCAGTTGCAAGGGCAGGTCATTTTGGGATGATATCCCCCTGGCGTTGTAAATTCGTGCCAGCAGCGGATTCATTTCAGGGGAAAAATCACAGGACGAAAGATTATAGGCGCGGCGGATGATAGTTACAGACATGACCAGAATCAGGGTGAGGACGATGGCGATACAGGGTATCACAGGCTGATTTACTGGTGTCGAATTTTTTGCAGGAAAATGCCGCCGTTGCAGCTGCATCCTTCACTGGCAGTGGTTTTTGCTCTCTCGATCGAGGTGTATACCCGTCGCCTTTCAAGTTGCTACTTTGTTGGCTGCATTGCGCTCGGCAACTGCTCCATGCGTTGCTCTACCTCCTGCATCCATGCAGTCGTCACCCCGGTCACGTAGTATTTCCACGCCCCCGGGGCTTCGCTCAATTGCCGCCTCGAATCAACTTGAAATCCTTTGGGTGTAGGTCGACCGGTATTGATGCCCGACTTCAGCACTAACAAAGTGTTATAAATTCATTCAGTATTGTCAGGTTCCGGCCTTGGGTACGTACATTTCCTCAATTTCCTTCTTGAAGCGCTTCATAATGATCCTGCGGCGTAACTTCAGGGTAGGAGTGAGTTCGCCGAGCTCAATGGAGAACTCCTTGGGCAACAGAGTAAATTTCTTTACCTGCTCAAATTTGGCCAGCCCCTGCTGGATCTGATTGACCCGCTCCTGGATCAACTTCTGGATAGTCCTGTGTTGGATCAGCTCTTTGTGACTGTGGTATTTCAGGTTCAAAGCTTTGGCGTGCTCTTCGAGGGCTTCAAAGGCTGGGACAATCAGTGCGGTGACGTAGTTGCGCGCATCAGCAATAATGGCAATCTGCTCGATAAAGCGGTCTTTTATCAGCGTACCTTCGATGTATTGGGGTGCAATGTACTTGCCGTTGGACGTTTTCATCAGCTCTTTGATGCGCTCGGTCATACGCAGCGCACCGTTATCGTCGATCAGACCGGCGTCGCCTGTGCGCAGCCAGCCATCGCAGGTGAAGGCTTTCGCTGTCTCCTCGGGCTTGCGGTAATAGCCGCGCATTACCGTCCCCCCTTTGACCTGAATTTCACCTTCGTCTCCTATGCGCACGGCAATGCCGGGCAGCGGGATGCCACAAGAGTCAAATTCATGCTCGGTACCGCGGAAGCATGTCACTGTTGCCATGGTTTCGGTCATGCCATAACCAACTCTCACATCAACGCCGATAATATGGAAGAAACGGTTTATTTCTTCATCAAGACGGGCACCGCCACAGGGCATAAAGCGGATATTGCCACCCAGTTCAGCACGTATTTTGCTGAACACTGCCTTGTCAACCACGTGGTAGAGTCTCTCGAGATATCTGGGGGGGGCTATTCCCTTGCGGCGATATTCCAGGTGCGCTGCCCCTATTTTCAGGGCGGTGGCAAAAATTTTACGTCGGAAAAACGGTGCGCTGGAAACTTTGTTGTGCAGGGCTGTGTAGATTTTCTCGAAAAATCTTGGCACTGCACACAGTACCGTTGGTTTGACGCTTTTCAGGGCAGTGGCGACCTGGCGAGGGTCTCTGATGTATACATTGGTGGCCCCCCGGGTCAGGGCATAAAAGCTCCAGCCGCGCTCAAAAATGTGGCTCAACGGCAAGAAGCACAATGATGTATCCGTGCTGTCAACATCAAGAATCTGATCGTGGCCGTCATAGCTCGCAGCAATATTGTTGTAGTCGAGCATTACACCCTTGGGTTCACCGGTGGTGCCAGAGGTGTACATCAGGGTGAAAAGGTCATCCATCGAGCGCCCGGCCAGTCGTTCATCCAGCATGGTCTGATTAGCACAGTTGCGGATGAAGTCATCGAAGTGGATCGCCCCGGGACAGCTCTCAATGGCTACAGATGAGTCAAAAACGACAATAGTCTTTAAACTGGACGACAAAGTAAGAAGTTTTACTGCTGCATCAAATTGTTCCTGTTCGCCGACAAACAGCAATGAAGCTCTGGTTTCCTCAAGAATATAACGAACTTGCTCTATAGTACTGGTTGGATACAGTGGAACCACCACAAGACGTGCCTGCAAACAGCCCAGGTCGGCAATGCTCCATTGGGGCATGTTCTGAGACCAGATACACACTTTTTCCTGCACCCCGAGGCCCAACTGCAACAGGGCCAAAGATGTCTGGTCAATCTTTTCGATCAGTTGTTGCCAGTTTATCTCTTGACACCAGGCTGCTGGCTGGTGATCAGAGCCATCGGCAGCGCAACGCATGGCAATATGCTGTGGATTGCGCTGGGCACGATCATGAATCTGGCTGATCAAGTGCTTGTCTAATTGGGAGTTCGTCAGCACGGACAAAGTTCTCTACAACTGGATAAAAATCAGAAGATTGAAGTTTTCATGATGTTACAGGATGATCAGAGCGATCAAAATTGACGCAGGTCAATTTCCTGCAAATCCTGAGAGGGAGTGTGTAACGCTTGGTAACAAGCTTTACAGGATGTGAAAATCGTTAAACATTCAGTAATGATTTTGATGAATTATATCACTTGATAGTGTGCTTGTTGTAAAATGGCCAAGTTTTGCGGCAAGGTATTTTCTGGCCAATTTCTGCAGGCAATCCGTCATTTTCAGCCTTGGTGTGCTTTGGTCGCAACCGGGTAACAGTCAGCTCCTTCCCTGTCACACAGCTGCCCGGTTCTGCTTCGAGCGGTTAAGTAGTCGTTGATCACATCATTCAGGAAGCTCTCTGCCAGAAGCGGATAATTCTTTAGGATTTGTCCTGAAATAACTTCCCGGCTTCCGTTCGTCCCGGGCCGAGTCGAAGGGTGCTGTCACCGCACTTCGACAGGCTCAGTCCGAACGAGGTTCAGATTCCATAAATGCGGAAGTTATTTCGGGACTGTCCCCTAGCGGATATTTATATTCACTAAGCCATTGTCGGACAAAGCCAAGCCATTGTTCATTATTGGCAAATGATTTATCAACAGGGTTGATGGCCAAAGTATGAATATGAAATTGCGCCTGTCGCATTAACGTTTTCAGTTCGGTAACGGAATAAAAATACTGGTTTGGCATAAAGTCACAAAATGCTGCCCGGTATTTTTCCCGGATTTTTGTTGTTTGCAGCGCAACATCAAAACGTGCGTGAAGAGCAAGTAGCCTGCTCAGTCTTTCCAGAATATCGGGGTAAAAAGCACCAGAACGGTGATAACTTCCAGTCTGCCCAGCAGCATCCCGGCACTCAAAATCCACTTGGCTCCATCGGGCAGGGAACTGAAATTTCCGGCCGGACCAATAATCTTGCCAAGGCCGGGGCCCACATTAGCCACCGCTGTGGTCGCTCCGCTGACACTGGTTATGGGATCCAGACCGCACAGCGTTAACAGCAGGCTCATAACCACAATCAGCAGGATGAAGAAAAAGCTGAAGCCGATCAGTGAGCGTAGAATGTCATCGGTGATTTTCTGGCCGTTATAGTTTTGTACCAGGCATGCTTTTGGGTGTATCAGGTGTTTTAGCTGAATATGCAGCAGCCTGCTGCCAATCTGGAAGCGGAAAATCTTGATGCCTCCGGCTGTGGATCCTGAGCAGCCCCCAACGCACAGCAAAAAGAAAAACATCAGTTTGGCAAAGCCGCCCCAGAGGGTGTAGTCGCCGTAGGCGTAACCTGTCGTAGAGACGGTTGATGTGGTGTTAAAAGAGACCAGTGTAAGAGCTTGCCAAAAGCTATAGTGCGAGTTATTCCACAGCCACAGGCTTAAAATCAGCCAGATCACTACTAGCAGGATGACAAACGCCTGCACCTGAATATCTTTGTGGAGGCTGTGATATTCGCCCCGCATACAGCGCACAAACAGGGTGAAGGGCAAGCTGGCCAGGATCATAAAGGTTGTACTGGTCCATATGACCAGCTGGCTGGTAAAAAAACCCATGGATGCATCGGACGTTGAGTAACCGCCTGTTGAGACCGTGGTCATGGCGTGATTAATGGCCTCAAACATCGTCATGCCGCCCAACAGGTACAAGTAGGCACAGGTGGCGGTCATCAATAGATAGGTGCCGATAATGCGCTTGGCAATGGCGCCAGAGCGAGGCAAGGTTTTTTCTGACCAGTCCGAGGATTCGCTCTGAAAAAGCCGCATGCCACCCACTTTCAGTTGTGGCAAAACCGCCACGGCCACCACAATAAACCCAATGCCGCCAAACCACTGCAACAATGAGCGCCAAATCAGCACGGAGTGAGTCAGTCGGTCGAGCCCCGTCAGAATGGTTGAGCCGGTGGTGGTTATGCCTGACATTGTTTCAAAAAAGGCATCGGTATAGCTGATGGGCAGTTTGAACCACAGGGGCAGCGCGGCAAACCCGCTGACTGCCAGCCAGCAGAGGGTGGTGATCATAAAAACTTGCTTTGGCCGGATATTGAAATGTTCCTGCTTGCAGCTAGTAATCAGGATCACGCCTGTAATCGCCGTGATGATTGCTGCCGTGACGAACTCCCAGATTTCCACGTTCCTGGTCAACAAGTCGTACATGACCGGGATCAGCATGCACACAGACAGTGTGCTCAAAAAAAGACCAATGACGTACAGTAACTGGCGGTAGTTCATTGTTTTACTGAGCGCAAAGAGGTGTGGACAGCAGGTGATGGGTAATCAAAAAGAAGTGTAGAGGCTAAATCGCCATGTTGACAAACGCAGGCTGTGACAATCTTTGTTTGTCAACCGGTGAGATGGGATTTGCCAGTCCCGCAGGCGTTAAACTCTGATCAACGTCCGGCCAGTCACTTGACCAAGAGTAATCGCTTCGGCCATCTCAGGAACTGCTTGCAGCTCAATTTCTGTTGCGGCTTGGGCGTAGAATGACTCTGGCAACAGTTCGGTCAGACGGTTCCAGGCTTGCAGACGCTGTTCAAACGGACACATAACTGAGTCCACACCCAGCAGTTTTACGCCACGGAGAATGAATGGCATCACCGTAGTTGGCAGATCAAAACCGCCAGCCAGGCCACAGGCAGCTACTGCACCCTGATAGTCAATTTGAGCCAGCACTTTGGCTAGCACGTTGCTGCCCACTGTATCGATACAACCAGCCCATAGCTGTTTTTCCAGAGGACGTGCCGGCTCTAGCAGTTCTGCCCGGTCGATGACCCGGTGGGCACCTATGGATTTTAACCATTCGCCGTTCGTCGCCCGGCCTGACGCGGCCACTACTTGGTAACCCAGCTGATTCAGCAAGGTAATGGCAACACTACCAACACCGCCACTGGCACCGGTGACCAGGATTTCCCCCTTGTCAGGAGTAATGCCAGTGCTTTCCAATGCCATCAAGCAGAGCATGGCTGTCAGGCCAGCGGTGCCAATAATCATAGCTTTACGGCTATCCAGTCCGGCCGGCATGGGCACCAGATAGTCAGCACGCACACTGGCCCTTTCGGCCATGCCACCCCAGTGATTTTCACCAACACCCCAGCCTGTCAGGATCACGGCATCGCCGGGCTGGTAACGCTCATCCTGCGAGGAGATGACGTGGCCGGCGTAGTCAATGCCTGGCACCATGGGGAACTCACGGACAATCTTGCCCTTGCCGGTGATAGCCAGGCCATCTTTATAGTTGAGGGAGGAGTATTTGACGCCAACAACCACATCCCCCGCTGGCAGCGCAGACTCATCCAGCTGTTCTATGGCGGCGATGGTTTTCTTGTCTTGCTGGTTCAGCACCAGTGCATTGAACATAATGTGATAATCTCATGAGTAACAGAGGGAGGTGCGAACTATACGCGGGTAAGAAGTTGTCTGCGAGTAGTATTTGCTGGGCTAATTTATCCGTTTGACCAAAGAAGCCTGACCTGAACTGTCCGATCCATGGTGGTGTGAAATACCGTGTGGCTGACGTTTTGTTCCGGTTGATCTGCTCCTTGCGCAGAGTCGATAAGCGGGGGAGAGTCGGAGCAGGAAAGTTAACCTGGTGGCAGCCCAATTTCATGATGGCAGTTGACAATCGTCGGCGTTTGGCGCAAAAACGCTCAAGTGGACTTGAGCGCAGAGGTTGCATTGACCAGAATGTCAGCCAGTGCGGTAACTGGTGTGTGCCTGAAATGATTCGAACGCTTACTGCGCCGGATTTTTCCCATAATGCGCACAGGGGGGAAGCTTTCCTGGATTTGAAAATATGAAAAAAGTAGGTTTTGTTGGCTACCGTGGCATGGTTGGCTCTGTGTTGCTCGAGCGAATGCAGGCAGAGCAGGACTTTGTCCGACTCCATAGCCGGGGCATTGAGCCGGTTTTCTTTTCCGCTTCTCAGCCAGGCCAGCCTGGACCTGATGTTGGTTTACTGCCCCGGTTCCTGCAGGATGCCCGTGATCTTGAAGCACTTGCTGCGATGGACGTGATTGTCTCCTGTCAGGGGGGGCATTATACAACCGAAGTTCTTCAACCACTGCGTACTATCGGCTGGCAGGGCTATTGGATCGATGCCGCCTCAACACTGCGCATGAGTGATGACGCGGTAGTGGTACTTGATCCGGTTAACAGGGAGGTAATTGACCGGGCACTGGACGACGGAGTCAAGAATTTTATCGGTGGTAACTGTACGGTGTCGTTGATGCTGATGGCCATTGGTGGACTTTTCCGGCACGATGCAGTTGAGTGGGTCAGTGCCATGACCTATCAGGCGGCCAGTGGTGCCGGGGCTCGCAACGTGCGTGAGTTGATCGCCCAAATGGGTTGCATTCACGATCATGTTGCTGGTGAACTGGCTAATCCAGCCAGCACTATTTTGGCTATCGATCGCAAGACTACGGCTCTGTTAAGAAACGACTCCCTGCCAACCGCTGCGTTCGGTGCTCCTCTGGCTGGTAGCTTGATTCCCTATATTGACCGGGAATTTGGCAATGGCCAGAGCCGTGAAGAGTGGAAAGCGCAGGCGGAAACCAACAAAATTCTCGGCCGTCAGCAGGCGCCTATTCCTGTTGATGGCGTTTGCGTGCGCGTTGGGGCGATGCGTTGTCACAGTCAGGCAATGACCATCAAGTTGCGTGATGATATTCCTCTGGCGGACATTGAGGACATGATTGCCAGCGCTAATGACTGGGTCAAGGTGGTGCCTGATGGTCGGGCGGAAACCATACGACATCTGACTCCAGCGGCCGTAACCGGTTCTCTGAACATTCCTGTTGGTCGCCTGCGCAAGTTAAATATGGGGCCGCAATACCTGTCGGCTTTCACTGTGGGCGATCAGTTGTTGTGGGGAGCTGCGGAGCCATTGCGGCGCATGTTAGGCATCTTATTGTGAAGCCCTGATGCTCAAGGGCTATTCGGGGTGGTGGCAGAGCAAAAATACTCCAGGGCTTTCCTCACTCTGAGCGATTCAGCGCAAACCATGACTCAAGTCTGTCCGCTGTTTTTTCTGGGTTAACTTTCAACAATTCTGCTCAAGTAGAATTGTCGCTTTTTTCTCTAACTTCAAGCATTTGTGACTGAGATCATATTTCCATGAGCAGAACTTTCAATATTGCAATTTATGCGACCGACACACTTGCTGGCGAAACTATCGTTCAACAGCTGGCAGAGCCACTGTCTACAGGTCAATTGTTGCCCGTGCTCAACCTGCTGCCCATCAGTGAATCTTCTGAGCCAGCTTTTATTGAATTTCAGGGCGAAACATTGGCATGTGTTGCCGCTGAAGATGCCGACATTTCCAATACTGATTTTTTGTTGATGCCTGCCAGGTGTGATCGTAATGTTCCGCTGATGACCCGGGCGATAGAGTGTGGTTGCATTGTTATCGATGCGTCTAAAGGTGCGGTGATGCCGGGCCACATGCTGCCTGTGTTGCCTGGTCTGAACGAGCATTTGCTGACTGAGCTGGCAGAAAATCGCTACCTGGCTGTACCGGGCTCTGCCGCTGCTCCGCTGCTGCCGTTGCTGCAACGAATTCATCAACAATTTACCCTTGGTCGAATAAATCTGGTACTGATGCAACCAGTGGCTGCACTGGGCAAAAAAGGTGTTGAAGCGCTGCGCCAACAAACTATTGAGTTGCTCAACGGCAAACCGGTGGAACAGGGCGATTTTGCCCAGCGACTCGCTTACAATCTGATTCCTGACTTGTCCAACGTAGCTCAAGAGATAACTGGGGAAGCTGTGATCCGCAGTGAGTTGCTGGCAGCATTGGGCGAAGAGCTCGATATTCGCGTGACCAGCATGACAGCCCCGGTTTTTTTTGGTGATAGCTGTGTTATTGATATAGATACTGTCCAATCGGTTGATATTTACGAAATACAGTCTTTACTTGCAGAGTTCCCTGAAATTTTGCTGACAGAGTTCGGTGAAGTGCCAACCATTGCTGATGCTGCTGGTAGCAATTACCTTCTTATGGGCAAACTTTGCCATAAATCGGATTATGGTACTGACTTGAGTTTTTGGCTGGCGGTCGATAGTTTCAAAAGAGGTGCCATTCACACCGTTGAATTAATTCGGTTATTGATAAAAGGTTTGGCTGAGTGATAATTTAGAATTACTCCCTGGTGTACCTTTTTGTGGATAACGGCTTAAGACGAGCTGCCTCAGTGGCAGCTGTCGTTGGCATGAGGGGCGCTGACGGTCTGCGTATATAATAAGGATTCACGATGAGACTGCACAAACTTCTTGTGGCGATGTCTGCACTGGCAGGGGGCATCGCTTCGGTAAATGCTCTTGCTCTGGGGCTGGGTGATGTGAAGCTCCATACTGCATTGAACCAACCTCTGATAGCTGAAATCGAGTTAATGCAGGTCGAAGATCTCTCGCGTAGCGAAATACTGTCAAATCTAGCCAGCAAGTCTGATTTCGCCCGAGCCGGGGTTGAGCGCCCCCAAGTGTTGAATGATCTTAAGTTTAAAACCGAAGTGGGTCCCAATGGCAAAGGTATTATCAAAATTACCAGTAAAAATCCTATTCAGGAGCCTTTTCTTAATTTCCTGGTAGAAGTGCACTGGCCCAGCGGTCGCTTGTTAAAAGAGTACACTTTGCTGCTTGATCCTCCGGTTTTCAGTGGCCTGCCGCTATCCTCAGTTGTCTTGCCCAATGCCCCTCGAGCCCCCAGCGCCAGACCAGCAAGCCGTTCCGGGTATTTGCCCCCCTCTGGTGCAGTTCGCCCAGAGCGTAATACGCTTCCGGGATCTCTTATGCTCAACAGCAGCAGTCAAGCAGCGGGTGGCCAGCTTCCGGATTACCAGGTTAAACGTAACGACAATTTGTGGAACATTGCCCAGCAAGTGCGACCGGACCCGGGCGTCACAGTCCAGCAAACTATGCTGGCAATTCAGCGTAAAAACCCACAGTCGTTTGTTGATAGCAACATTAACCGGCTTAAAAATGGTGAAATTCTCAGAATTCCCGATCGCGTGGAGATAACCAGTTTGCCTGTCAGCGATGCTATTGCTGTGGTGTCCCGGCAAAATCGCGAATGGCAGCAGTGGCGCAGTCAGGTGGCACAGCTTGACGCCACCCGCAGCCAGGCCCCAGCCTTGTCTGACCAAAAAACGACAGTGGATGACAAACTGGCCATCGTTTCAGCAGAGGTAGCCACTGGCAGTGGTCAGGATACTGGTGGCGGCATTGACCAGGAGAATGCCGCCTTGCAGACCGAGCTGGCGATGACTCGCGAGCAGCTTGACAAACTCAGCCGGGAAAATGCTGAATTAAGCAGCCGCTTGCAGGATCTTGATGATCAGATCGTAACCCTGAGGCGTCTGGTGGAAATGAAAGATGACCAGATGGCAGTTCTTCAGCAGCGGTTGCAACAAAATAACAGTCTTGAAGAGCCAGCAGAGTCTCAAGTGACTGACATTGTTTCTGGCCTGGTTGATAATAAACCTCTGTACCTGCTGCTGGGATTGATTCCTTTTGCAGGGGTTGTCTGGTTGCTGATCCATCGGCGACGAAAAAAGCGAGAGGAAACAGAAGCCAGCGAGAGAAACTATCGGCCTCGGCCTGGTGCAGCTAAAACGGAGGCGCGGACTGATGCCTCCCCAAAGCCCGTGGCCTCTCCCAGCGCTGAGGTCGCAGCAAAATTTGATCAAGCGCTGGCCCACACAGCGGAAGAAGTTGAGACAAAATTCGAAGATACCGATACCGGACAGGTATTGACCGAACTGGAAGCCCTGGGTGATGCGAAGGCTATTGCCCAAACTGCAGAACCTCAGTCCAGTTTCGATGATGAGCTGGTCGCCTCCATTGATGAGGATGATATTCCCGATCTTGACCTTGATGGGCTTGAGTTGGCAGACAATGACTTCAAGTCATCCATCAATCCAGAAACGGCAGGCAATGCCGAACCCGATGTGGACTTTGAGGATCTGGATCTGCAATTTGACACAGAAAATACCTTGGCCAGTGACAGTGAGGCAGCCTTTTCCAACCAGGGAGTGAGTAGCCTGGAGGCTTCCCTGGATGAAGATTTTGATTTTCTTTCAGAAAGTGACGAAGTGGCTACCAAGCTTGATCTTGCCAGAGCTTATATCGATATGGGGGACAGGGATGGAGCTTCTGCCATTTTGCAGGAAGTGTTAGAGCAGGGGACTGACGTCCAGAAAAAAGAAGCCAAGATACTTATGGACGAAGGTAGTGGTTAACAAAAAATGAAGTGTTAACAACAAAGGCGAATCAACAATGGACTCGCCTTTTTTTGTGGCAGTTCCAAAACATCCTTCCAACTACCTCTCTGAGGCTGTTGTAGTCTGTTGTGACCTGTTGTAGCTGTATTGAGGTAAGAAAATGATCTTAAATAATGGCATGAGTCCTGATGCTGAAATTAGCAAAACCAAAGTGGTATGTAACCAACCTTCAACAAGTCTGCTGCCCGACAGAGAGGTTGTTGCAAGAACCTGTTTTGCTCAAAGAACAGTTTCCATAACACCTGATGCAGACATGTCGCTCCAGAATTCTTCATCAGCGTCTGATAATTCCGATATCCCTGTGTCGATAAATTTTGAAATGCATAAGGCCGAAAAAATAAGCCAGCGGCACCTGTTCAAAGCTAACAACCAACAGCTATTCGACCGGGAAAAAGGACTTTTTGCCGACATCGCCAAACAAGTTGATTGTTATAAAAAGATTAAAGAAGAGCTGGATCAGCTGGCTGCAGAAGTAGAATGCCAGGGCAAAATGAAGTTTGAAAGGATGATCGCCATACTCGGGAATATTTACGAGAGAAGTCATCTTGAAAGAATCAGGGAGGATGTTCTAGAGGCAAAAAATGGCCGGTACATGGATGAAGTTTCACGCATGCTGAATGCTTGGGCTAACTACCATCTGGATCAACTGAGTGTTTTGCTGATGTCGTTCGCTAACGACAGTCACAGCTTTCCTTACGGAATAATTTCTGAGAGCCCTCTGGTAATTGAAGTTGTTCAGGAGCTTTCGCTTGAACTTGGCCCTGCTGACCTGGCTAATGAAATTCTATCAGAGGTATCAAGGTACAAACGGGGAGCGAGGCGTCACCGACGAAATTTTCAGAATTTGCTCAGTAGTATGCAGCTTATGGATATGTTTTCTCCGGTTGTGCAATATGAAACTCAACAGGTTGAACTTGTGGCAGCAAGCGCCAACCAGGGTGAAGAAGCCATTTTTTTAAACGCTGCAAGTACAACCGGCGGGGATTATGCTCAGACTGGCATGCGTATTTTATGGAATAAGAATTTTGTTTCGGCAAAAAATTTCGCGAAAAGGTATTCTGAACTTTTTGTTCGCAAGGAAGGAATTGGTGGCTTTATGATCACAAAAAGGCTTGCCCAGGTGTTTGATGATTTTTGCCAGCACCATGCCATTGCAAAGTTAATTCACATTTGTGCTGGTATAGGCACGTTGCAGGCCGCAATGAATAGTATCGGGAGTAACGTTGCAGTCACCAGCCTTGATACCTATTCCGGGGAGGACATACTTAAGCCGCAAGATGGCCAGAGACAGATGGTATTTTTCGATGAGTTCGATGAGGAGGGGGTGGTTATCGAAGAGTACGGAAAATACCTCAGTGCTCATAGAGAGCTAATCTCGTCAGACAGCTGCCTGCTGATAACTTTCCCGGATGTTCAGGGCAATTCATCCTGTCAGGTAAAAAAGGCCTTACAGTGTTGGGGGTTACTCGGTGGAGGGCTGGTTATTGTTCTGTCAGAAGTCAAAGATAAAAATCTGATATACAGTAACCTGTTTGCCAATGGTGGACTGCTCAAAAGAGACAGCAATGCTGTGCTGCCACCAGAGTTTCTTCGAATCATTCCCCATGTCAGTCCTGAGTTATTTACTATAGAGCGCAGCTTATAAAGCGAATAATTCTGAAAATTTTGTCTGGTTCAGGGTCGGTCAGAGTTGGCAACGAGCGGTTAACCAGGTTGTGCCGATGCAAAACGCCAAAACACTGTAGTTTAGTTATGACCGATCCTGCAACTTACCCGTAGCCTTCGAATATGCTACCTTAGCCAAGTTCAATATGGCAGTTACGAAAAAATGCCATTTACTTT
>JAKROC010000060.1 GCA_024509075.1 Endozoicomonas sp.
TCCGAACGAGGTTCAGATTCCATAAATGCGGAAGTTATTTCGGGACTGTCCCTTATTGAATCTGGGTGCTGGTCAGGTTCCTTTGAATGTTACAACCAAATGAACAAGTCTAGCGAGTTTAACGAACTGAGCGAAATTCTCCACCTGTGATCTTGCGGATAAGGATCAGGATCGGGAGAGATCTGCTGTGATTGCCCATGACAGCCCAATACAAAGCCCCATCAGGTCATTCGCACCGCATCGATCAGCATTTGTAAACCTTCGAAAAGGCCTTTATTGGCAGTGGTTTTCAACAAATTGTTTATACCCGTCGCCTTTCAAGTTGCTACTTTGTTGGCTGCATTCGCCCTCCCCGGTCACATAGTATTTCTATGCTCCCGGGGCTTCGCTCATTTGTCGCCTCGAATCAACTTGAAATCCATTGGGTATAGCTGGTCTATTTCGATAACTGGTTTTTTGTCGAGCAGAATTTTCAAGCATTCGACAATACGCCAGGAATTGTGAGTCTCAGTACATCTCCCCCCTTCAGTGGCTGCAATTGCCTTGGGCGGGGTGAAAGGGGGTGGCTGAGAGATGTGTTGGTTTGGCTGCGCCAGCGTGTAACACTGGCGGCTTATGGCGGGGCTCAGGCTTTTTTGCGTCCGGCCCAGAACAGGATGGCAAAGCCCAGAGCGGCTGAGAGTATGGAGCCAGTCAGTACACCAATGCGATCTGATACCAAATAGCTGGTAGGTACACCCACAAACGCCAGGGATGCGATAAACAAGCTCATGGTAAAGCCGATGCCACACAAAATTGACAGGCCATACATATGCAACCAGCCTGCCCCATTGGGAAGTTTGGCCAGTCCAGATTTGATCGCCAGCCAGCAGAAGGAGAAGATACCAATCTGTTTGCCCAGGAACAGGCCGGCAACAATGCCCAGGGGGATCGGGTCAGCGAGGCTTCTGATTTGTTCAGCGTTAAGCTCAAGGCCGGCATTGGCAAAGGCAAAAATTGGCAAAATCAGGTAGTTCACCTTGCTGTGTAGCTGGTGCTGAAGCGCTTTGAGAGGTGAGCGGCCCTGGCGGTCAAAAGTTTTCAGTGGAATGGTGAACGCCAGCAATACGCCGGCCAGTGTGGCATGGACGCCGGATTTCAGGACGCAGACCCACAGCAGGGCACCGACAAACAGATAAGGGCTGGTTTTGCTGACGCCCCGATAGTTGAATAGTGCCAGCACGGCCAGCAATGCCGCTCCGATGCCGATAGAGCCAAGCGACAGATCTTCTGTGTAGAACAGGGCAATGATAACGATGGCACCCAAGTCATCAATAATGGCCAGAGCTAGCAGGAAAATTTTCAGCGAGGCCGGTACCCGTTTGCCCAGCAGCGCGAGAATGCCTACGGCAAAGGCGATGTCTGTGGCTGCTGGAATGGCCCAGCCTTTGATGGCAATAGGGTCGGTGTAGTTGAACGCGACGTAAATCAACGCGGGCACTAACATACCGCCGATGGCGCCGATGCCCGGCAGCATCACTTGCGCCGGTGAGCTTAATTCACCATCAAGTACCTCTTGCTTTACCTCCAGACCAATCAACAGGAAGAATATCGCCATCAATCCGTCGT
The DNA here is from genome assembly GCA_024509075.1 of Endozoicomonas sp. GTDB lineage: Bacteria > Pseudomonadota > Gammaproteobacteria > Pseudomonadales > Endozoicomonadaceae > Endozoicomonas. Next base: position 1,609 of record JAKROC010000060.1, read on the forward strand.
TTATCCACAGCAGCAATGGCTTGTGGATATCCAGCGGGCCAATCATAAAGCGTACGGGAGTCGACAGCAGTAAATCGTAGTAAACGGCAAAAGGTGTATTGGCACAGAGCATGGCCAGTGCGGCAGCAACGAAGAGCAGAATGCCAATGGCATAATCTTGTTGTAAAAAGCTGTGAAATCGTCTGGCGAACATTTTATCTCCATGTGCCCGTCAAAGGTTCATCGGACCTGAATTGTGCCGGCACTTTCGTGCCGTTCTATCTTTTCAAAAATAGTCATTTGGCTCAGTTGAGCAATCAGAGTGCCCTCCAGTTTACCCATAAGGAGGGCTGCTGGGTATGCATGTTATTTATTTACTTACTACTTCAGTTCTAAGCCGGTCAGGATATCAAGTGGCAGACGGTCTTACCCGTCTGGCTTTTGGGCCAGAGTGACGCGGTCGTGGTTAGCCAGGTCAGTTTCTGTGCGGATTTCGGTGAAGCCGGCGCAGGTCAGAATATTCCGTACTGCGGCACCTTGATCGTGGCCGTGCTCCAGGAGCAGCCAGCCACCGGATACCAGGCAGGGTAGGGCTTGTCTGGCGATCTGGCGAATGTCATTCAGGCCGTCAGTACCACTGGCCAAGGCAGATATTGGCTCAAAGCGGACATCGCCTTCCATCAAGTGCGGATCGGCGCTGGCAATGTACGGAGGGTTGCTGACGATCATGCTCATAGACCCTGCCGCCAGTGAATCACACCATAAGCCTTTCAGAAACGTTGTGTTAGGAATGCCATTATTGATGGCATTTTCCCTGGCTACGGTCAGCGCTGCGGAGCTTTTATCGATGGCCACAACATACCAGTGTGGCCGCTCGCTGGCCAAAGCCAGAGCGATGGCACCGCTGCCTGTGCCGAGATCTGCCACCTTAATGGCTGCCTGACTGGGCTGAAGGTCAAGGGCTAGCTCGACCAGCAGTTCGGTGTCTGGCCTGGGAATCAGCGTCGCTTCAGTGACTTTCAGCGTCAGGTGCCAGAACTCACGCTGACCGATCAGATAGGCTACAGGTACACCGTCGCGTCGTTGATTAACCAGTCGCCGGAACGTAGTGGCTTCGGCATCGCTCAGCAAGCGCTCTGGCCAGGTAAAAAGGTAGCCGCGTGGCTGGTTAAGCACATGAGCCAGCAACAGCTCGGCGTCCAGGCGTGCCGTGGTGCTGCTGGCCAGTGTCTGAGTCGCTTGCGTCAAAGAGGTATCTATACGAGCACTGCTCATGGCTTATTCGCCTGCCAGGTTGGCGAGTAGTTCGGTCTGGTGCTCCTGCAACAATGGGTCGATGACTGGATCCAGCTCACCCTCAACGATTTCTTGCAGCTTGTACAGGGTCAGGTTGATGCGATGGTCAGTCACCCGACCCTGCGGGTAGTTGTAAGTGCGAATGCGCTCTGAGCGATCACCACTGCCTACCAGACTCTTGCGGGTATCGCTGATCTCTTTGGCAGCGGCCGCATCCTGGGCATCCTGAAGCTTGGCAGCCAGCCAGCTCAGTGCCTTGGCCTTGTTTTTGTGCTGCGAGCGCTCATCCTGACACTCCACCACAATGCCAGTGGGCAAGTGGGTGATGCGAATTGCCGAGTCGGTGGTGTTAACGTGCTGGCCACCAGCGCCGGATGAACGGTAAGTGTCAATGCGCAGTTCTTCTTTACGGATCTCGATAGCTTGCTGCTCGTCCGGTTCTGGCATCACCGCCACAGTACAGGCCGAGGTATGGATGCGCCCCTGGGACTCAGTTTCCGGCACGCGCTGCACGCGGTGGGCACCGGATTCGAATTTCAGGCGACCGTAAACGTCAGCGCCAATCACCCGGGTAATGATCTCCTTGTAACCTCCGTGTTCACCATCGTTGGCGCTGATCACCTCAATGCGCCAACCGCGTTTTTCGGCATAGCGGGAGTACATTCGGAACAGGTCACCGGCAAAAATAGCCGCTTCATCGCCACCAGTCCCGGCACGGATTTCCAGAAAGGTGTTGAGGCCGTCACGGGGGTCTTTAGGCAAAAGCAGGACTTCCAGACTTTTCTCCATCTCTGGCAGCTGCGCTTCGCAGTTGTCAAGCTCGTCGCGGGCCAGCACCGCCATTTCCGGGTCGCCCTCTGCCATCAAGGCCTCAGCCTCGGCCCGGTCGCTGAGTAGCTGGTCGTATTCCTGGTAGGCTTTCACCACGGGTTCCAGCTCAGCATACTCCTGGGAGAATTTGCGGAACTGGTCCTGGTTGCCGATGACCCCGGGGTCGCTCAGCAGCGCGGCCAGCTCTTCAAAGCGTTCGCCGAGGTTTTCCAGTTTGACGAGGATAGACTGTTTCATGTGGTGACAAACTTTGGTTATAAGGGGGTTAAAATCGGGCGCTGAACAAAAAGTGCTAATAACAGCGTAGCAGGGGGGATTGTTACCGGAATCGGAGTATTTTTCGAGAACTAATGCTCATAATCTGATGACTGTTGCGAGTTTGCTGAGTCCCAGGCTTGGCCAGGGTTCAGTCCCAGCAGTTTTTGCGCCCACTCAAGTTGCTTGTGCTGGCCTTTGGCGGCGGCATTTTTCAGTTGGACGCTGGGGTGATGCATCAGCTTGTTCGTCAGGGTGCGGGCTAATTGCAGTAGCACGTCCTCAGGCTGGGCACCTTTGGCCAGACTAAGCAGGGCTTTTTTCAGCTCCTGGTCCCTCACCGCTTCGGCATTCTGGCGGTAGACGCGCAACAGGTTGACGGCATCAAGCGCGCGCAGACGGGTCATGAACTCAAAGGTGTCTGCTTCAATCATGCGCTCCGCTTGGCGAGCGGCGTCTTTTCGCTGTTGGAGATTGTCGGCAACCACGTCTTGCAGGTCGTCGACGGTATAGAGAAAAACATCTGCCAGATCGCTGATCTGGGGCTCAATATCTCTGGGAACGGCGATATCGACCATGAACATGGGGCGGTGTTTTCTCAATTTCAGTGCCCGCTCAACGGTTCCTTTGCCCAGCACTGGCACTGGGCTGGCAGTGGAGCTGATGACAATATCGCTGGCAGGCAGTACCCGGGGTAGATCAGACAGCAGCACTGCTTTGCCGCCAAACATGGCGGTCAATCGTCCAGCTCGCTCAATAGTCCTGTTGGCAACAATGATGTTGGCAACGCCTTGTTGGCACAGGTGGCGAGTTGTCAGTTCAATGGTGTCACCGGCACCGATCAGCAGTACGGTGATTTCGCTCAGGTCAGCGAAAATTTGCCTGGCCAGCCCGGTGGCAGCATACGCTACAGAGATCGGTTGCTGGTTGATGGCGGTTTCGGTGCGAATCTGCTTGGCAGTGGTGAAACTGTGTTGAAACAGGCGGTTCAGCCCGGAGCCGGTGGTGCCAGCGCCCTTGGCAATCGCATAGGCAGATTTCAGCTGGCCGAGAATCTGGGGTTCACCAAGGATCAGGGAGTCCAGCCCACAGGCGACCCGCATCATCTGGCGTACGGCCTTGTTGTCATTGAGCAGATAGCTGTGTTCACGCAGTTGCTGGTGGTCGCTTTGGTGATAGCGGGCCAGCCAGTTCAACAGCTGGTCAAAACAGCCATTGGCCGGCTGGTCGTGAATGACACAGTAAATTTCGGTGCGGTTGCAGGTGGACAAGATGGCAATTTCATCAACGCTGGTGCAGGCTTTCGCGCTGTGCAGGGCTTCAGGCAGCTGATCGGCGCAAAAAGCAACTTGCTCCCGCAGGCTTACGGGTGCTGTCTTGTGATTGATGCCGGCGGTAATATACCCCATCAGACCTCTGTTTCTGGGTTCATTGGCTGCTACTATCCTGTCGCTGCTATGGTGGGTTGGCTGATATAACCAGCTTAGTTTCTACCTGACAAATGTCTTGGGGTGAGCCGACCGTAAAGTGGCCCGGTTCGACATTTTTAGCGCTGGTACTGCGCATCCTGTCCAAAGCTGATGACGTTCGTCGTGTGTTAGTTTTTTGTATTGCGACTGTCAGATGCCGGTCAATGGCGTTTATGATCAGCTGAAAGTGGAACAAAGCTGGCGATGGCAATCACGCTGAATGTGTGATGATCCCACACCCAGCCAGCGGAGGGAGACGCTTGAGGGATTGTTCGATTGCCTGCTGGATTGATCATTGTTCCGGCCGATCAATTCTGCATCGGAACGCTGGTTGCTGCAAACCATCTTTGAGTTTTTTTACGGATGCCATCCATGACTAGAATGACTGCCGGGGCGAAAGTACTCGTGAAAAGTCGTAGAGTACTTCCTTTTGTTTTTGCTGCCCTGCTGGCCGGTTGCGCCAGTAGGAGTGCACAGGAACCGGCGGCCGTTGTTACCGACGACCAGCTGACGGCCACGCCATTTACTGCTGAAACCCTTTACGACCTGCTGGTGGCCGAAATAGGGGGGCAGCGTCAGCGTTATGACCTGGTGCTGGGCAACTATCTCAAGCAGGCGCACCAGACCAGGGATGCCGGTGTTGCCCAGAGAGCTTACCAAATTGCCGTGTATGTGGGTGCCAGGCAGGCGGCCCTTGATGCTGCAATGCTCTGGCTGGAGCTGCAACCAGATAATCTTGATGCGTTGCGCGGTTCAACATTAGAGCTGATATATGCTGGTCGCCTTGAGCAAGCCTATACCCAGATGCAAAAGCAGTTGCAAATGGGCGAAAAGCCAGCCTTTGATATGCTGGCCAGTGCTGTGGGACGCGATCAGGCACAGGATTTTACCAGGCGCTTTGCCGAGCTGACAAAACAGTATCCGGATATACGCGAACTGAAGTTAGGGCACGCCATTTTGTTGCATCAGGGTGGGGAGTACGCATCGGCCATGGCGCTGGCGGATCAGTTGCTTGGTCAGGATCGTGATTATGTCCCTGCTTTGATGGTGAAAGGGCGTACCCTTAATAAGCTTGGGCGGCATGCTGAAGCGGTCGAACTACTGGCCCAGGCGGTGCAGCGCCATCCCGATACCCATCGCCTGCGGTTGCTCTATGGCCGGGTTCTGGTGCACGCCGGGCAGCTGAACCTGGCTCGGAAACAGTTTGAGTATCTGGCAAAGCAGGCGCCGGAAGATAGCGATGTCCTGACATCGCTGGCTCTGATCACCCTGGAGAACAACATGGAGCAGGAGGCGGAGCGCTACTTTGAGCGTCTGCTGACTCTGGGAGAACGCAACGATACAGCCCACTATTATCTGGGACGTCTGCACGACCAGCAAAAAAAATACCAGTCAGCAAAAGATCATTACTTGGCCGTGGAGCCAGGTAAAGAGTACATGGCGGCACGAGTGGCACTCGGTCGGATGATGGCGGGTCAGAAGCAGCTTGATGAAGCATTGGAGCTGATCAACGAGGCCAGAGAGCAGAACCCTGCATGGACTGAGGCACTGTTTCTCCTCGAAGCGGAGCTGCTAATCAATGATGACCAGCTGAAAAAAGCCTTGCAGGTTTACGCGCGAGCCTTGAAAGGCTCACCTGACTCGCTCAACCTACTCTATGCCCGGGCCATGGCCTATGAAAAGCTGAACGACATAGAAGGGTTGGAGCGGGACTTGCGGACGATACTGAAGCTGGATGCGCAAAACGCAGCGGCTCTTAACGCTCTTGGGTTTACTCTGGCTGATCGGACAAAACGTTACAAAGAGGCTCAGGCGCTGGTCATGCAGGCTTACAAGCTTGATGGTGACGACCCGGCCATTCTGGACAGCATGGGGTGGGTTCAGTTTCGTCTTGGTAATCTTGAGCAGGCGAAAGAGTATCTGCAAATGGCCTACGCTCGACTGCCTGATGCTGAGATCGCGGCCCATCTCGGTGAGGTGCTTTGGGTAAAGGGAGAACAGGCAGCGGCAAAATCATTGTGGACTAAGGCGTTACGGGCCAGTCCGGACAGTCTGATATTAAGAGAGACCATAAATCGTCTAACAGGCGCTGGCAGTGAGCAGTGATCGCTCGGTCGCATCAATGCAGTTGACCGGTTTCAGAGGTTTGGGGTAAATACTCCATTTTGCAGTTAACAGAAGGCTGTTGGTAATTCATGGACATCGCGGTGAATCAATCGGTGTTGGCTCCTGCCAAATGTGTGGCCAGGGCGTTGTTACTGTTGTCTCTGGTTGTTCTGGCCGGCTGCGCTGCCAAGTCCGTCGATACCGGCGAGCCGGTCAGTGATGAGGTGAAAGAGCAGCGCTGGCAGACACACCGTGAACGTCTGGAGCAACTTCAGCAGTGGCAGTTGATCGGGCGGCTTAACCTCAGGGTTCCCAGGGAGTCAGGCACTATGTCAATTGATTGGCAGCAACAGCTGCAGCAGTATTCGCTGGTTCTTGATGGGCCTCTGGGCTCGACCATTGCCAGCATAACTGGCAGTGATGCGGGAGTGTCTGTCACCGTATCTAACGAAACCCGTTATGGCTCATCACCGGAAGATCTGCTGCACGCACTCACTGGCTGGCAGTTTCCGGTCAGCTTTTTGAAGTACTGGGTTGTAGGCCTGCCGGCTCCGGGTGGCGAGGCACAGATAGCGCTGGGTAATCAGGGGTATCCTGAGCGCATTGAGCAGTCCGGCTGGCGCATTGCCTATCAGAAACGCAGCCCGGCTGATGGACTGCATTTGCCGACGCGGCTCACCATCAGTAGCGGTGACATACGCTTAAGCCTGATCGTCAGCAACTGGCGGCATTGAACTGATGACGCTCTCCACGGGCTTCAGACACTCCAGCATTTGAAAGTCAAAGTTCCTGACTGTAGCATCTTCGGCTGAGTTATACCCGTCGCCTTTCAATTTGCTACTTTGTTGGCCGCATTCGCTCACCCCGGTCACATGGTATTTCCATGCTTCCGGGGCTTCGCTCATTTGCCGCCTCGAATCAACTTGAAATCCATTGGGTGTATGACTGGCCACGGCGTTTTTCGTTGTGATGTCTTTTAATTACGATTTCCCGGAGTCTCCCGGATGCTGTCAGAACTGGTGTTGCCAGCCCCGGCCAAGCTAAATCTTTTCCTGCACATTATCAGCCGCCGCCCGGATGGTTATCACAACCTGCAAACACTGTTTCACTTTCTCGATTATGGCGACCAGTTGACTTTCGCCGCCATTGATCAGGGAGTTGAGCTGGTGACCAATCTCGACGGTGTAGACGCAGAAGATAATCTGGTCATGAAAGCAGTCCGGCTCTTGCGACGGGTGAGCGGCTGTCGCCTGGGCATACGGATCGTGCTTGATAAGCATCTGCCGCTTGGGGCAGGGCTTGGTGGTGGCAGTTCCAACGCGGCCACTGTTTTGCTTGGGCTCAATGCTATATGGGGACTGGGGTTGAGTATGGATCAGTTGGCCGGGCTTGGAGTGCAGCTTGGGGCTGATGTACCGGTGTTTGTGCGCGGGCACAGTGCTTTTGCCGAAGGTGTGGGCGATTTGCTTTCGCCACTGGAGCTGCCGGAGGAGTGGTTTCTGGTAGCGGTGCCAAATGTTCATGTTAACACCGCTGCCATGTACAGCCACCCTGATTTGACAAGGGATTCTTTGCCTATTACATTACGCGCCGCTTTGGCTCTGTCCCACGCTGACCATGAGCAACGGCGTAATGATTTTCAGCCTTTGGTGCGTGCTGTGCATCCTCAGGTTGATAAAACGCTGCGCGTGTTGGATAATTTCGCGGGTTTGAGCATCGGGCGGGCCATGATGAGTGGTTCAGGGGCATCAGTGTTTGTCCGGTTTGCCAGCTATGGACAGGCGCTGACCGTACAATCGGAACTGAACTCATGCATTTTTTGTGACGGTGCTCTGGAACAAACATCTAAGCTACACAGCTTTGTGGCGCGCGGCGTTAACGTATCGCCACTTCACGGAGCTTTGCGGGGTTTGGGGTTTGCTCTGCCAGAGTAATCGATGCGCCGGCAGCTCGGATGTTCATTATGATAAGCCAGCCAAGGTTATGTGCGGATTGACCGAGAGATTGAATGGGGTGTCGCCAAGCGGTAAGGCATCAGGTTTTGATCCTGACATGCGGGGGTTCGAATCCCTCCACCCCAGCCATAACCCGTTTTTTCAAGGCGCAACCCCCTGGTGTCTGGCAAAGCCACACAGATGGCTTACCGGTTGTATCCTCTCTCATTATCTACCCACGCCCAGTATCCACAAGGTAATTTCCCGTGTCGAAAATGATGGTGTTTGCCGGCAACTCCAATCCGGATTTGGTTCATAAAGTTGTCAATCACCTGCACATCCCTATTGGCAAGGCTTACGTTGGCCGTTTCAGTGATGGTGAGTGTGCCGTAGAAATTCAGGAAAATGTTCGTGGTCGGGATGTTTTTATCATCCAGTCAACTTGCGCACCAACCAATGACAATCTTATGGAGCTGTTGGTGATGGCCGATGCCATGCGTCGTTCCTCAGCGTTGCGAGTCACAGCGGTGTTGCCTTACTTCGGCTACGCCCGTCAGGACCGCCGTCCCCGTTCAAGTCGTGTGCCAATCAGTGCCAAAGTGGTTGCTGACATGATTGCCGGTGTGGGCGTTGACCGAGTCCTGACGGTTGACCTGCACGCTGACCAGATTCAGGGTTTCTTTGATATCCCGGTGGATAACGTTTACGGTTCCCCCATCCTGCTTGACGATATTGAGCGGCGTGATTACAGCGAGGTCATGGTGGTTTCTCCGGATCACGGCGGCGTAGTGCGTGCCCGTGCTGTGGCCAAACGCCTTAACTCTGACCTGGCGATTATCGACAAGCGTCGTCCCAAGGCCAACAAAATCGAGGTGATGAATATTATTGGTGATGTGGCCGGGCGTACCTGTATCCTGGTGGATGACATGGTCGATACCGCCGGTACGCTCTGTCAGGCTGTCAAGGCATTGAAGGAGAAGGGTGCCAATGCTGTTTACGCTTACTGTACCCACCCGATTTTATCAGGTCGGGCCCTGGAGAATGTGGCCAACTCCGAGCTTGATGAGCTGGTGGTTACCAATACCATTCCGCTAAGCCCTGCTGCACAAGCGCTGGATAAGATCCGTCAGTTAGACATGTCGCCGCTGCTGGCTGAATCGGTGCGTCGCATCAGCAATGCTGAGTCGATCAGTGCGATGTTCCAGTAATCAGTCTCAAGCAACTTGATTTTGCTTTTTTATGCCTTGCCGGTATGATAGCGAACCCTTGAATCCCTTCTGGGGTTAACATTTACCGCTTCTTTTTAATTCCCGCCCTGCCTGGTCGCAAGGCAGTCGCGGGGCTAGTGGAGAACATCATGTCTGAAGCAATCGTTTTAAATGCCACAGTGCGCAAGGATATCGGGAAAGGTGCGAGCCGCCGCCTCCGACGTGCTGATCTGGTTCCTGCCATCATTTACGGTGGTGACGCTGAGCCTGTGCAGATCACTGTAGAAGGCAAGGCCGTTCGTAAGGCGCTGGAAGTCGAAGCTTTTTACTCCCAGGTTCTGACCCTGAAGGTTGATGGTGCAGCCCAGCAGGCCATCCTGAAAGACCTGCAGCGTCACCCTGCCAAAGAGTTTGCCATGCACATGGACTTCCTGCGTGTTGATGCCGACCATGAGATTACCACCCACGTCCCTCTGCACTTTATCAACGAAGAAGAGTGTGTGGGCGTGAAGGCGGGTGGTGCTATCGTACATAATCGTGTCGATATCGAAATCAAGTGTCTGCCAGGTAATCTGCCAGAGTTCATCAAAGTGGACATGGCCAAGGTTGAAGTCGGTGGCCACATTCATCTGAGCGACCTGTCTATTCCTGCCGGTGTTGAGGTTATTGCCCATGGTCAAGACCTGGACATAGCCAGCGTTCAGGCCACTCGCGGCGCTGTTGAAGAAGCCGGCGAAGAGTAAGGAGCTGGTGGCATTATGGCAGAGACAACACCATCAATTCGGCTGATCGTTGGCCTGGGCAACCCAGGAACGCAGTACGAAGGTACCCGCCATAATGCCGGCTTCTGGTACGTTGAGCAGTTGGCAAGATATCATGGGGCGACCTTACAGCCAGAGAGCAAATTTTCTGGCCTCACTGGCCGGGTGCTCATAGGCGGACAGGATGTTCGTCTGCTCAACCCAACTACCTTTATGAATCTTAGTGGTCAGGCGGTGGGTGCCATGACGGCTTTTTTCAAAATTCCCCCGGAGTCTATTCTGGTCGTTCATGATGAGCTGGATCTGCCCGCCGGTATTGGTCGATTGAAGCAGGGCGGTGGTCACGGCGGGCACAACGGCTTGAAAAGCATTATCTCTTCACTTGGAAACAATCCTGAGTTCCTGCGTCTGCGCCTGGGAATCGGCCATCCCGGCAGCAGTAAAGATGTGGTTGGCTATGTGTTGACCAAGCCTTCGGTAGCTGAACGGCAGAAAATTGATGCCGTGATTGACGAGGCGGTACGTATTATGCCAGATGCTCTGCACATCAAGCGCTCCAGAGCGGTTCAGGAATTGCATACCTTTTCAGCCTGATTAAGACATGTCCAGCGGGGGGAGGCAATAACTGTTTTTACTCTTTCCTTTGTGGCGCTGTAAAGCGTGATCGACTAATTGATAAACAAGCTGCTCAAAGTCTATGCCCGCTTGCCGGGCTCCATCGGGAAATAAACTGGTAGGCGTCATGCCAGGCAGACTATTTATCTCACAAAAAATCGGGTCGCCTTCTGGGGGAACAATGAAATCCGACCGGCTGAAGTCCCGGCAACGAAGCAGCTGATGAGCCCTCAAGGCATTAACCTGAACCTGTTTTTGCTGCTGGTCGTTGATTCGGGCGGGAATGATGTGCTCGCTCAGACCGGGTGTGTAGCGGTGGGTATAATCGTACCAAGCGTTGTCAGGTGTGATGATTTCTGTGGTCGGCAGCGCCTGGAAGGCTTCAAGCTCAAGCACGCCGGCAGTCACCTCTCGGCCTTGGATGATGGTCTCTATCAGCAATTGTTCATCCTTCTCAAAACCTTTGCCCAGCTTTTCCTTCAGATCCTGTGCGCCATTGGCAAACTGAATGCCAATGCCTGAGCCTTGTGCTAAAGGTTTGATAATGACACGCTCGCCCAGGGTTTCCAGACAAGTATCAACGTTCTGTTCCAGTGGCCTAATTCGGTCTACCACGCAATCATCAGCCATGGGTATGCCGGCTGTTTGCAAAATGCGTTTGGTTGTGACTTTGTTCATGGCGCAGGCGCTGCCCAGGACGCCGGAGCCAACGTAGGGAATAGCAAGAATCTCAAGCAATCCTTGCAGGCACCCGTCTTCCCCCATGGGGCCATGGGCGATGGGAAACACGACATCCACCTGGTGATGCAGAAGGTTGGCTGGCAGTGTTTCATCCAGCTCAAGAGTAATCACTTTCCAATAGTGTTTTTCCAGTGCTGGGCCTATGCGCCCGGCTGATAGTCTGGAAACATTGGCTTCCGCAGAAGGGCCGCCACAGACAACGGCCACCACTATATTCCTGTTTGGCATCGAGTGTTCCTTAGCGGTTAAGAATGAGTCTGTAAAATGTAGTTGTTTTTCTCAGGGCTACATAGCGGTGCTTGAATTATGCTTGCTTGCCATTGTGAGTCCGCCTGGTAACAGGCGCCGTTGATTGGCTTTGAACTCTCTCACTGTCTGTCTGTCCAAACTATACCCGTCGCCTTTCAAGCTGCTACTTTGTTGGCTGCATTCGCTCACCCCGGTCACGTAGTATTACTACGCTCCCGGGGCTTCGCTCAATTGCCGCCGCCTGGCAACATGAAATCCATGGGGTATATAAAGTCCCGGAACCGGTGAAACACAAGTGGTATTTGCTGCTGGCCTGAGATGGCTAAAGACAGCATCCATCGCACAGGAGAGGTGTCCATTTTGGGTCGGCTGCCGATCTTGGTTGTCGGACTCAGTGTGAGCGGTAGTGCAAATCTGCTTCCCTACCCCTATAGCACTTTCCGCAATATCAAAAAAATCTGTACTGCTGTACTGTTATAAAATTACAGGGTTGCTGAGATAGTTGTACCGGGTATGAAAAGCGAGAGTTGGGATCAGGTGATCACTTTGCTGAATAATCAGCAGGATGCGGTAGCACTCCGGGCGCTGATGGGAGCGCTGCTCACTCATGAAGAGCGCAAGGCGATTGGCTCCAGGTTGGCGATCATGCAGGCTCTGTTGGCAGGCGATGAAACTCAGCGAGAGATTGCCCACCGCATCAAGGTCAGTATTGCCAAAGTGACCCGATGTTCAAATTGTTTAAAAACTTTTTCTGACGCTGAAATAGCAATCATTCAACCGATCTGATGACAGGAAACAGAATGTCTGACACATCTGTAACAGAAGAATTCGTTAAGCCGGGTGAAAAGTCCGGTTCGGTTCTGGGGGGGGCGGTTATCGTGGCTGGAACCGCCATAGGTGCTGGAATGTTCTCGCTGCCTGTGGCTACAAGTGGCGTCTGGTTTGGTTACTCCCTGTTGCTGATGGTTGTGGTTTGGTATTGCATGTACAGTTCTGCGCTTTACCTGCTTGAAGCCAACTTGCGTCTGTCCCTTGGGGCCAGTTTTGACTCCATTGCCGAAGCTACCATTGGTCCGTTTGGTCGCATCATTAACGGAGCTTCTGTGGCGTTTCTCTGCTACATCCTGACCTACGCTTATATTTCTGGTGGTAGTTCGATCATTGCCTACTCCCTCGCGGTATTAGATGGGGGTTCCCTGTCACCACAGGTTGCCAGTTTTGTTTTTGCCCTGGTTTTGTCAATCGTTGTTGTCATCGGAACCCGGGCTGTTGATCGGGTCAGCACCATTCTGGTCGGAGGGATGATAATCTCATTTATGTGGAGTATCAGTGGTCTGGTAAGTAACGTTTCGATGGAGAATTTACTGCCAGGCCTCTCCTTTGCTGAGGCGTTCCCCTACTCCTTTGGTGCCCTGGGTTTTTTGACGGTGAGTTTTGGTATGCAGACGGCGGTACCAAGCCTGAGCCGTTACATGCTCAAGGATCACCGCAAAGTACGTCTCGCGCTGTTCGCCGGTTCGTTGCTGACGTTGGCTTTCTACATTTTGTGGCAGTTCAGTTTTTTTGGAAACCTGCCACGCTCAGCTTTTCCGGCCATTATCTCCGCTGGTGGCAATATCGCTAGTATGATTGAAGCGTTGGCTTCGTCTGGTTTGAGTATGAATATCTCTACAGTGCTGGAGTGGTTTGCCAATATGGCGGTGGCCAGCTCTTTTTTGGGTGTGTCGCTTTGTTTGTTTGACTACATTGCTGATCTGTTCGGTTTTGATAACAGTTTTACAGGTCGATTGAAAACGGCTGCTATTACTTTTGCCCCACCAACGCTATTGGGGGTATTCCTGCCTGATGGCTTCATAACGGCCATCGGTTTTGCCGGGCTGGTGCTGGTGTTCTTTTGTATTCTCTCGCCGGTCATAATGGCATGGGTTGGTCGCCAGCGCGAAGAAGGTGGTTACCGGGTGCCGGGCGGGGAGTTGCGAATGGCTTTGATCTTTTTGTTCGGGGTTGCAGCCATGGTTCTGGCTGCTCTTGACTTGTTGGGATTGTTGCCTCGGTTTGGCTGATCCGTAACGCCCGCGCTCAGGTATCTTCCTGTCACGGGCGGGGAACTTAACCGAAGTGATATTTTGTTGTGGTGGAAAATTATCTGAAATTTTTCCTGCCAGTCTTTATAATCTCGCCCCTGTTGGCCTTGATCGCACTGTTTGTCCGCATCGTCGGAGGCGTGGTCGGCATAGGCAAAACCGTTATTTTCAGGAGCGAGTGCAAGCATTATGGGTTTCAAATGTGGCATCGTGGGACTGCCGAACGTTGGCAAGTCGACCCTTTTTAACGCCTTGACCAAGGCAGGTATCGACGCAGAAAACTTTCCCTTTTGTACCATCGAGCCTAATGCTGGCATTGTTGCCATGCCTGATTCACGCCTGGATCAGTTGGCCGCCATCGTCAATCCTCAGCGCGTGTTACCGACCACTATGGAGTTCGTTGATATCGCTGGTCTGGTGGAGGGTGCTTCCAAGGGTGAGGGACTGGGCAACAAATTCCTGGCCAATATCCGTGAGACTGACGCCATTGCCCATGTGGTTCGTTGTTTTGCCAATGACAGCGTGATTCATGTGGCCAACAATATTGATCCAAGGGCTGATATTGAGATCATCAACATGGAATTGGCGCTGGCAGACCTGGAAAGCTGCGAAAAACAGCTGCAACGTGTTGCCCGTTCGGCCAAGGGTGGTGATAAAGACTCTGTTGTGCAAAAGGCTCTGTTGGAGAAAGTCATCCCCCATCTTGAGACCGGCAACCCCGTCCGTTCTCTGAGCATGAGTGATGATGAGCGCAAACTGGTTCGCCTGTTTCATCTCCTGACCATCAAACCGACAATGTACATTGCCAATGTCGATGAAGATGGTTTTGATAACAATGAGTACCTGGATACAGTGCGGGAAATCGCCGCTGCAGAAGGTGCCGTGGTAGTGCCAATCTGCAACAAGCTGGAAGCTGAAATTGCTGAATTAGACGACGATGAGCGGGCAGAATTCCTGGCTGACCTGGGCATGGACGAGCCAGGGCTCGACCGGGTCATCCGCGCCGGCTACGAATTGCTTGGTTTGCAAACCTATTTTACCGCCGGGGTGAAAGAGGTGCGGGCCTGGACGGTGAAAGTCGGTGCCACTGCGCCGCAAGCCGCAGGTGTTATTCACAGCGACTTTGAGCGCGGTTTTATCCGGGCAGAGGTCACCGGTTTTGACGATTACATCAAGTACAATGGCGAGCAGGGAGCGAAGGAGGCCGGGCGCTTGCGCGTTGAGGGCAAGGCGTATGTTGTTAAGGATGGCGATGTAATGCACTTCCTCTTTAACGTCTGATTGCACTGTCCCGGGTGTGTCATATACCCAATGGATTTCATATTGCTACGCGGCGGCAATTGAGCGAAGCCCCGGGAG
>JAKROC010000600.1 GCA_024509075.1 Endozoicomonas sp.
TTCCACAGAGCTTTGTTGTTCGGAAAGTATTTCACAGCTATCAACAAAGAACTGGAATGTTTGGTCAAAACTCCATTCGCTGCCATCAGGCGCTGGTTGCAGTAAATGGCAGTAAATTGCTAAAAATTTTTCGAGTGTATCAGTTATTTCAGGATTTTTTAGTATTTGATCATCAATAAATAAAGATATTGATTCCATATGCTCAGGATGTGTGGCTATGGACTGGTTGTTCTTAAGCGGACGGGTCACTTTTTCCATGACAAATGAAGCATATGCTGATACGTTTTTGATGTTTTTCATTTCTTTCATTTCTTGGGGTTGCAGAGCCTCTAAAACATCCTTCACTGAAGGAATGCCTTCCTCACCGATTGTCACGTTGCTCAGGCCATCGAGATTAGTTACAGATTCTCCATATTGCTCAACAAGGTGATGAACTGTCTTGTAGGCCGAATTGGTTTTTGACCTTGCCTGCTCAAGTATTTTTTTTGCCTGGTCTGAGTGTGAGTTTAATGCGTTTTGTTCTTTGGTTGATTTTGATATAGATTTTTTGATCCTGTTCAGCTCGTTATGATTTTTACGGTCAAAGAGTTGTGGGAAAGTTCTTTTAAAAATATTTCCAGAGTTTATTGTTTTTTCAAGTTGCTTTTGTTCAATGCGTTTTACAGTGATTTGTGAGCTTGTTTTGACTACGTCTTCTTGAATTTTTTTAAGGTTTTTGGTTGCTTTGTTCATTTTCTTAAAAAGATAATAATAATTATCTGTTGCGTTTATGAGTTCTCCTAAGTTGGCTTTAAGTGAATTTTCACACGTTGATGTTGCTTTATCGA
>JAKROC010000601.1 GCA_024509075.1 Endozoicomonas sp.
CAGGGAACGAATTGCCAGAAGGGATGGTTGACTTGATGGCCTCTGTGCTGGTTGAAGCGGGCCGCTTTCAGCAACCGGGCCAGTCGTTTGTTGTTGCGATCGGTGTCTTCCTGGTCAATCAGGAGCGCCAGTCGTTCTTCGAAGCTGAGGCCTTCATAAGTACCGGGTTGCTCGTTCTGCAGGTTCAGGGCATCCGCCATGCCGCCCAGGCGCAAGCTGCGAAGGCGAGTCAGGTTTTGATTGATCATGGTCTCGCTCCTCACTGGTAAAAGCTGGCACCGCGAATATTTTCATGGCTTCGGGTCACGCGGTCATCGTCGTTGGTTTCTGCCTTGTGCAGCGGGATTTTGTCCAGGCCAGACTGGAGAATCGACCGGACATTGGCAACGCGCCGGCCTCCGGTGTTTCTCGCCCGGTGGCAGGCCGCATTCAGTCGGTCAGCGCCGTATTCTCGCTCCATGTTGAGCAGTCCCAGGCAGGCACGGTAAGCCTGCTCAGGGTGCTCCTTGCTATCAATCAGTTGCTGAGTAAACAACAGGACGTCAGAGCCCAGTTTTTTCGCCCAGTTCAGGAGTCGCCCCGGTGTCCACTGCTGCTGTTTCTGGTGGCGCTCTGGCATATGCTCTGTGCAGGTGGTGAAGCCGGTTCCCCATTTGCGGGGGGTGGCTGGCTACCGGCTTCCCCTTGTAGAAGATCTGCACCAGCTGCTGGCCTGCCCGGATTTCCACCTGCTCACGCACCAGCTGATGGGGCACTGAATAACAGTGGTTTCCATACTGCACGTGGTAGTCAATATTGACCCGGGCATACTTGAACTCGAT
>JAKROC010000602.1 GCA_024509075.1 Endozoicomonas sp.
AGTATATAATTCTGTCTTATTGAATCACGATCAGGATCATTGTTCAATGGACCAGCCGGTCATCCTTGATGCTGCCGGGTTGGCAAAGGTAATCATGCCGCGCCGGTCGAGGCCGAAAATGCCCTCGTTCATGTTTTCCAGGATACGCGCCTTATCAGCTTCGAGCTGTCGGTTTCTGGCTGAGAGCGCCTGTTCGAGCTTGTGGATTTTCAGCTGGGTCTGAACCCGGGCAATCACTTCGTCGGCCTGAAACGGCTTGGAGATAAAATCCACTGCGCCGGTTTTCAACCCCCGGACTTTGTCCTTCGTATCGTCAAGTGCTGAGAGGAAAATAACGGTGATGTTCTGCGTTTCCGGGTTTTCTTTTAGCCGCTGGCACACTTCATAGCCGTCCATGCCGGGCATCATAATGTCCAGCAAGGCCACTGCAGGCTTGGCCTTGGCGGCAATTCTCAAGGCGCCTTCGCCATTTTTGGCAATCAGCAGTTTATAGCCCCGACCGTTGAGGGTTTGCAGGAGCACCTGCAAATTGGTTGGATTGTCATCGACAAGAAGAATGCGTTCTTCTTCGTGCTGCTCCGTGGGAGCTTCAGCCGGATACATCGTCAGAAAATCCTGATTTGGGAAGGGTCAACAGTGTAAAAATAGTCAGAAATAAATGACCTATCTTAACTATAATTGCGGGTCTTGTCAGAATGGTTCCGGTCAATGGCTTGCGGCCCCGGGCTGCTTGTGGTTGTTTGGGCGGGAAACAGCGCTGGAGCTGGTAATTTTTTTCACAATGATCCTGATCGTGATTCAATAAGACAGAATTATATACC
>JAKROC010000603.1 GCA_024509075.1 Endozoicomonas sp.
TAGTGTGAAAGATATTTTGTGGCAACTCCGTGAAAAACCCCGATACTCAAGGATTTTCATTATCATTCCGAGAGAGCACCCCCTAACTAGTTCCCGTCCAAAAACAAAATCGTTCCGCTGCTGGAATTCCCGAAGTTTTTTCGAGATCTTCACTATAAATCGGTAACGAGTAATCTCGCAAATCGAGCACTTCACCGTCAACATTCTCCATAAGGCTCAGGGTATAAGTGGCCAACTTCTTATTAATCGACGATGAGCTAGTACTTGCCCCAAATGCTATCACCTTCATAAACACCCTCCCGCTGGTTATATTGGACTGTGATAAACGTTTTTTATAGATAGATCTCAACAATAAATAAAAAATCAGAAAAATAATACCAAAATCGCCACCTGGCCCGGCATGGTGAAGATTATGAATCAGTACGACGTTGGCTATTTAGACCTGATTATTGCCGATGAATCGCACCACTCTGGCTATAACGTCCACGACGATCTGTTCAAATATTTTGATGCTTTGCAGGTTAGTCTGACCGCTACCCCGGTGGATATGATCGGTCATGCCACTTACGGTCTGTTTGGCTGCGAGGGTCGTTTACCGACAGCCGAATATTCCCTGGAAGCAGTGGTTGCTGATGACTTTCTCACCCTTGAAAACTCTTCGATCTGTCTGGGAGGGTGTTTATGAAGTGATAACAGGGGGGCTGCGAAAAAATAATTTTCGCTGAAAAACTTTTATATAAGCTATTGACTGGCCAAACGGTAAAACATATGACGGCCGCTTTGGGATGTTTTGCCCAGGGCGTCGGCACAATAAATAATTC
>JAKROC010000604.1 GCA_024509075.1 Endozoicomonas sp.
GGAGAAATCCGGGAGGCCAAGGGATTCTGACGCTGAGATCTTTAATCCAGAGCGAGGAGGAGGTGGTGATGACAAAAAAAAAGAACAAAGGCCCAGCAGTGGGGAGAACGGCCAAGTTGGACGTTGGCAGAGGCCACCTTGCAAGAACCTGCAGGTTCCAGGGGTGTGCGGGATACACAGGTGCAAACCTCAAAAGACACCTGAACAACGTTCACCTGAAAAAAGATGAGATCAACGAGGACGATGTGGAGAGGCTTTTCCAACTAGGCCGGATGGGTGTAAAGGTTAGGGGCCCTGCAAGGAGCGGTTGGAAGGGCAAGACGGCCAAAGGGCGATGGAAGCGCTGGTGTCCGGAGCCTTTTTGTAACTTTCTGGGGGCCTATCTGCCGGCACATCTCCAGTCGGTCCACCAAATGAAGCCCGGCAGTGACCTATACAAGAGATCCCTCAGGAAGGCCAAACGATATTCAGGGGTCGTAAAGGAGCTAGAGGCCATCGTGCCTCTACCTCCACCCATAGTAGAAGTCACTCTGCCATCTACGCCACCAGAACGTACTGTGCCTCGGGTGTCTTCTGCTGGCCAGTCCGTAACTCCACCAACAACATCATCACCCCCTGCTAAGAGGAGGAGGATTGCAGGGACTGCTGAAGTGCCTGCCACCCCTCATGTTCCCGTTGTGCCTCCACCTTCAGCACCATCATCCCCAGGGGTGCCACCAATGTCACAAGGCCAGCCATCACCCAAAAGCGTGTCACCATCAATCGCAGGCAGCGAGGATTCCGAGGAGGAGCCCTGCGACACGCAAACCTATGCCAGCGAG
>JAKROC010000605.1 GCA_024509075.1 Endozoicomonas sp.
ATTCGACAATACCATTTCGCCCCTTTTTCACTCCTGATACAACCCGATATTTTTTAGTACCTTGATGACTTTATGCTCACTTTGAGGCTCAATTTTTTTACAATCTTCAATAAGATTATCTTCACCCTTCAGGTGTTCTTCAATTTCTTTTTTATTCATCCTCAAATCACCGACTGTAAATGATGGTAGTGAAAGGCCACATAACGCCTAAATCAGGTGCGCCGGAGGCGTCACCTGGATTTACTTGTTAAGTTCAAAATTGCACGATTCACCCTCTATCTGGTACCACAGGACAGAGATATTGAGTGTGTTTAAACAATGAATTAATTGTTCATTTTCTTCTGGCCCTGGCAATACCATCCATTTCTCAATATCTGGAGCTCCAGCCGAGTGCATGTACAGTTGGCCTACAGCTGTATAGATTGATTGTGTATCTGTTGCTGTTTTCACTTCATATATTCGCTGTATCAAAAGGGCAAGTTTCAACAAGGCATCCCAAAAGAGCGATGTATAAAGAAGTTTGGCAGCATGTTTATCCATCTCGACCATTCGGACGAGGCAATACTAATGAAGTTGTTGATTGGATAGTAAATATTTCCAATTACGATACTTCCCATAATAGACCTCCGTTGAATTCACTTGTGGTGAGAGGTGACACAGGTATGCCGGGTGAGTCTTGGGAAGAATGGAAAAGTTATTCAGAAACTCCATATAAAACCATCGATAATGCTCAACAAGCATGCTGGAAAGAATGGAGTTAACGAAACCTAACAAGAGCATCCAGCGGACGGCGCTAGACGCGCCGCCGCTTATGCAGGCG
>JAKROC010000606.1 GCA_024509075.1 Endozoicomonas sp.
AAGCAGAGACGGAAAACAGCGCCACCACTGAGCCACTTCCTGGCATCTGCAAACCGTTCCGGAATCACACCCTTCAGCCGGTGCTGCCGATCCGGCCCAATCCTCGGGTCCGCCACCCAGGCGGTAATGCGGTCGTTATTGGCGCGAATGCCACGGCCAATCAAACCCTGCTGGAATTTACGCAGGGCGCGGTCACGAATCCGGCCATACAGGGTTTTCAGCGCATCGTCCCGGCCTCGCCCCTGTTCAAGATAACGGGCAACAAAGGTATTTTCCGTCACCTCGTTGGGCGGCTGGAGAGGAATCCGCGTGACCATAATATTTTTTAACAACTGTCGTCCATTCTTCTGCCGGATGCTGACTCCCTCCCAGGCGGATGGGGTAACAATGGCCTGAATCTCTCCGCCTTGCAGCTGCTCAATCAGGTTATCCAACCGGGTGCCTTTATTATGAAAAGCAATGTGCAAGGCCATTTGAGAGGCATTTTGCATAGCATCTTGAAAAGCATCTTGGAAAAAAAGTGCCGACTGATCCGCCAGACGATCCTGCAACGCCCTCACCTCATTGAACGACGGACAGAGGCAGAGCGTGGCACCCGAGGCCACCGCAGCCAACAGCATACGAGCGGTATAATCCAGCCAGTCGTCATTATGTCGGGCGTCGTCTAACTCACTCTTCTGAGAAGCAAAGGGGCTGGCAACCTCACCGGCCAGGACAAAGCGAATATCACCGTACTGCTTTGGCGCATAGTGCCCCCAGATTTTCACATCGGACTCACTGAGATTGCTGATTATGTTGGCCTGCACTATACAAC
>JAKROC010000608.1 GCA_024509075.1 Endozoicomonas sp.
ATCGGTATTTCAATGCTTCGAACATCAAGCTGACCGGTGACGACATCAGCAATCAGTCGGATTTGGTATTCGAGCATTAACTTGATTTCTAACTCGGCCTGAGAAGTGGCCTCGTCAATCTCTGTGGCCTTTTCATGAATGTATTCAAGAATATTTTTCTGTTCCTCAGCTGGCGGATAGGCGAGCTTCAGGTTTCCTATAAATGCCCAGTCGGCTCTGGGCATTTTGGCCCCGAATGTTGAGCTATTTACCAGATCAATCACACGTTTGGAGCGAAGTCTATATTCAAGAAATTCAGAGGATATTATTTCTGTTGATCGTAAAACCAGAAACTCTCCAACACAAACTCCAAGTGCTTGTGGTCTTGTCACCTTTGCCAGATATGGTCGCAGCTTTCCAAATAAAACGTCGTTAGGCCTAAAACGCTTTACCTTACTATCAAAAGCAATATCATCGTCTGGCAGTAAAATTCTGCCGCTCCAGCTTTCTACATGTTCAAGCGCAATGTAGGTTTCTTCTGGCTGTTTATTAGAAGTTTGTTCATTAACGTTACAACAAAGAAACTTGAGCCTTCTCACTCCCCAGTGCTCAGGAATATCGCCAATCCACTCCACACCGCTGGGCTTGAGTTTGACATGGGGATCAAGTCCACGGGTGACAGCCTGATTGATGAGCTTCTGTTTTTGTTCTTTCAGCAGAGCGATCAGCCCCTGCTTATTGCGAATAAACAGCTGTACTTGATCGCCAACTCCATCAAGATATCGAGCAATTTTCTTCTGTTCCTCTATCGGTGGAACTGGCGAAGGCA
>JAKROC010000609.1 GCA_024509075.1 Endozoicomonas sp.
TAAAAGAGTAGGACATCGCCAGGCACCTTTAATAAAACCCTGATCGTTTATTCGGTCGTAACCGCTCATTTTACGACGTCTTCAAAAACCCCAGCCTGACTGCCAGCATTTCTCCTGCATCCAACGCAGGAGATACCACCCGTGGAACCAACTACAAAACCATTTACCCGGCTTAGTGCGCACCAATGGCGGCAACTCATCAAGCAGCAACATGAAAGCGGCCTGAGCCAGAAGGCGTTTTGTCAATCCCGCAACATTGGCCTTTCAACATTTAACACCTGGAAACACAAGCTGGAGAAAAAAGCCGACAGCCTCACTGACCAGTTGCAACCAGAGGCGAGCTCTGACTGGATTGAATTGCTCCCTGACACTCAGGAAACTACAGCCAGCGCCAGCTGGCATATTGAGCTGGAACTGCCGGGAGGGGTGGTGCTGCGCATGCGCCGTTAATTATGTTTTTTCCCGAATCACAAGTGCGGGTCTGGCTTTATAACAGACCCACAGACATGAGGAAATCCTATGATGGCCTCATTGCGCTGGTGAAAAACAAGCTGGCAGAAGACCCGCTCAGTGGCCAGCTGTTTGTTTTCATTAACCGAAAATGCACCCAATGCAAAGTCCTGTACTTTGATCGCAGTGGCTACTGCATCTGGAGCAAGCGCCTGGAACTGGGGCAGTTTCACACCAACGCAGATGAGGCGATCAAGCAGACTTTGCAGGGCGGCAGCATGAAGCGCACACATGTACAATTTAAATACCTCCGGCATTATCTGAGGTATGACAATGGCCAACTACACGCCAAT
>JAKROC010000061.1 GCA_024509075.1 Endozoicomonas sp.
CAGAGAAAAAAGCAAACAACATGACACCAATCAGCGGCAGGTAGTTCTGCTGACCAACAAACTGCCACCGACGCCAGTAGTACAGGCTATAGATCAGCAGCAGAATGCACGATAGCTCTAACCCTCTGGGGACTGTTGTTGAGGTCGCGATCAGCAACGCGGCAAGAAAACTGATTACTCGGTCTGGCTCAGTGTGATTTGGACTGGTCATAAGGAAACGTAAATGTTCGTTTTGCGCGCAGTTGGTAGGAGGGTTTTTGAAACCTCGAAGTCTATCCCGTTTGGTGATAATTTTCAGCCCTCGGATGATGTTTGGTGGCATGGGGGTTAATCGTCTGGTCGTACGGGAAATCCCACCATTGAATCTACTTTTGTCTTTTGGATGAATCTACTATTTGACTGAGATCAGGCTATAGGCTCCCCGCCACAGAATGAATACAATAGGCACTCAGGGACATAGTATTATGATTTGATGACAAGGGCCCTGGATCCCATTGAGTGAGGCGATACTGTGGAAAATATGACTAATTTTTGGTCTGTTGCCTGTCTGGCGTTTCTGTTGGGAGCGTCGTGCGGGGCATTTATTTATCATGTGCTGTACGGCAGCAAAACTCGTAGTGATAAGTTGGCCAAAGACCTTGATCTACTACAAAAAGATCAAAAGGACTATGAACAGCGTGTGAGTGAGCACTTTGCTACCTCGGCCCATCTGATCAATAAACTCACCGACACCTATCGGGATGTCCATGAGCATATGACCAACTCCGCCGATGAGTTGTGCAAGGATGAGGAGGTACGCAACCGTCTGAGCGATTCGTTATTGGGCAGTAATGCGTTGCTGTCGGGCAAGATCTCCAAACGCCGTAATGAGCGAACACCATCTTTGGAGCAGCCAAAAGACTATGCGCCCAAATCCAGTCCGGACGAGCAGGGCGCATTGGCTGCAGAGGACTACACGCCTGCTGAATCGCCTGCAGAGCCTGATGCCGAGAAAAAATAGTGACATCTCAGGCAGGCACAGTCTGCCTGAGTTTGGTTATGCGACCAGCGCGTCCAGATACTTTTCTGCATCCAGTGCGGCCATGCAGCCGGTGCCTGCTGAGGTGATGGCTTGGCGATAAACGTGATCCATGACATCACCTGCCGCGAAAACCCCTTCTTTGGATGTTTGGGTGGCATTGCCCTCAGTACCGCCAAAGACCCGGATATAACCCTCTTTCATCACCAGCTGGTCGGCAAAAATACCGGTGTTGGGCGTGTGGCCGATGGCGATAAAACAGCCCAGAGCGTCAATTTCCTTTGATTCGCCACTGATCACGTTGCGCACCCGCACGCCGGTCACGCCCATGTCATCGCCCAGCACTTCTTCCAGCACCGAGTCCAGCACCAGCCGGATAGTGCCATTGCGCACCCGATCCATCATTTTATCCTGGAGAATTTTCTCGGCACGAAATTCCTGGCGACGGTGAATCAGGGTAACGGTGCTGGCGATGTTGGAAAGATAGAGCGCTTCTTCAACGGCGGTATTGCCGCCGCCGACTACCACCACGCCTTTGTTTTTGTAGAAGAAGCCATCACACGTGGCGCAGGCCGACACGCCCTTGCCTTTGAATGCCTCTTCACTGTCCAGTCCCAGGTAGCGGGCGCTGGCACCGGTGGCGATGATCAGGGCATCACAGGTGTAGGTATGACTGCCCTTGAGGGTGTAGGGCTTGCTGTTCAGGTCCACCTCGTCAATATGGTCAAAAATAATCTCCGTACCAAAACGTTTGGCATGGGCTTCCATATCCATCATCAGCCCGGGGCCTTGCAATCCTTCGTTGCCACCGGGCCAGTTATCCACATCAGTGGTGGTGGTCAGCTGGCCGCCTTGCTGCATGCCGGTAATCATTACCGGGTTAAGGTTTGCCCTGGCGGCATAAACGGCCGCAGTATAACCGGCCGGGCCGGAACCGAGGATCAGGAGGCGGCAGTGGCGGGTTGTGCTCATTCATGTACTCCAAAAAAAGAGGGGGGATATTTTGCTCATATAATAGCTATTGCTTTTCTGGCATGGCAATTGCCGATGGGCAAATCAAGTGTTGGAGAATGTGAGTCAACCCGTGGAAAAAAACAAGAGTAAGGAAGGTTGCTGGTGTACTATTGGCGCTTCTGTAACGGTAAAAAGCGCCGCAATGACCCTTAACAACTCTCTGTCCGGTCCCGGTTATTTTGTCCAGGGGCTGGCAATGATCGTACTGCCACAATTGCGATGGTTTGTCCTGATTCCGCTGCTGATCAACATACTGGTGTTCAGTGGCATGGTTTACTGGGCCTCCGGGTATTTTTCCCAATGGATGGCCCGGCTGACCGGCTGGATACCGCAATGGCTGTCGTTTCTCGAGTACCTGGTGTGGCCGTTGCTGTTTCTGGGGCTAGCAGCGGTGGTTTTTTTTACCTTTACCATTATTGGCAATTTCATTGCCGCACCTTTTAATGCGTTGCTGGCGGAAAAAGTGCAGCGCATGGAGGGGGCTGACCTGCCGGATATGCAGTTGTCCGACTGGTTGTCCGTCGTCCCCAAAAGCCTTGGGCGTGAATTGTGCAAGCTGCTGTATTACTTCCCCCGGGCGCTGTTGCTATTGTTGTTGTCGTTTATTCCGCTGGTGGGTATGGTGCTCTGGTTTTTGTTCAATGGCTGGATGATGGCCGTCCAGTATTGCGACTATGCCGCTGACAACCGGGGTGTCTCTTTTGCGCAGATGAAGACTCGTCTGCGGCCACAAATCACCAAATGTTGGCCCTTTGGTGCCGTGGTAAATCTGGCCATGTTGGTCCCCCTGCTGAATTTATTGATCATTCCGGCAGCTGTAGTTGGGGCAACCCTGTTCTGGGAGCGGGAAGTCGAATCATCACCGGTCAATTAGTTTATTCAGGAGCAAATTGAATGAGTTGTCTTTTTTGCCGTATTGCCTCTGGGGAGATTCCGGCGGATACCGTATTTGAAAACGACAGAGTGCTGGCCTTCAGGGACATCAATCCGGCCGGGCCCACCCACATATTGGTGATTCCGAGAAAGCACATCGCCACCATGAATGATGCCACCGCAGATGACCAGATGCTCCTCGGTGAGATGATGCTGGTGGCCAGGGATATTGCCGCCAGAGAAGGGGTGGATGAGGACGGTTTTCGCCTGACGCTCAATACCAACCGTCATGGTGGGCAGTCGGTGTATCACATCCACCTGCATTTGTTGGCAGGCCGTCAGATGGCTTGGCCACCGGGCTGATATATACCCAATGGATTTCATGTTGCTACACGGCGGCAATTGAGCGAAGCCTTTATGCCCTCGGGTGCCGGGAGCGTAGAAATACTACGTGACTGGGGTGACGACTGCATGGATGCAGGAGGTAGGGCAACGCATGGAGCAGTTGCCGAGCGAATACCCCTAAAAGGCATAAATGCAGCTAACAAAGTAGCAGCTTGAAAGGCGACGGGTATAACCGACAATGATAGTTTATTAACTGGCGGGCAGCTGCATGTCACTGAACGAAACCAAGCGCAAGATGCATACTCGGGAGATATATTTCTCCAGCGAGCGAGAGTTGGTGGATGAGCAAACTCAGTGTCTGGAAATTCTCTATGACTTTAACCAGACCCGGCCGTCAGAGGGTAAAAAGCGTGAAGAAATACTTGCCCGACTGTTTGCCGAGATCGGCCCTGACTGTTACATCGAACCACCCCTGCGAGCCAACTGGGGGCGGCACACCCACTTTGGCCGGCAGGTGTATGCCAACTTCAACCTGACGCTGGTGGATGACACGCACATCTTCATCGGCGACTGTGTTCTGATTGGCCCGAATGTAACGATTGCTACCGCCGGTCACCCCATAGAACCGGAACTGCGCCAACAGGCTGCACAGTTCAATGTGCCGGTGCGTATTGGCAATAACGTCTGGATCGGGGCTAACTCGGTGGTGCTGCCGGGGGTTACCATCGGCGATAACAGTGTTATCGGTGCCGGCACCATTGTGACCCGGGATATTCCGGCCAATGTGGTGGCAGTAGGTAACCCTTGTCGGGTAATGCGAGAGATCGGTGAGCGGGACAGGGAGTTCTACTACCAGGAGCTGAAAATCCCTGCCCGTTGATTTGCTCTGTGGAGCAACGATGATCAGAGGTTACTCGGCAGGCAGAATATGGTAACTGTGGGTAATCTCAACGCCACCCTTACCAAGCATATGCGCCACTGAGCAGTATTTGTCCGCTGACAGACTGATGGCGCGCTGCACCTGCGACTCTTTGATGTCGTGGCCTTGTACGACAAAGTTCAGGTTAATGCGAGTGAACACTGATGGTACGGCATCGGCCCGCTCCGCTTCGATGTCCACATGGCAGTTGGTCACTTTCTGCCGGGCTTTTGCCAGAATGCTTACCACGTCAACACAGGCGCATCCGCCCAAACCCATCAGTACCATCTCCATAGGGCCGGCAGCACTTTTTTGCTCCCGGTCGGCGTCCATAACCACAGAATTACCGCTGGGGGTCAGCCCTAAGAAGCGTTGTTTATCGACCCATTTGACCTGTGCCTGCATCTTGTTGTTTCCTGATTTCTCTCTGGTTGCCTGGCGGCAATTTTAATTGGTCGGGAGAGTTGGTGCTACTGTCGTATATACTCGTCGCCTTTCAAGTAGCTACTTTGTTGGCTGCATTGGCTCACCCCGGTCACATAGTATTTCTATGCTCCCGGCACCCGAGGGCATAAAGGCTTCGCTCATTTGCCGCCTCGAATCAACTTGAAATCCATTGGGTATAATAATCCTGCTCGCATAATAACCGGAGGTCAGTGAGCAATGCGTGAAGGTAAGCTGCAATCCTTGGTGCTGATCGGCACTGTTTTACTGTCTGGATGTACGGAACAGCCAGAATCACTTGTTGTGGATATGTTCAGCGTCCCCGGCGCCGGGGAAGCTGTGGGCAAAATCTATATTCACCCCAATGATGAGGGCGGAATTCGCTTACAGCCGGCGCTACACGATTTACCCCCCGGGGAGGAGTTGATTCTCCAAGTCCATGAACAACCATCTTGCGCCTCTGGTGAACAAGACGGTGAGCCGGTGGCTGCCCTGGCCGCAGATGCTGTTTACTCGCCACAAACCGGCGACAAAAGCGCTCTGCCCTTGCTCATCGTGGATAGCTATGGTGTCGCCGATTCACCCATTGAAACCCAGCGATTCAACCTGAATGATCTGCGCGGTCGTTCTCTGATTGTCCATACCAACGACCCGACGCTGACTGACAGTGCCCGAATCGCCTGTGGGACGGTGGTTGGTGAGCAGTGAGTGATGGGTGATGAATCACAAACCTCACAACCCACAACTCAAACCGTCAACTATTAAGAAAGTTGGCCAGCAGGTCGTGCCCTTGTTCCGTCATAATGGATTCGGGGTGGAATTGTACACCTTCTACCGGCAAGGTTTTATGGCGTATGCCCATGATTTCGTCCGGGCTGCCGTCGTCCAGTTGCGTCCAGGCGGTCACCTCAAGACAGTCCGGCAGGCTCTGCCAGTCAATGATCAGTGAGTGGTAACGGGTGGTATTGAGCGGGTTAGCCAGCCCGTGAAATACGCCCTGATTGTGGTGATGTACCGGCGATACCTTGCCGTGCATCACCTGTCTGGCCCGCACCACGTTGCCGCCATAAACCTGACCGATACCCTGATGACCAAGGCAGACACCAAGGATCGGCACTTTACCCTGAAAATGTCGTATAACCTCCATGGAGATACCAGTCTGGCTCGGTGTGCATGGGCCGGGTGATATCACAATATGGCGCGGTCGCAGTTGCTCAATATCACCCAGAGTGATCTGATCATTACGATGCACTGCCACCTGTGCACCCAGCTCGCCAAAATACTGCACGAGGTTGTAGGTGAATGAGTCGTAATTGTCGATCATTAACAGCATAAAAAAACCTGTTTTCTGTCGTTTTTACTTGTCTTCAAAATCCCCGAGACTCCATCTAACTTGCTGTATTTAATTAATTTATGTGTTTTTGGTTGTTTTTTGTGGTTTGTGTTTGTATTCTGATTTTTAGTCCCCCAGCTAGTCCCCCAGAGCAAAATTTCTATTTTCCCGTTCCGCGCTTTCTCTCCGGGGGACTAATTTGGGGGACTAATTTGGGGGACTAAATACGCTATAGCCCTTGTAAATAAAGGGCTTCAGATGACCATGAAAAGAGAGGTTTAAATGATTAATCAAACCAAACTGGACCATATGAAGCCTAAAGCGAGGGAATATACCATAGCCGACAGGGATGGTCTGTTTATTCGGATGAGACCATCAGGGACTATGTCGTGGCTATGCAAATACACTTATCAGGGAAAACAGTCAAAATTGACGATTGGAAAATATAACCAGAAAAACCCTGATGCAGCCTGGAGCCGCGATGACGCCAGGGAGCGGGCAACACAAATCCAAAAATGGGTAGCTCAGGGAATTGATCCTAAGATAGCTATTGCTCAAGAAAATGAAGTAAAGCGGGCCCTTGAAAAAAAGAGTCGTGAGACATTTCAGCATTTACTGGCCGAGTTCGATGATATGGTCCTCAGTAAACGGAAAAGACCGGAGCATCCGCGCCGAATGCTGAACAGCGATGTTTTACCCTACCTGAAAAATAAACCCTGTTCAGAGATAACCAGAAAAGATTTGCTGGCCATATTGGACCGGGTTAGGAAACGAAAACACTCGCGCACTCTCAAAAAGGGTGCTCCTACCAGTGCTAACCGTCTAATGAGCCTGTTAAAACAATTATTCAAATTTGCGGCCCAGCGGGACTGGATAGAGTATTCGCCGATCATGGATTTAGATAAATCTGCCGTTGGAGGTGTTGAAAAATCGCGTGACCGAGCTCTGGGGGAGGTGGAATTAAAGCAGTTGATGGCTCAGCTATCACAATGGCGAACCAGTGAGCAAAATGTCCTGTTTATCAAATTTCTGCTTGCCAGTGGCCAACGGATAGACACGTGTGCAGGTGCGTACTGGTCTGAATTCGATCTGGAAAATGCTGTTTGGTACATACCTCCATCCGATGAGGAGCGGGCCACCAAAACTGACAGTAATAATTGTCGGCGACTGCCGCTCTCAAAATACCTGATAAACATTCTCAAACGGCAATACAAATATAGTGCTGTAAGTAAATACGTATGGCCACCGTTACGGGGAAACGATTACTCACGCCCGTTTAATTATGGCTCCATCAATCTACTGATACGGTCTAATAAATTCGGGGGGCTGGATCATTGGACACCCCACGATCTGCGCCGAACAATGGCGACCCGTATGGCTGAGGATATGGAAATCCCCCCTCATATTCCTGAAAAAATCTGTGGTCATGCGATGCGTGGATCAATGGCTATTTACAATCGGGCAGAATATTTCAAGGGGCAGGGGAAGGCTCTGAACGCCTGGGGTGACTACTTAAAAATGCTGGAAGCACCAAGCGTGATAGCCATAAAATTAGCCTCCCATTAGAACTATACTATTGACGCCAGTCTAGGGACGGTACCCCCGAACGAACAGAACACTCACTCTGTTTTGGCTGGCATCCCATCGGTGAGTGCGTTTGAGTAGCGCGGTTATGTCCCCATCCTGCTTTGATAAATTTTATGCTGATGATGCAGCGTTGTGGTTGTGTGAATTAAACCCTGTTGAATGGAGAGAAACATTTCAGAAGATTCTAGAGGGCCACTACGATTTCCGAGGCAGCGACTACATCAAAAACTTTCAAAACCAGCTTACGTTTGATGTCTCTGACAAGGATGTAAAGCTACTGAAGAAATCCACCAGTTATTATGAAGCTCTGATTTCAACATTTCCGAATGCTGTCAGGGAACAGTCACTTAAGGCGGACAGCGATCAAATTGTCCAGATTGACAGAATAAAACTGATCGAATGGTGTGACAACAGGGGGATTGATGTTGATCTATTCAGACGAGTGACTGATAACGATAAAACACCTGTTAATAATGATGAACTCGAATTTTATCAGGGCGTTTTAGATGGCAATCATCCTCAGTTTGACCGTTTGAAAATTGCGATGAAAACAGCGTATTACCTATTTTCTGATCCGCCGAAAACGAGCAGGAGCAGAAATAAAATTATTGTGGGATTTATTGAGAAATCGTTTCCAAAACATTCCCACGATGTAAATTTTAAAAAACATTTATCATATATTGCGACCGATACCCCAAATAAAAAATAGATGGTGACCACTCTGCATGCCTTGAAATTGCAGTGTTTCAGACATTTTACTCACTATTAGCTGACTGAGAATGATCACTATCGTGAGCAAAAAAATGGGAATTTAGTCTCTAAAAAAATTGTTTTTAATGGTGTTTATTAGTTTGCAGTCGTTTATATAGAGAATTTGTCATGGCTGCATTTAAATACCACCAACAGATTAATGAGCTCTATGGCGTACCCGATGTCAGGGTACGTGAGCACCAGAGAAAATTAATTACCGGAATTTCTCGTACGGTCGCATGGAAATTAGAAAAAACAGGGGATTTTCCAGAGCGTAAAACTACATCCTCAAACCATGTTAGTTGGTCTATGGCTGAATTGATGCAATGGGCTGATAGCAGGGAGGGAGCAGTATGAGCACAGTGAACTGGCTGCCGGAATGGGGAGCCAGGAGCCACTTGTGCCTATTGACGACGGATGAATTAATCTTTATCTTTGTTAACGCCTCAGCGCAATCTGAGGCTCGGATTGACCTCCGGCAATATACAAGGCGCAACAGTCGCCAGCAGAGCGGCTTTTTTTTGTTGCAAATATTCAGCACCTGCCCTTTATGGCCGGGTTGTTGGGAGCACTTTCGAGTGCGCCGGTCTCCTTGTATGCCGGTAAGGTCAATCCTGACAACCCGGCCTCCAGTCCTGACATTGACCTGTCCCCTGGAGGCTCCCAATACAAGGAGCCTGTCTTATGACTGCCTACTGTTTTGCCATTCTGTCGGGCAACGATACCAGCTTGCCTGCCTGCACTGTCCGCCGTTACCGGTCCGTGACCTGTCCCACCTATCAACACGCCCTGGCCCTGGCCGCGCGACTGAACGCCGTGATCTGCGGCTGGAGGGTGGCGTGATGGTACTGGGCACCCGACGCACCCGCCACATCGACGACCACACCCCGGTCCTGACCCTGTCCCTCACCGAACGGCAGTTCAACGCCGTGTTTGAAGCCCTGCGCGAGCTGTCGTTGCTGGCCGAGTACTACTACCCGGTGATGACCGTGGACGACAAGGTGGCGCTGAAATTCGCCCTGCGGGAGCTGGAGAAGAGCCGCACCTGGAACCTGTTACAGGCCGTTCGGGACGGGAGGGTGTGAGCATGGATCGTCACAACATACTGACCGGTGCCCTGGTGGCCGTTTCTGACCAGCAAGCCGAAGCCCGGCGCCAGATGGATCAGGCCGCGAGCCTGGGCAGTGAGGACCTGGTGGCGTACTGGACCGAACAGCTGGAAGCGCTCAAGGTGACCCGCCAGGGCCTGCTGGACATGCTGTGGGAGGTGAACCGTGAACAGCCGTGATTACGCCGCCACCGTCAAGGCCGCCGCCGCGGGCCAGTGGCCGGAGATACTGCAACAGCTGGCCGGTCTGGATGATCGGCAGACCGACACGCGGCACCGGCACACCGGCTGCGCCTGCCCGCTGTGCGGTGGCCAGGACCGGTTTTCTTTCAAGAGCCCGGAGAACGGGTGGTGGGCCTGTCGCCATTGTCGCGGCGGAGATGGCTTCACCCTGTTGATGAAGGTGCACGACTGGCCGTTCATGGAGGCGGTGGGCAAGGTCGGCGCCTGGCTCGGTATTGAGGGCCGGTCAGAGGAGGACCTGGCGACGCTCCGCAAGGCCAGCGATGCCCGGCGGCAGCAACGCCAGCGTCAGCAACAGGCCAGTACGGAACAGCGCAAAGCTGCCGGTATCGCCGATGCCCGCCGGTTGTGGGCCCGAGCCGGACCGTACCGGGAGCATCCCTACGCCATGCAAAAACGGTTCAGCCGCCATTTGCTGGCCCGGTGCCGACAGCACGGCAGCTGGTTGCTGGTGCCGTTGTATACGGACGGCGAGCTGGTCAACGTGCAGCGCTTTGCCTGGCGTCAGCCGGAGGGCACCAGACGCCTGCCGCGTTATTTTGTCGAGGGCGCACCGGTCAAGGGCGCGTTCCTGGCCTTCGGGCCGGACAGCTACACGGTGATGATCACCGAGGGCGTGGCCGACGCCGACGCCTGCTACCAGCTGGAGCACGGTGCCTGCCGCGTGGTCTGCGCCTTTTGTGCCAGCCAGCTGCCCGCCGCCGCCGAACGGGTACGCCAAAAGATGCCCGAATCCCAGATCATTCTCTGCCCGGACAACGATGAGGCCGGGCTGAAGTACGCCAGGATTGCCGCCAGAACGGTGTTCGGGTGCCTGATTGCGACACCGCCACCGCCGGACAACGACTGGTCAGACCATTTTCTTTCGCAATTCAGCGAGGTGGCCCTATGAGCGCCACAAATCCCAAGGCCAGGGCTGAGGCCCTGGAGGACAATGCCGACATGGTGGACGAGCGCCTGAACCGGGTGGACGGTAAATCCCTGTCAGCCGGTGAGCTGGCCCAGTTGGAGGAGATGAACACCCTGTTTACCCACACCGTCCTGTCCGGCAAGCATTACGTGGCCCGCCAGCGATACAGCGCCGCCGAGGGCATGATGACGGTGTTTGAGCCGTTGTCGGAGTTCAGGAACTACTTTCTGCACCTGGAGAAAATTGCCGGTCTGAATCCCGGCAAGGCCTGGCAGTGCTGGCCCGGCAAGAACTACCGGCCCGGCGGCGTGACCTTTCAACCGAACGTGGCGGTCTGCCCGGAGAACGTTTTTAACCTGTGGCAGGGTTTCAAGGTGATCCCGGAGCCAGGCGACTGTGGCCCGTTTCTGCACCACGTCCGCCAGGTCATTTGTGGCGGTGATGAAGAGGTCAGCCGCTACCTGCTGCAATGGTTTGCCCACATGCTGCAAAAGCCGGATGAGAAACCGTCGGTGGCGGTGCTGATGAAATCTGTGGAGGGTACCGGCAAGGGCACCATGATCCGGCCGTTTGGCGAGATCCTGGGCCAGCACTTTGTCCAGCTCAACGGCGACCACCAGTTGACCGGGCGCTTTAACTCCATTGTTGCCAATCGCCTGCTGGTGTTTGCCGACGAGGTCAAGCTGACCAACGTTCGCACCGCCGACAAGCTCAAGGCGCTGATATCGGAGCCCACCGTCAGCATGGAGCGCAAGGGCATAGACCCGGAGCCGATACCCAATTTTGCCCGCTTCATGTTCAGCTCCAACCACGACCACGTGTTGCTGGCCGGGCAGCGCGAGCGCCGGTACCTGGTGGTGGAGCCGGATGCCCGCTATGCCCAGAACGAGGCCCACTTTACCAGCCTGTATAAGTGGCTGAAGAAAGGTGGAGCCCGCTACCTGCTGAACTATCTGATGACCCTGGATATCCGCGACTTTAACCCACACAGGGCACCGGTGACACAAGGCCTGATTGCTGAAAAGCTGCAATCCATGAAGCCGGTGCAGCAATGGTGCTATGAGTGGCTGGAGAAGGCGACCACCGGCCAGCCATTGCCTGCCAGGATTGAGGGCGCGGAGCTGGCCAGAAATTACCGCGAATGGGCAAAGGACAACTTGCATCTGGATATCCCGCAACGGTCGGCAGAGACACAGATTGGCAATCTGATGAACGGCATGGGCATCCTGAAAACCCGCTACAACCGGACAGGGCCGCGCATGTTCGAGCTGATGACGGGCAAGGATATGATGATGCGGTTTGCCGCCATCCTGGGCCATTCGGCGGAAGAAGTTTTTTCAGAATTGCAAATATAGGTTGGCGAGGTTGGCGACGTTGGCGCAAGTCACAGATACCAAGGGCTACAGTGTAGCCAACCTTGATTATTTATTTATATAAGGTTGGCGAGGTTGGCGCAGAGCCAACCTGAAAAACCGGCTGAGCCAACCTTGCACCAACCTTGAATTATCAGGTTGGCGCGCCATAACCCGCACCGCACAAGGGCTACAGGGTTTTGCGCCAACCTCACCAACGTCTGACACGTTTTTCGCTGCATTTTTTATTTCAGCCTGCCGGTCGGCAGTTCATTCACCATCCCCGAAAGGGCTGCATCATGAAAGAATTTGAGGATATTCAGGAGCGCCTTGAAAGCGCCATTGTCCGCTGT
This sequence comes from Endozoicomonas sp., assembly GCA_024509075.1. Lineage (GTDB taxonomy): Bacteria > Pseudomonadota > Gammaproteobacteria > Pseudomonadales > Endozoicomonadaceae > Endozoicomonas. Next base: position 12,250 of record JAKROC010000061.1, read on the forward strand.
GCGCAGTTACTCAACAAACACGGATCGACGCCATGCACCACGTCTGACATTGCCAATACAGTGCTGGCGAAAGAAATCAATTACCTGACCCTGGCCATCAATCGCCAGGCTGTGGCCATGGATGATATTGCAGGGCAGGCACTGGTGATAGGCAAGGCACTGGAGGCACTTCTGGAGCAGATTGTCACCAGACAGGAGAACATGCATTGATACACTGTGCCAGCAGACAATCCTTGCAGCGCATGAACAATCACAGTCATTGTTTACAATGGCTGTTACACAGTAACAAAGGGTGGAACTGTGGACACCGACACCGACACCGACACCGACACCGACACCATACGCCAGCAGCTGCTGGATAACCTGGGTGATATTGAGGTGGATTATTGCAACCGGCTGCTGATCCACAGCCTGGCCATCATTACCCACCAGATACACAGCCACCCGGAGAAGGCGCTGCCGTCGATGATTGCCCAGCAACGCCAGCTGATCCGGGCCTACAACGGGCTGAAAAAGCCGGGCTACTCATTTTTTTCATGAAAAACCCTGAAGTTGGCCGCGTGAAATATTTCTTGCAGCGCCCGGTCTTGGAATCAGGTGGCAGAAATTGAAGCCCCCATCCCTCCGTTCGGAGAATGAATCATGTATTACCACGAAGGCGAATTGAAAACGCTGATTGATTTGTTAATCAAATACCACGAATCGTTTTATTTAATGAATCAGCAAAAAGCAGAAGACGGATTGAATGGTTTGATTGATGTATTTGAAGAATACATAGAAGTGATTCAATTACTGATAGAAAACAATCAAGAGAAACGAATCATTAAGGACGTGAATCAGGAGGTGAATGCATTGATTAATTTTAAAAAGTAAAACGGTTTCTATACATTACGCGGCGGCGGCAAAGTCGGGGTAGATGCGCATGCGCCCGTAATTGACCGGGATGGGGGAACCGAGGCGGGCAGCGTTGCCCTGGGCGCCCAGTGAATAGGTGGGCGATCCGGTGGAGGGTGTGGCGCTGTTGGGCAGGCCCGGTGGTGGGAACACGGCGCTGATAAGCATGGCGCCGCCCATCATGATGCCGGATGACAGCATACTGGTGGCCAGGGTACTGCCCGCCAGCGCTGTGCCCTTGAGCAGTCCGCCCGCCAGCGCTGGGGCGTAAACGGCCATGGCCAGCATCGCCACCACCTGCAACGGATTGGAGCCGGAATCGCCGCCGGTCGGCAGTGTCACAAAACAGACCGCGTCTTCTATTACCTGGTCATACTCCGAACGGCAGAGCTCCTTGCCCTGATACACGCACACGGTCGGTAACCGGTTTAAACGATTCAAACCACCGTGGTTTGTTAACCACTCGGAGATGGTGGTTTTGGATTCAACGGGATACGAGGTAACGTCTGAAAAATCAAAAGGATTGTTCAGCCAGTGAACGGAGGGAGAATTCATAGTATTGAATGGTCGTTAATTAAAAAGGGTAATTGTGATTGTAATTCGAATGAATCAAAGTGCAAAAAAAAAATTGAATTAACGGCGTGGATAAATATCCACACTGTTTAACTTCGGGAAAATTTTCCCGAAGTATCCAGATAAACAAAAATGCTCACGTTTTGAAGTATAAGAGTTAAACACCCGGAATCCCGCGGGTTTAACGTCCCGTTGCCTGTATCAATTCTGGCGAGGTCACGCCTGCCAAAATCCCTTTCATGCGCCCAGCGTCGCCTAAACTTGACCGTACCACTCAACTTTTATGGAGGTCTTCGCCATGAGGATCAAAATCCCCCATTACGACGCCATCAAAACCGTCTGTCCCGGCGCCCTCAACGTCCTGAAACGCTATTACTCCGGGGATGCAGGAAAAATGCTGATCCGGGCACAGGAAATGGACGCCAGCGACCTGATGGACAGCCGCAAAAAACTGGCCAGCCTGATGGAGCCGATCATTGACAAGGCGGAATCAGAAGACCGGGGGTTTTCTGAGGAGGAAAGGAAAGCCTGGGACGCGCTGAGCCACTGGCTGGAACGTCTGGAGGAGGCCTACAACCGCGAAAAACCCTCCAACCCGTTGCCGCCCATGTCCCGCGACTACAGCGGAACCCGGCACTCACACCAGGCGCTGACCGATTTGTACGACAGCGAACTCACCGGTGGAGGCCAGCGTCTGGACAAAGACCAGCCGTTACGCCGTGACCAAAAATTCAGCGACTGGCAGAGACAACACGGCCACCACGACCGGGACCGGATGGAAAACGACAGCCGGGCCACCCTGGGTGAGATCGCCCACCACTGGCTCACCGGCGATGGCCTGCCCACTGCCCAGCGGGCCATGGTCAGCACCGGCACCGGCGGCGTGCTCATTCCATCCGTGCTGTCCGGACAGATCATTGACCTGGCCCGCAACCAGAGCCGGGTGATGCAGGCCGGGGCCATCACCTACCCCATGACCAGCGCCAGCCTGACCCTGCCCCGGCAGGTGACGGACCCTGAAGCGAAATGGCGCGGCGAAATGAAGCCCATCCACCGCACCGAAACCACGTTCGAGCCGTTGACCCTGAGAGCCTGCAGCCTGGGCGCGTTGATCGTGTGCAGCACGGAACTGGTGGACGATGCCCTGGCCCTGGACGCCTTTCTGACCCGCACCCTGGCCGAGGTGATGGCACTGGGCATGGATCACGCGGCACTGACCGGCGCGGGCAGCAAGGAAGGCGATAACCGGATTGAGCCGGTCGGCGTGACCCATACAACCAACATCCAGACCCACACCGGCACCCTGGCCAGCTACCAGGTGTTCAGTGAAGCGTTTACCCGAATCGAGGGCGTCAACGGCAGGCCCAACGCCCTGATCCTGAGCCCGGTGGACTACGGGCGCCTGGATGCCCTCACCGACGCCAACGCCCAGCCCCTGACCCCGCCGCCGTCCTGGGGCCAGTACCAGCACCTGACCACCAACCAGCTCGACGCCGGGACCGCCATTCTCGCCGACTGGAGCAACCTGGCTGTGGGCCTGCGCCAGAGCGTCCGGCTTGAGATGAGCCGGGACGCCACCGTACCGGCCGAGGACCCGTACGAAGAGGTGCACGCGTTCAGCCAGAACGCCTTTGTCCTGCGGGTGTTATGGCGTGGCGATATTGCCGTGTTACGGCCTAACCAGTTTGTGAAGCTGACCTTCACCGAACCCGCTGGCAAGAAAGCCGCATGAGACAACAAGTTGTTGGGTTGACCGGGCGCCGTTGTCCGGTTTTTTTTGAATCGAAGGCGGAACAACGGGCCCGGCTGGAGGCCGACGTGGACGCCTTTCTCCGGTCGGGTGGCGTGATTCACCAGTATGCACCGGGCAGAGCACGCGGGCTGTCGGGCGTGAGCCGGGCCCGACTGGAGGTGATCCGGGGGATCTGGCGGCAGATGGGGTGAGGTTCTTTCGCTGCCTGCTGAACTGCCTTCGGGTCTTCTTTTTTCAGGATGGCCAGTTGTTGTTCAGAGCTAAGGTTCTGGCTAATTCGCCTGGCTTCTGCCAGCTTCAGGTCACCGGACTTGACCAGGTTATAAATTTCAGGTTCGACGGCTTTTTTGATGCGTTTGGCTTCTTCAATGCCTCTGACAGGCACTTTCCATAATTCAGCCGCTTCTGACCTGGTAATTTTTTTGTTTTCTGGAGTGCTCCGTTTGGAGCACTCCAGATTTTCTGTTTTTACATGCTGATTACCTGAAAAATCTTTTCGTGTCGTATTTGCATCATCAGCTGCAAACGCTTTTCGCTGCTCATTTGTCAAATGCCGCCGGTGCAGATTCAGCGATATTGAAAACCGGTATGCCTGGTCATAATCGCCGTTGAAGTCCACAAACACCGGCTCTACCCCGGCCGACAGACACGCCCGGTACCGGTTGCGCCCGTCCAGAATCCGCCCTTCACACAGCCAGATTGGTACGAATAGATTTTAGTCCCCCAATTAGTCCCCTGGTTATAATTATTCGAGAATTTATATAAAAAATATAATAAAAATCAATGTCTTGCGTTACAAGCTACGATGCATTAACAGCATCGGTGGTCTATCCCTTGATAAGTGGCGTGTGTGCTATACCTTCAGTGCGACTATGACTACCTGTCGTTTATCCTGATGGACTCACCTTCT
>JAKROC010000610.1 GCA_024509075.1 Endozoicomonas sp.
CTTTTCTCGTAACACTCTCTCGCCACCAGAATAGAGCGTGTTGATGTCTTATCTCTTGGCTTGCTTCTGGCTGACCGAATTGTGTTGAAGCCTGCGATTAATATCTGTCATCTTTCTACCCTCTAGAACAAGAGCACGAGAAAGAGATACAGCATTAAGCTAAAAGTAACTTTGTGAGCTAGACTCAACAAGCAGTACAGGGAATAGTTTGGGCTGCAAGAGGATATGTGACATCTTAGTGTGTAGTAAATTTGCTGATCTCGCGTGCAAGTTTTTCAATCCGCAAACTTTAAGCAGTACATGCGTCCCAAACGCCATCGGGTTAACGAGAATTCCTTTATTAAAAAGCTGTAACTTTTCTGCGTGAAAAAGAAACGTCGATGTGCTGACCAATTGTGGAAGGCCACATCAAATGAGTATTTTTAATCCGGAGTATTGGAAACGACTATCGGACGCTTTCTTTAAAAAGAGTAAAGAAAAATTATTGACCAAGTGGACTCAATGGTTAAAGTAGTCGTATACTTACAAAGCCTCACCATTACAATGCCTCACCATAACAAAACCCCCAAAACGCTTAGTCAGACGCAATAAATACATCATTTTTTAAACTATTCTGTGCTCTGATTCGTTTTACGGCTTTTTTCGAAGACGAAATGATTTCTTCCCACTCTGCGTTTCAATTGTTGTTCCCCGTCTTGTCGTGATAAGTGGACTAAATTTAATTCACTCTACCTTCTAGGACTTTTCAGTTTTGTTTGTGGTTTTTTGTTTTTTGTCTGTGGTCGCCGGCGTTTTCCCACG
>JAKROC010000611.1 GCA_024509075.1 Endozoicomonas sp.
CCCCGGTCACATAGTATTTCTATGCTCCCGGCACCCGAGGGCATAAAGGCTTCGCCCATTTGCCGCCTCGAATCAACTTGAAATCCATTGGGTATAGAAGGAGTTGTTTCAATCGTAGCCCACTGCAATTGTGAATTCTCCCAGAAACCAACTATGATCCATCCTGCCGGCAAGTAGCAAGGGGGGTTGTTATCAATGAGTCGTCTGAACGCCGCTGTTGTCCAAATCTGCTCCGGTGTGGATATTGCTGCCAATCTCGCTGAAATCGAATGCCTGCTGGGTGCGCATCAGGGCATTGACATTGCTTTGCTGCCAGAGTGTTTTGCCATGCTCGGCGCTCCCCAGTCCGAAGCTGCCAGACACTCTGGCGACGTGATAGCGTGGATGGCATCGCTGGCCCGCAGCCTGAGCTGTTGGCTGGTTGGTGGAGCCCTGCCTCTGCCGGATGACAAAGACACCCGCAGTCATGCGGCTTGTCTGGTGTTCAGCCCGGAAGGCGAACAGGTCGCCTGTTACAACAAAATACACCTGTTTGATGCCGAGGTGTCGGATAACATGGGTTCCTATCAGGAGTCCAGTGAGTTTATTCCCGGTTGCCAGCCAGCACTGGTGGATATTGGCATCGCTAATATCGGGTTATCCATCTGTTACGACTTGCGTTTTCCAGAGCTGTTTCGCCATTTGGTCAGGCTTGGGGCCAACATCCTGACGGTGCCAGCAGCATTTACCAGAGTGACCGGCGTGGCTCACTGGGAGCCTTTGCTGCGGGCCAGGGCCATTGAGAACCAGTGTTTTGTTC
>JAKROC010000612.1 GCA_024509075.1 Endozoicomonas sp.
GCATAAAGGCTTCGCTCATTTGCCGCCTCGAATCAACTTGAAATCCTTTGGGTATGTTGGTCCGCTCAGGTTCGGTGTTTGCCGGCAAACAGCATCCGGCTTTGCAGCGGCCGCTCGCCAATCAGAACGGGCAACGCTTGACGCAACAGCTGTTTATAGCCCGGATAGTGCTCAGGATTGCTGAAATCCCGCCTGGCCAGTGCCCGAAGCAATTCAGCCGAATAACACAACGGCCCTGCCCCCTCACCGGCCACAATCATGCCCTGCCCCGGCACAAACCGATACCAGACTCCGTCTTGCAAGGCATTGCCAGTAACCGCTTCCCAAGTCAGTGGCGGAGCGTACCCGCACAACTCAAGCATGTCCAGTTCAAAGGAGCGCAACAGCGGCTCAAGGAGGGTTTGTTGTTGCAGTTCAACCAGCGTGGCCTGATACAGCTGCGTCACCCCTTCCACCCACTGACCGGGGATCATCGCCCGCAGCAGCAGTTCATTGAGGTAGAAACCGCAATAAAGGCGCTCACTGGCCAAAAAAGTATGCTGGTCCAGCTCAAGATCCACCAGGGTTTTTAACTCACCACGCCCACGCCAGCGAACCAGTACACGATGAAACGGTTGCAGTGAGGCCGCCAGCCGGGAGCGGGACTGACGCACACCATGGACCACCACAGCCACAATGCCATTCCCTTCCACCAGAAACCGGGCAATGACCGAACGCTCTTTAAAGGGGCGCTGATGCAGCAGCCAGGCTTTTTGACGGTAGCGTTGACTTGAGTGCCTGGTTTGGGCGTCTGCAAGG
>JAKROC010000613.1 GCA_024509075.1 Endozoicomonas sp.
TTTGCTCTCCCCCACCGACAGGCCACCAATGGCATAGCCGTCAAAACCGATCTCAGTCAAACCAGCCAACGAGACATCACGCAACTGCTCAAACATACCGCCCTGAATAATGCCAAACAGCGCTGAAGGGCTGTCGCCGTGCGCGGCTTTTGAGCGGGCGGCCCAGCGCAGGGACAGCTCCATGGAGATGCGTGCCTGCTCCTCATTGGCGTCACCCGGAGTGCATTCGTCAAAGATCATGACGATGTCGGAACCCAGTTCACGCTGCACGTGCATGGAGATCTCCGGACTCAGGAACACCTTTGAACCGTCCACAGGGGACTGGAAGGAGACGCCCTCTTCAGTGATCTTGCGCATTTTGCCCAGACTGAATACCTGAAAACCGCCAGAGTCAGTCAGAATTGGCCCCTGCCACTGGTTGAAATCGTGCAGGTCACCGTGTTTCTGGATGATTTCAGTACCGGGGCGCAGCATCAGGTGGAAGGTGTTGCCCAGAATGATTTCGGCACCAATCTCCTTGATGTCACGGGGCAACATGCCTTTTACTGTGCCGTATGTTCCGACAGGCATAAAACAAGGGGTTTCCACCGTTCCCCGGGGGAATGTCAGCCGGCCACGGCGGGCTTTGCCGTCGCTGGCCAGCTGTTCAAACTGCATAAAACACTCTCTGGTCATGAACTGCTCTTTTCCATAAATAATGTATAAATGTCGTTTATTATGTACGAATATACCCAAAGGATTTTAAGTTGATTCGAGGCGGCAAATGAGCGAAGCCTTTATGCCCTCGGGTGCCGGGAG
>JAKROC010000614.1 GCA_024509075.1 Endozoicomonas sp.
TCAGTATTCTTTTTCTTTTGAGCGCATATCTAAAGATATTAAAACCATCCTTATGGCAATTAGGGATGTTGACCACTTCCCACAGAGCTAGCAAAAATGGCGGCAGGTGGTAAACCATTGGCGTAGAATGATGTGAAATCATTTCCAAATAAAGATCCTCAGATTCCTTAAGAATAACACTTATCTCATGTAAAGAAAACATTATAGAACACTTGGTGCTTTACATTTTGCAAATAAGTTTCCGGCTCACATGTGAACAAGCGAAAAAGTCCTTTTCTGGAGAAATGGCTGCGCAACGACTTCCATCTGAAGAGCTTGTGGGTTATTTGGCAGAGGAAGGGAAGGATTACTGTGTAACACATGGCATCGTTATGGGAGCTAAGGATTCTCGTCACGCGGTCCATCATGCGCCCTTTACCCTTCTTCCAACACCGTTTCCCAAGCGATTGTTCGCACAAGCGAAAGAGGTGCAGAAAGATTTCAACTTGCTGGTTCACAGAGTCAGTCAAGATCATGAATTCCTCAAGGAAGCTCTTCAAAGGTGAGGTGCTACTTTAAGAAAATATAAACAGCTGAACGAACCTTTTGAAAGCACCAACGCCTCCTTAGATATTAAGGTGTAGGTTGAAAATTATGAAATCGTTTTTCCGCTACCTCATTCACTCTCTATCTTAATTAAGACCAACAGTATAGTCATTCACATGGTTGATTAATCAGTAAAAGCAAATAAATTTAGATACGCTCAGTATTCTTTTTCTTTTGAGCGCATATCTAAAGATATTAAAACCATCCTTATG
>JAKROC010000615.1 GCA_024509075.1 Endozoicomonas sp.
TCCCCGGCACTTTGCAGCAGCGCCTCAATGGTATCAAGGGCGGATTGGTAGGCCGGGATTACATGGCTGTTTTCCGGGTGGAAGTTATCGTTCTCACCATAAAGATTGGTAGGCATTACCGAACGGTAATCAACACCGTATTGCCGGTTATAGGATTCACATAATTTAATACCGGCAATCTTGGCGATGGCATAAGGCTCATTGGTGGCTTCGAGATGCCCATTCAGTAACTCGGCTTCCACCATAGGCTGCTGTGCCAGCTTTGGGTAGATACAACTGGAACCCAAAAACAGCAACTGCTTAACACCTGCCGCATAAGCCTGATGGATAATATTGCACTCCATCATCAGGTTTTCATAAATAAACTCGGCCGGGTAAGTGTTATTGGCGTGGATGCCACCCACTTTTGCCGCAGCCAGATACACCTGATCAATTTTTTCGGACTGGAAAAATTCTGTCACTGCAATCTGGCTGGTCAGATCCAGATCACTGCGACTTCGGGTAACCAGTTCAATGTCAGTCTGTTCAGACAGCTGACGAACAATAGCCGAACCGACCATGCCCTGGTGCCCGGCGACAAAAACTCTCTTCATATCAACCTTAAAAGCCTTGCACCACAAAGACACAAAGGCACAAAGGCACAAAGAAGAGCAAAAGCTTTCTTAATAAGAGTTCTTACCAAAAGCTTTTAATCTTTTCCTTTGTGTCTTTGTGCCTTTGTGGTTCAAAAAAAATCTTAGGGTGAAAGTCTCATACTGACCGTTTTTTCTGGATTTGCGCTCCACGGGATGCC
>JAKROC010000617.1 GCA_024509075.1 Endozoicomonas sp.
CAATAATCCTGTGAACAAATGCTTGTCCCAGGGTTGAGGCTTGCAAAATATACAGAAGACAGCCTTTACCAAGGACAAGGGCGGAAACCTGTCAAAGATGAATACTTAGCTTTACAGTGTGGGCGGCATCAGGGTCGCGATAGCCATGTTTACGATCAAGAACACGGCTTCAGAGATATAGAGTATTTTGAGAGGATAAGAACTTCGAGCATAGCCGCTCTGCGACGCAAGGCTAAAGAACATGAAGTGCTTCTGACTTCACAAAATCATGATCATCATTAAGTGTGGAAAATTAGGCCCACTCGGTCATGGAAGAAACACGTCAACATGAACCTCAGCCACGCGGCAAGATCATGGCTAATCGTGTCTTTGTTAACGAGACGGAGTTGGCGTTTCTAACGTAAACTATTTCATCAGTGTAAATAACCTTGCCGATGCGCATTTTAAGTGTGACATCTCTAGAGAAAAGCATTCAGTTGTAAATACAGCCCCAATGAGTTAGGTTGCCAAATATTGATTAATGAAGATATATAATGTTCCGCAGACGGACCAAAACTGCCACGTTTCTGCCAAAAACGCAACAGTACAAATGATTCTTTGTTTAATGACAGAGTGACTAAACAAATATTATTTCATCTCAATAACCCAATTTCTGGTGATGGGCGGATAATGTCGGAAAAAGTATAAGGAATCCCACACCCACGACATGAACAAGAGCGAACATTGCCGGCTCGGTGTTACGTCAGTGAAACGTTGGTTGAAAAAAGCTGAGTTTCTATGCCGAACCCTCT
>JAKROC010000618.1 GCA_024509075.1 Endozoicomonas sp.
AATTCAAGGGCAGACGTTTTGACTGTGGCAGTATTGAAGGTTTTATCGAAGCGACCAACTATTGCTACGATAAGCTTTATGCCCGTTGAACAATCAGTGAAAGGCTGGTTGAACCAGCGGGTTACCCACCTGCTCGCTATTCCCGCCTTCGCCCGGCAAACGCTGTTCTTTATTGCCCTGACCTTTACCTGCTTTATGTCGGTCATCCCCGGCAAGGCGGACCCTACGGCATTTATCAATGATAAACTCAAACACGCCATCACCTTTATGGTGCTCTTTGCCCTGTTTGATCTGGCCTACCCAAAACAGCCAGCCGCCTGGTGGAAACCACTTTGCTTGCTGGCCTTTGGGGTATTTATTGAACTGTGCCAGAAAATGACCGGGTACCGGAGCTTCAGTGTTGGGGATATTCTGGCGGATGGAGCAGGGCTTTTGGGCTACCTTGGGTTGTGGGTCTTGTATCAGGGAAACTATTGAAAGGTGATTTTAAGTTACCGAAACCGACAGTCATCAGTGGCTACCTTTCCGGCTGCTTTTATCAGAAGGGAAAAATGTAATGCAATATGACAGCAATGAAGAGTTCAACTACGATGCAGTCGAAGAAGTAGAGGAAAAAAAGAGAAGTTCATGACCACGACTCACACCATCCCCGAAGCCCCATCCATCACTAATGAACGACAGTACATCGAGTGGTTTGTGCAATACAGTGACAAGCTGGCAGAGCTGAGAAACCTGGCAGGCAGTTATGCTGAGGGTGAGCGGCTGGAGGCTTTTGTCGCAGAACATACTG
>JAKROC010000619.1 GCA_024509075.1 Endozoicomonas sp.
CAGGTCAGTGGCCATTACTGGGGCTGCTTTGAGTTGCTCAACGCCTTTGATGATGCCGGGTTGCAGGGTCAATTTCGCCTATCCCGGTTTTACATAAAGGACACGTTGGGGAGTGAGTATGGCGCACATCACGCTCGGCAAGTTTTACAGAGTGTTGATTCCATTTATCAATACATTCCTGATGAATTAAATGACCACACTCCTCCAGGCAAATGGTGGACTTATTGGATAGAGAATGAATTGATTTTTCTGACCGAAATTTGTAGTCGGTCAGCGTATTCAAACAAGCTGGACAGTGATGAGCATCCGCCTGGCAAGAAGAGTAGTAAGAGACAGACATAACCTGAAATCCCCTTTTTTTCAAAGATGAACGTGCACATCGCCGAGGTGGCACAAAAATGCCGAGCGTACTCCAGGCTACAAAGCACACGTCATGATTATAATTTTGGGTAAAACTCCACCCGGAACCACACGTCCTTCCGACCAGCAAAATGGCATTAAGTTCCAGTTTTGCCCTGTTGACCATATTTTTTATGGCAATTGCTGCCATCGACACAACAACAGACCTCAACCAACAAGCCATCTTGCTACAGTTCCCACCCTTCAGGACTATCAATACCCCTCTCTCTCGGATATGATTGCCCGGTTTTAAAGCTCCCAAAAACTCCCGATTGTTATTCCCTGAGAGGTTGGATCATGCAAGCCGAAGAGGTCAAGGCACTGCTGGAAACAGCGATTGCGGACGCAGAAGTGACCGTCGAGGGCGAAGGCTGTGACTTTCGCCTGACT
>JAKROC010000062.1 GCA_024509075.1 Endozoicomonas sp.
GTCGGTGCAAATGGGAGGTGGTGTTGGCCAGATGGTGCATGATATTTTCCGACGCAATAATTCAGTATGGGTATAAAACGCTCTTTCGCTTCCGGGCAGGTATTGACGCGGGAATTTCGTGGCTAAAGAGATGTTTTGGGCTATCACGTTGCCACTGCAAGGGTTCTGAGCGTTTTGACTCTCATTGCTGGTTATCGGTGGTCTGTTACAACCTGGTGATTCTGACCAGGCACCCGGCACCATCCTGATAGCCACCTCCACGCTACATGAAAGTACCATTCCAGCATGGTGGGAGGATGTTTTCTGCCTGCTTTTTGCGTTTTTCTCCAGTATCCGTCCCAGATTAGAGAAAAAAAGGGATGAGTTTTCCTGGCTCTCTGGAATTTCAGGAAATATTAAAACGTACGTATAGTCCGATTATGATTGGCTGATGCGTTTTTGGACGAGAACTAACTACCCGTGACGCCAGGCAGGTCTTGGTTCAATCTGAAATCGAAAGTGGAGGTGAAAGTCGGTGGGGTGTCCGTCGGGGTTGGAGCCAGACTTGCAGGCATTGTCAGATGGGAGCTGGACGCTGTCATTCGGGCAGACGAAATTGGCCTGCCTGTCGGTAGTACGGCAGACGTGGTAGCCTGCGAAGCTGAACCTGTGGCACGTTTTACAGTTAGCTTTGTTGGTGTCTTGCTCTGGCTACCAACGGGGGTGTTGAGCTGTAAATACTGTATATGCGCCGCATTGTTTAGGTCCGGTATGGCCAGCTGGCTGTTTGTCTATGGTAATGAGTTCCCCTGCGCCAAGGTGACTTTCTCAAAAATGTCGCAGGTTCCGACTCACAGGCGCGTTTGGTCCACGCATATACTCAAAGGATTTCAAGTTGATTCGAGGCGGCAAGTGAGCGAAGCCCCGGCAGAAAGGCAAAAGCTCCCGGTGGGAGTGGTTACTCACTTAACCCGGCTGAACAGCAGATCCCAAACCCCATGCCCCAAGCGGTGGCCACGCTTTTCAAACTTGGTTAGTGGGCGAAAATCGGGTCTTGGCGAGTAGCCGTTGTCTGGAAACATGTTGGCAAAACCTTCAGCACTGCCCATAACCTCCAACATCTGTCCGGCGTAGTTTTCCCAGTCCGTGGCCAGGTGAATCACACCGCCAATGGCCAGTTTGGGGCGAATCAGCTCAATAAAGAACGGTTGAATCAGACGACGCTTGTGGTGTCTTTTCTTGTGCCATGGGTCAGGAAAATAGATTTGTACCCGGCACAGGCTGCCGTCCGGCACGCACTGTTTTAGTACTTCCACAGCATCGTCGCAGTAAGTTCTCAGGTTGCTGATACCAGCCAGCCGGGCTTCGTTCAGCAGGCTGCCGACGCCGGGGCGGTGAACCTCAATGCCGATAAAGTGTTTATCGCTCTCTTGGGTGGCCATAGTAACTAGAGAGTGACCCATACCATAGCCGATTTCCAGAACACGTGGCGCATCGGTGGCAAAAGCCTGTAAAAAGCCTGCAGAGCCTTGTGCCAGAGTCAGGCCCCACTCTGGCCAGCAGTCATCCCAGCCTCGCTGTTGGCCGGTGGTCATACGCCCGGCACGCAGGACAAAGCTCTTGACCTGGCGTTTGTGGAGGATTTCGTCAGTCCCATCGACTGGTTTTACTGTGTCGTTCATGCCGTTTATCGAGTTATACAAAGGTGCCGGGTAAGATACCGGTCGGGGTATAAATTGCAAACGGCGCTTCTGAATTTTTACTTGGGTATACCCGTCGCCTTTCAAGCTGCTACTATGTTGGCCGCACTCGCTCGGCAACTGCTCCATGCGTTGCTCTACCTCCTGCATCCATGCAGTTGTCACCCCGGTCACATAGTATTTCTATGCTCCCGGCACCCGAGGGCATAAAGGCTTCGCTCATTTGCCGCCTTGAATCAACTTGAAATCCTTTGGGTATGGGCCGGCTATGTTCTTGAGAGGGGACGGTGAGTCCGTTCACCGTTGTCGAGGTAGGTTAGGTGTTTTGGGGGCTGGGCAGTTGTGGTGCGCTGTCTGCGGCGAGTAGCAACCCTTCCTGGAAGTAGCGGGAGCTGGTTTCAAACTGGTCAAGGTGTGCCAGCAGATGACCCAACTCGTTGTAAACATCGACGCTCTTACGCAGGCGCAAACTGGCCTCCAGATACTCCCGCGCCTTGCCCCACAGCTCATTGCGCAGCGCCAGCCGGCCCAGGGTCAACAGCAGGGCTGCGTCGTTGGTGCGGTGGGCAAGCAATGATTCAGCAAACAACAGCTGCTTTTTCGTATCTTTGCCCTCGGTGGTCCCATAAAGACGAATCAGCGTCTCGCTGTAACACTGCTTCAAGTTCTCCCGCAGCGTTTGTTCCGCTTTCTCGCCACCGCCGAGGCGAACCAGGCTATCGCAATAACGGTAGAAGATCGCCGGGTCTTTGCGTTGCTGGCGGGTCAAGCTCGTCCAGATGTCGTCGACCGGTTGGAGCCTCTCTTCCAGCGAATCGCGATTACGGGCAAAAAGGCAAGTCTGGTCAAACAGTACCTTGAAGGACTGCTGCTCCAGCTGTTGATACTCATCTTCACTAATCACCTTGCGTCGGCGCAGTTCTGGCAACAGTTTTTCCAGCGCATGCCAGTCGTTCAGGCGGGTGTAGACTTGCTTGAGCATTTTCAGAATGTAACCGTGGCGCGGGTATTTTTTGCGCAAATGTTGCAATGTGGCCAGAGCCTGTTCCAAATGATTGCTGGACAATTGCAGTTGCGCCTGGGTAATGCCAATGGCCATCTCAGCTCCAGGTGCTTTGCTGTCGGCCTGACGTAGCCACTTGGCACTGGCCTCATAATTGCCAGCTTCGTGGGCCGCTCGGGCTGCGGCCAGGTAGTTGATCAGCGGTGACTCCCCGCCTTTGGCTGCTTGCCCGAGCAGTCGTTCGGCTCTGCGCCAGTTGCCCTTGGTAAACTCAGCCAACCCCTGGTCAAACAGTTTGCGGGCTCTGGCTTTGCGAGCCTTGGCGGACATCGGGTAGAAAAAACTGAAGGTGTCCAGCAGCAGGCGCAGTACGGCCAAAATTAGCCAGATCAGCCCAAGGCCGATGGTGATCAGCAGTAACAATCCCCAGAAGGTGCTTTCAAAAGTGGTCTTACCAAAGGAAATCAGCACGTAACCGTGGTCGCTGACCATAACATTGGCCAGCAGCAAGGAGCCAGCCACAAGCAGCAGAAACAGCGCAAACCCTTTCATTGATGTGGCTCTCCGGATTTGGCCGGCTCAGTGGCAGTCTGGCCATCAGCTGGGGAACTGGTAGCTGTAGCAGGCTTGGCCAGAGGAGCTTGGTCATCGGTTACTGTGCTGGCATCTGACTGGCCAGTGCTTGCCGGCTCAGCCACAGATTGGCTATTGACCGGGGTGCTGGTAGCTGGCTGGCCGGTGCTGGCAGGCTCAGACTTAGTCTGGTCATCAGCTTTGTCAATGACAGTTGGCTGACCGGTGTTTGCCGGCTCTGGCTCAGAAGAATTGAGTGCTTTTAACGCCTCCAGAGACCGGTGGATGGTCGGTACTTTCGGTACGATAGTCAGGTCTGATAGTCTGGTTAGTTCGTCGGACAATTTTTTGCCTTCGTCGCTCCCTATGGCAAAGTAGCTGCTCAGCCATTCACTGGCTTGCTTAAGGCTGAGCTGATAGATGCTTTGCTGGCCGGTGATCAGTGCCAGCTGGCTCTGCTCCAGAAGTAGCTGCATCTTCTGCCGGATCAGCTGCTCTTGCTCATTAGTCAGGAATATCTCCACCGGTTCAGCTCTCTGCGTGGTGATGCGAAACAGACTGGTAAACCGTTGCCAAATATCCATCAGCGTATTTTCGGCAATCTTTTGCCAGTCACGCTCTGGTGCAGAAACGTTGGTCTCAGCGGTTCCTGTTGCAGGCTGGAAGTCCTTGGTGAGATGTTGTGGGTTATTCAACACGGCCAGGTTGGAGATCAGATCGGCAATCCCCTGAAGTTGCAGCCAGATATTCTGTCGGTTGACTTGCGTTGCAGTTTGCAGCACTGCCAGGTCTTCGGCCAATGCCTGCCTTAGCGGGAACAGTGAGTAGTCATCCACCTGCTCCAGAATCTTGTCGGCGCTGGTTAGCAATTCATGGCTGCCAGCCACATCCTTAACAGTCAGCAGTCGCTGGTTGGCCAGGTTGAGCAGGTATTCCACTTCAGCGATGCGCCAATGGCTGCGGGTTGAGCCTTCCATGGAGCGAACCTTGTTAGAAAGCGCATCGACCCTGGACAGAAGGCGAACCTCACGCTGTTGCGATTGCTGAAGCTGGTATTGCAGTTGTTGCAGTTGTTGCTGGTACTGGCCCGCACGTGCTGAATTATTTTGTTCCAACCTGGCCAGATCGGTCTGTTGCCGTGTGATCTGGGGCTGTAACCGCTCCATCTCGGCGCGCAGCTCTGGCAGCGCCTGCCCGCGCCAGATCTGGTAGCCACCAAGACCAAGAGCGCAAAGCGACAGCACCAAGGCAAACCCGCCGAGAGCCATGCCGGCTCCGCTTTTACTGGTTGACTGTCTGGGTGATGGCTTATCAGTCTGCCCGATTGATTGCTGAGCTGACTGCTCTGGTTTGGCCGGCTGCCCAGTGGCTGATTTTGCCGAAGGCTCAGCGGATGGCTGAGCCGATGATTTGTTCGCCTGTTTTGCTGCCTGGTCTGTCGATTGGTTGGCTGATGGCTCCTTTGCTGACTGTTTGGCCGATTCCGCCCTGGTGTGGTTGTTTTGCGAAACCTCTTCAGTTTTTTTGTCTGGTAAAGACTCACTGTTTTGCTCTTTATCACTCACGCTCAGGCCTTCCAATTGTTCGAGGGGGAGGTTGTCTGGGCTTGTTGCCCGGGGGGGTAACCATTGCCAAACCTGAGAGAACTGGCGGTATCACTCCCACTCATTGTAAAAACGTCAATTCAAAGGTGTTTAAAGATGTTGTTCAAAAGGGGCGACCAATGCCTGTAACATCAGGTCGTTGCTGGCACCACGGGCGTTGATGATCTGCCGGAAGCCCAGGCTGTGAGCCTCGTTTGCCACCCGTTCACTGGGAACCAGCAGCCGATAGCGGGCTCGGTAAGGTGTGGGCAGATAGTAACCAAGATTAGTCAGGGTCTCGCCACTTCCACAGAGAATGACATTGATTGCGTGGCTTTCCAACTTTTTTAACACGGCATTGACGTTCAGGCTGCACTCATATACTGGCCGGGAGCGCAGGTACACCTCAATTTTTTGCACGCTGGCACCCTGATCAGCCAGCTGTTCCTCGAGCAATTGCCGGCCACCGGCACCTTTGATAAGCAGGATACGCTGCCCGCTGACAACACCCAGTGTGGCGAGCAGCGCCTCGCTGTCTGTCCCCGTGGACGAATACTCTGCATTGATATTGAATTGCTCAAGCTCAGCGGCGCTGCTGCCACCAATGGCAAACCAGCACAGATGGCCGGGTAACTCTGGCCAGTAGCGATTGATCAGCGCCATGCCGAAGTGGGCTGCGGGACGGCTGGTGACAATGACCGTATCAAATCGGTCCAGCATCAGCAGGCAATTTCTGGTGGCTCGGGTTTCAGGCAGAGGATCGATGACCAGCATAGGC
Source organism: Endozoicomonas sp. (assembly GCA_024509075.1). Lineage (GTDB taxonomy): Bacteria > Pseudomonadota > Gammaproteobacteria > Pseudomonadales > Endozoicomonadaceae > Endozoicomonas. The sequence continues at coordinate 5,617 of JAKROC010000062.1, forward strand.
ATTACCCACGCCTGACCGTGAGCCTTCCGGATGACTTGCGCCAGTGATTGGGCCTGGGGTTGCGGACGCGTCACCAGTGCCCGGACATGGGAAAGATTCATCGCATCTACCCCTCAATGCCCCGACAAGCTGGCAAGAATGGCATCCGCTCCCTGCGCCAGCAATGACTGGGCAACCTGTACGCCTGCTAACTCGTAATCGTTGGCAGCACACGTTACAGCGCTGCGATAGATGATCCTGCCGTCAGGACTGCCCACCAGCCCCCGGAGCGTTAGCTGTTCGCCCTCAAGCTCGGCAAAGCCGCCGATGGGAACCTGGCAGCCACCGTTCAAGCGGCGGTTCATGGCTCGTTCGGCACCAACACAGATGGCCGTGGGCTCATGGTGCAGAGGCAGAACCAGTTGCCGGGTGTGTTGATCGTTCAGGCGCAGCTCAATGCCAATCGCCCCCTGACCTGTGGCCGGCAGGCACAGCTGGGTGTCCAGGTGATCGCCAATACGTTCCGCCAGCCCCAGGCGCAACAGTCCGGCGGCAGCCAAAATGATAGCGTCATATTGGCCATCATCCAGTTTGGCCAGACGGGTGTTGACGTTGCCGCGCAAAAAACGGATAGACAGGTCGGGTCGGGCGGCCAGAATCTGGCACTGACGGCGCAGGCTGGAAGTGCCGACCAAAGCACCTGGCGGCAACTGATCCAGGGTGGCGTAGCGATTGGCGACAAACGCGTCCCGAGGGTCTTCCCGTGGGCAAGTAGCGCCCAACCCGAGGCCTGCCGGAAAGTGCATGGGCACATCTTTCATGGAGTGCACGGCAAGATCGGCCCGGTCTTCGAGCAGGGCCTGTTCAAGCTCTTTAACAAATAACCCCTTGCCCCCAATTTTTGCCAGTGGCGCATCCAGAATCCGGTCGCCCTGGCTGGTCATGGTCACCAGCGTTACCGCAAGGTCTGGGTGATGGTACTCCAATTGACGTTTGACATACTCGGCCTGCCACAGGGCGAGGGCGCTTTTGCGCGTGGCGATACGGACTCTATTCACAGGATTGACTGCTTTTGTTGCTGAGCTGTTGCTAGCATTTTGCACCCGTCAGTGGCTGGCAGACAATGGGAGGATAATATACCCGTCGCCTTTCAGGTTGCTAGTTGGCTGCATTTATGCCCTTTAGGGTATTCGCTCGGCAACGGCTCGGCTCCATGCGTTGCTCTACCTCCTGCATCCATGCAGTCGTCACCCCGGTCACGCAGTATTTCTCCGCTCCCGGGGCTTCGCTCAATTGCCGGCGCGTAGCAATATGAAATCCATCGGGTATATGTGGATGGCTCACAAGGTGCGCATCATTCTCTTGAGTGTTGCGACGTGACGACGACTGACGGACAGTGGTTGAGGCAGTTCCCTCAGGTGAATGAAGCTGTGCCCCTGTTCATCCCTGGACAGGCTCTCAATGGCATCGCGGCGTACCAGCGCATTTCTGTGAATGCGGACAAAGTGCCGGGCGTGGTTCTCTTCCAGAGTTTTCAGGGAGTCGTCGATCAACACCTCACCGTGGCGATGATGAACGGTCACGTATTTGTTGTCTGCCATGAAAAAGAGCACATCATCCAGCGGAATCAGCTCAAGGCCGCGAACTGTGCGAGCGGCAATATGGCCCGATTCTTGCCGTAGTGTTGCTTCGCGGTGATTCAGCCAGGCCAGTTGTGCCCGGTTTAGCCGGCTGGCTCGTTGCAATGCCTGTACCAAAGCCCCCGGGCTAACCGGTTTGAGCAGGTAACCCACTGCCTGAACAGCAAAGGCTGCCAGGGCGTGTTGATCGTGGTTTGTGCAGAAAATAACCGCTGGTGGCTGCTCCATGGTACTAATATGCCGGGCTGCTTCCAGTCCGTTCATTGTTGGCATGGGAATATCCATCAGGACAATATCCGGTTGATACTGTTGGCACAGGTCAACGGCATCGCGGCCATTATCGGCTTCGCTGGCTAGCTCGGTGAACTGACCAAACTGGTCAATGATCTGCCTGAGCTGTTGGCGAGCCTGCGGGTCGTTATCAACGATCAGGATTTTCATGGGCTCATCCATGGTCTGGCATCGCTCCTGTCGGATTTCATTCATCGGCGATTATTAAATCTGCGGCCGGATTACTCTTTGCTGTGGGTGATGTCTGTCTGTTCGTTGCAATCACCTCTGTATGACATCGGATTTTTCACTGAAATCTGAACCAGAGAACCCGGACACCCTCTACTTGTGTCCGGGGGTGTGACTGGAACGAGGCGCGCAGGTCGGGCCGCGCAGAAGAGGGTCCAGGGCAGCTTTGCCCAAGGTGTCCGGTGGTCTTTTTACTCGTTGCTGGCCTGGCTCAACGTGGTGGACATGTCTTGTGCTGAGTCAGAAAATTTGGCCCTTGTCAGGCGGCATTGCGGTGATGGGGAAGCTTTGAGGTGCCAGAAGTGTTTATTCAGCTGTTTGTCCATGTCTCGTTCGTAGAGGCGCAACTGCGAAGCGGCCAGGGCCTTATTGGAGGCATCTCGCAAAAATTGCACCGAGTCATCCATGGGGGAGGGGGTAGGTGGTTTCGGTGGCAATCGTTCAATTTCCTTAAATACCGCCTGCATTTTATCGTTGTGGGTTTGCAGGTGTGCCTCCAGTTCCTTGGAGTGTCCAAAATTGATGCGGCAACACAGGCAAAAGGTTTTATGCAGGTAAAGACCCCTGGTGTTTCCGGTCAGGGGTAGTTTGGGGTACCTGATATTCGGTCTCAGCTTGCTGAGATGCTCCTGAAAATCATCCAGATCGTGGTAAATTACCCTGCATTTGATGCGTCGATACGATTTTGGCTCAAAAGCCAGCGTTTCCCCATTGATTAACGGTTTTAACTGCGGATAGTTGTTCAGCAGCTGCAAGGCATCTTCCTTCCGATCCGGATGCAGGGCAAACCATCTTTTACCGCCATCGCGTTGCCTGACAAGATGATCAGGCAGGCCTGCGGCTCTGTAAAAATGCCTGGCTGCGTTCATCCCAGCCGGTTCTGCCCAAAGGGTTTCGGAATATTTCGTACTGATAAGAGGGTTACGCCAGCTTTTCCGGGCAACTTGACGGCTCAGCATGTCTGGCCGGAGGGGGTGTTTTTTGTTACGGGATACCCCGTCACTGGTGCAGTGGGCGTCAAAGTAGTCTGTGTCTGCTGCTCTGGCGGCACCGGGCTGACCGTTATCGTCCACGTCACCAGTCTGGCTCCGCAGGTTGGTCAGGTTAATGTCAAATTTTTCTCTGCAGTGGTGCGAGTGAACGTAGCGGCTGACGTTCTTTTCAATACGGGCTTTTGTGCTGTTTTTGACAAAATCACTGAACTTTCCAGCCAGCCAGCGACCCACGTTGGTTTCACAGCGGCAATGGTAGGTGTCAACGTTACAGATGGTACAGGTCAGGCATTTGCAGGTGATAAACAGTTTTTGCCGTTCATGCAGTCTGTCGCTGTCCTCGGCCGTTTTGCTCAGCGCCAGATCCTGAACCAATTCTGGAATCAAGGTGCCTTCGGCATAAGCACGACTCATCTTCCAGTATCTTTTTTCCGTGAGGGGTAGTTGCTGAAAGCGCTCGAGGGTAGCATCAATCTGTGAGCGAGAGACCATGACGGTAATTTCAGTGCCAAGGAAAGTCTCTGCATACTTCTTATACCTGTGCAGATCCCTGGACGCCTGTTTACGCATCCTGTAGTAATCTTCGCCAAAGAAAATCCCGTGATCTTCCGGGTCCGTCCGAGGCTCCAGAGCATTCCTGCGAAAATTCAATTTGACCCTGTCGCGCGCCATCCGTTTCTCGCAGCGGATGTGGTTAACGACCTTTAGCACCAAATTGGCAAGTCGTTCCTCAATTATTTTTTCCGCCCGGGCTTTCGCCCGGGCTTTACGCAAGGTGTCGTCAATGATTATTCGGGCAGCCTGATGTTTTCTCTGGCGATTGACGGTGATGGTTTTGTTGATGGCTGTTTGCCAGTATATTCTGGTCATCCAGCGTCTGTACTCAGGTGTATCCTGGAATACCTGCTCATATTCAGTGGCGTGAAAAATTCTTTTCAGATTATCAAGAACTTCTCGGCGTGGCTGAGCATTTTTCGGGCAGGTTCCCCAGACTGGGTGAATCAGCTGTCCCGTGATGTCGTCAAAGTAATTGGTTTCAGCTATTTCCTCCAGTTCGGTGTGTGTCACGTTGTCTCGGCAGAAGAGGAGGGGGCGGCGATACTTCTGGATGAAACTGGCAATAGCCTCAAGGTAGTGGGCTAGCATGGCAGCGTCGGGAATAACCTGTTGCTCAATGTTCTTTGCTATCGTGTTGACATCACTCGCAGTGGTTCTCGCTTCAGCCACATCACCCTCGTCAGCCGATCGCCGTCGGTAAAAATAAGGTGTCAGGCGCGCCATATTCTTGCTCAGGGCTCGATGGAACATTTCTGCAAACAGTACTCGTTTTTGCTCGCGCCAGATGGGAGGATGCATCAGAGCCCAAAAGCAGACGGTGGTAATGTCTTGCGTTTTGTCAATGCCTTCTGCAGCCTGAGAAACACCCATGCAGTTATGCCATTTTTTCCCCGGTTCAGTCTCTGTGCATAACTGGGTAGATACTCGCCCAATACAGGAAACGAGCACATGAGTTAATCTGTTCAAGTGCGTTATATTGTTCTGGCTGAAAGCATCAAACCAGATATCCTTGAGTAGCGTGAAAAATGCTGGATAAGTGATCCGTGGGGTCGAGCATGTTTCTACATAATTTTCATCACTGAATTTATAGTCGGCACAGTCGCAGAAGTAGACACCGATGTCACCGTTCACATTCAATTTAGGCCAGGACAATTTGATGTTACACGCGTCATTGTGATAAGCCTCTGGCCATCGATCAACCAGGGCAGCTATGTGCTTAGCTGTGGGTGATAAGTTGATGTAATGCATTTGTCGTCTAACAATGGCTGCCCTGTCGTACGACTTTCCCTGTGTGCACAGCCAACTGGCAAAGTTAGCTCGGGTGGCCACATTTTTGTTCTTCTTCGATACTTTTTTCAAGGCGTTTCTGATGCTCTTTTTCAGTGGTTTGATGTTAAGGTTAAGTTCCTCCTGCACGTTGGCAAAGTTGACTTCGCGCTGACCCTTAAGGGCATTGACGGCTGAGTCTATCTCGTTGTCGGGAAAGCCCCTGACCAGCAAAAACTGTCGCTCGACGGTGCTCAGTGCCACTGTGTGTGAACCTAACGTGCCCTCGTCGCCACCCCTGCTGATTGCTGAATCGGTGGGCAAATCCGACGGCACTGGCGGTGTTAAGCCGTGAGATGTGTAGCTGAAGTCAAAATTCATAGCCGTTCACCTGTGACAGGCCGCGCAAACCTGAACGGGTTGTTAGTGGGCAACGTTAGATTTGCTGTGTAGCCTTTAGTTCCAGCATCGCCACAACAATGCAATCAGTCTGTCAAGGGGATATAATGCCTTGCCTCTGAGCGGGGAGAACAGCGGAGCGGGCATATTTTGTTTGGCAAAATCGCCGTACAGTTGAGATGAGCACCGGGAGGAGAAATAAAAAATGTCCACGACAACAGCAAACAGTCATGCCGCACCGGCGAGTGAGGGGCATGGGTGCAGTGCCAACCCGCAATGGGGGGGGCGTTTCAGTGAGGGTGTGGACGCTTTTGTGGCTCGTTTTACTGCCTCAATTGATTTTGACCAGCGCCTTTATCGTCAGGACATTCAAGGCTCCATCGCCCATGCCCAAATGCTACACCAGACAGGTATTCTCAGTGATGATGAGCTTACCGCCATCGTCGCCGCCCTGGACGATATTTTGCAGGATTTTGAACAGGGGCGTATTAGTTGGTCCGTGGATCTTGAAGATATCCACATGAATATTGAGGCTTACTTGACCGATCGCATTGGTGCCACGGGCAAAAAACTGCACACTGGCCGCTCCCGCAACGACCAGGTGGCCACCGATATCCGCCTGTGGTTGCGTGATGGCATTGATCTTATCCTGGACGAACTGCACCGTTTACAGCACGCTCTGGTGGATTTGGCTGAGCGCGAGGCTGAGACCATCATGCCGGGTTTCACCCATCTGCAAAGCGCCCAGCCGGTGACCTTTGGGCACCATCTTCTGGCCTGGTACGAAATGCTGGTGCGCGACGGTGAGCGGCTGGCGGATTGCCGCAAGCGGGTCAATGTTTGCCCGCTGGGCGCTGCGGCGCTGGCCGGCACCAGCTACCCCATAGACCGGACCTATACCGCTGCCTTGCTAGGCTTCGAGCGTCCGGCCCGTAACTCGCTGGATGCAGTCAGTGACCGGGATTTTGCCATTGAGTTTTGTGCCGCCAGTGCCCTGATCATGACGCATCTGTCGCGTATGTCAGAGGAGTTGGTGCTGTGGAGTTGTGCCCAGTTTGATTTTATTGCCCTTCCAGACCGTTTCTGCACCGGCTCGTCCATTATGCCGCAGAAAAAAAATCCCGATGTGCCAGAGCTGGTTCGGGGCAAGGCTGGCCGGGTCAATGGTCATCTGGTATCCCTGCTGATGTTGATGAAGTCCCAGCCGCTGGCCTACAACAAAGATAACCAGGAAGACAAAGAGCCGCTGTTTGATACGGTTGACACTCTGGTCGACTGCCTTCGGGCCTTTGCCGATATGGTGCCCCACATTGAGGCCCGACGGGAGAATATGCTGGCGGCGGCCAGGCGCGGGTTCAGTACCGCCACTGACCTGGCCGATTACCTGGTGGGCCGGGGTATGACCTTCAGGGACGCCCACGAAGTAGTAGGCAAGGCCGTAGCCTTTGGCCTGCAAGAGAGCCGAGACCTGTCCGGGATGACCCTTGCTGAACTACAGGGATTCGCCAGCGTGGTCGAGCAGGATGTGTTTGACGTGCTGACTCTCGAAGGCTCAGTTCGCAGCCGGAATCATCTGGGTGGCACCGCACCGGAGCAGATCCGCCAGGCCGTGGCAAACGCCCGGCAGGCCCTTCAGAGCCTCTAACCACCGCGTTTTTTGAGAAGTCCGTGATTCCATGAGTTCGTTGTTGCACCAGATTGTTCTGCGTCAGGCCGAACAGACCCCGTTAGCCCAAGCCCTTGGCCACAGAGATCAGTGGTTTGATTACCGGGGCGTTTCACGGCAGATTCGCGCTGTTGCTGCCGGACTGCAAAAGCTTGGTCTGATGCAACACGATCGGGTGGCCATCTACTTGCCCAAAACTTTTGCTGCGGTGTTCAGTTTTTTTGGTGCTACTGCCGCCGGTGGGGTGATGGTACCGGTTAACCCGGCGCTCAAAGCTGCACAGGTGGAGCATATTCTCAAAGATTGTAATGTGCGAGTGCTGATCACTAACAAGGCCCGCCTGCACCAGCTGGATGAGGTGATTGGCCAGTGTCACGATCTGCGGCACATTATCGTGGTGGACAGTGAGCCGGAATCTGTGGCAAATATCTCTGGCGTTATGGGCTGGGCCAGTTTTCTCCAGCCCTTCGCCAACTGGCAGCCGGTGCCTTCCATCGATGCCGATATGGCAGCAATTCTCTACACCTCCGGCAGCACCGGCAAACCCAAAGGTGTTGTTCTGTCCCACCGCAATATGGTCACTGGTGCTCATAGTGTCGCTGAGTACCTTGGCAATACCCCTCAGGATCGTCTGCTGTGCGTGCTGCCGTTCAGTTTTGACTACGGTTTCAGCCAGTTAACAACGGCTTTTCTCAGTGGTGCCAGCTGCTACTTGCTGGAGTACCTGTTGCCGGGCGATGTGATCAAAGCCGTTGATAAGCAACGGATCACCGGTCTCGCTCTGGTGCCACCGTTGTGGGTACAGATTGCCGAGCAACCCTGGCCTGAAGGGGCAGGTGACAGCCTGCGCTATTTCACTAACACCGGTGGTGCTATGCCCACAGCCATCCTGAGCGTGCTGCGCCAGCGTTTTCGCCATGCCAGGCCGTTTATGATGTACGGTTTGACCGAAGCGTTTCGTTCCTGCTTCCTGCCCCCGGAGCAGGTGGATCGCCGCCCCGGCTCCATTGGCAAGGCCATTCCTAACGCTGAGATTATGGTGATCAATGAGCAAGGTGAACCGTGTGGCCCTCACGAGCCGGGCGAGCTGGTACATCGTGGCGCCCTGGTCAGCATGGGCTACTGGAATGATCCACAGCGCACCGCTGAACGTTTTCGCCCAGCCCCTTGTGCCATTGCCGAGATTCCCAATAAGGAACTGGCGGTGTGGTCGGGCGACGTGGTGCGTAAGGATGACGATGGTTATCTTTATTTCATTGGTCGACGTGATGACATGATCAAAACATCGGGTTACCGAGTCAGCCCGAGCGAAGTAGAGGAGGTGGTCTATTCCTCTGGCCTGGTGGCTGAGGTGGCTGCCATCGGTGTTCCCCACGACCGTTTGGGGCAGGCCATTGTGTTGGTGGTTAGTAGCGATAACAGCACCATTGACGATGCCGCACTGGTTCGCCACTGTCAGCAGTGCCTGCCCGCCTATATGGTGCCTTTGCAAGTCAGGCAGCAGCCAGCTCTGTGCAGAAATCCTAACGGCAAGATTGATCGCAAACTGCTGCTGGATCAGCATCGCAATCTGTTCCAGCCCCAAGAAACTCCTCATGGATAAAAAACATCATCGACTGACCACACTGGCCAGTGACAATAACCAACTGCGAATCACTGGCCGCAGTGTTGCGCAGCTAGTCACTGTCGCTGGCGGTTCACCATGCTACATCTACGACCGGCAGGCACTGACGGCCAGAGTAGCCCAGTTCCGCCAGCAGATGCCATCAACGCTCCGCCTGCACTACGCCATCAAGGCCAATCCCATGCCGGCACTGGTGAGTCATCTGGCGCAGTTGGTTGATGGCCTTGATGTGGCTTCCCACCAGGAGCTGCTGATCGCCCTGGGCAGCGGCATTAATGCGGCTCATATCAGCTTTGCCGGGCCAGCCAAAGGCTTGCACGAACTGAAAGCGGCCGTGGCTGCTGGCATCACCATCAATGTTGAGTCGCTACTGGAACTTGAACGTTTGTACAAGTGCTATGATGAGCTGGGCATTCGACCCCGGGTCGCTTTTCGGGTAAACCCGGACTTCGAGCTGAAATCCTCAGGCATGAAAATGGCTGGTGGACCCAGGCAGTTTGGTATTGATGCCGAACAAATGCCATCTATTCTGGCCACACTTGACTTGAACCGGACTGAGTTCCACGGCTTTCATATTTTTTCCGGTTCCCAGAACCTGAATGCTGAGTCCCTGATGGCCTGCCACCGGCAAACGGTTGCCCTGGCCGCTCAACTGGCTGAACAAGTAGTGGCGCCGGTAAAACACGTCAATATTGGTGGTGGACTTGGCATCCCCTACTTTCCGGGGGAGCAGATGCTGGCGCTGGACAATATTGCACATAATCTGCAACAGCTGCTCGACCACCGGCCAGCATCGCTGGCAAACACCGAGTTTGTTATGGAGCTGGGGCGGTGGCTGGTGGGTGAGGCTGGTTATTACGTCTGTCAGGTAACGGATAAAAAGCAGTCCCGAGGGCAGACTTACCTGATGACCAATGGTGGGTTGCACCACCATCTGGCCAACTCCGGCAACTTTGGTCAGGTGTTGCGGAAAAACTACCCGGTAGTTCTGGCCCACTGCCTGGACAGTGACGAGCAAGAGGTGGTGGAAATCGTCGGGCCGCTGTGCACGCCGCTGGATATTGTCGGGGCAAAATTGGCGCTGCCAGCGGCCGCAGTGGGGGACTTCATCGTGGTGCTGCAATCGGGCGCTTACGGTGCCAGTGCCAGTCCACAAAAGTTTCTCGGCCACCCGGAGGCGGCCGAGCTGCTCATCTGAAGCCGGGTCAGGCAATTGCCCCGGCAGACTCCACGTAAGCGAGCACTGAGCCAACCGTTTCAAACAGCTCGGCTTCCATATCATCATCGTTCACCGCGATGGCAAACGTTGTTTCCATGGCGGTGATCAGCCCAACCACGGCCATGGAGTCAAACTCCGGCAAGGCTCCGAGCAGCTGTGTGCTTTCAGTGAATTCACTGGTATCAAGCTTAAGCAGATCAGCCAGTATGGCGTTTAATTGTTCCAGCCGTGTCATTGATGGTTCCGGATATTAACGAAATCGGCAACTTTAGGCATTTTCCGCCCGAGGCGCAACTCTGGTCGGAAACAGGGAGGGCGGAACAGCCTGCCCTGCTGTTGCAAAAGAATGTTAACCGCCAGTCAGTAAGCCACAGAGTGCAAGACAGCACACTTGAGCACAGCAAGCCACAAGGTCTCCACATGTTCCGTTATCACAAAAACGCTCACAACACCCCTTTTGGGGTGGGCGGTGCGGTTCTGATGACAACCTGCTCGTTTCTGTAGCAACCCAGAGAAAAACCGCCGCTGACCTTTGGTGATTCTCTTGATCCTGCGCCATGACTTGCTGATAAGACGGCGGAGGATTGTAGAAAAGAGCGGTGGCAGAAGGCTGTGAATTGACCACCACGTCCCGCCCTCCATGCCGACCCATGTCACTCGGGTTTTGCCGGTGCAGTGTGCCGGGGTCCGCAATCTTTCCGTAACCGCTGCCAGCCTGAACTTCGTTCATTAATGAATACCTGCCGAAAATTTTATTGGTTGTGGCGTTCATTTCGACTGATACAACAGTCAGGAAGTTCATTTAACGAAACCTGCGTAATTCTCCATCCATAGTGCAAAGCGCTTGGGTGGAGATG
>JAKROC010000620.1 GCA_024509075.1 Endozoicomonas sp.
GGGAGATCTTCTTCAGCCTGGTAATTCCGGTGTAGAACAGGGTGAAAGTTTGGTAAAGAATGAGCAGCTGTGTAGTAAAAGCAATAAATCTACATCTGACTCATCAGTAAAGGGGTTTTCTGATGTTCAAGGTTCTTATACGGTCAATCAAAAAGATACTCTGATGAAAATCGCTTTTGAAATATATGGTGATTATGAAAAATGGAGAGTGATCAAGGAGTTAAACCGGGAAAAGATAGGCCATAAAAATATAATAAAAGAAGGAATGGAATTGGCCTTGCCGGAGCCGTCTAAAAAATTTGTTCAAAATAAAAACGGTGATCCATACTTGATTAAGCGTGGAGATACGTTGATATCCATCTCAAAAAACTTATACGATACAAGCCGTCACTGGAAAGCGATCTGGAAGAATAACAAGCCTTTAATTAAAGACCCGAACAAAATCTTTGCCGGGTTCACAATATACATACCAGCTATCCGGGAGTGAGGTGGCGTTTACAAGACGACTCACAAGCGTTTGCCGTAAACATCAGCCACTGAGACGACGCAACACCAACTCCAGCTCATCGCATACGATCCGTCGTACCGTGGCCGGATCATCCTCTGCCGCCAGCACATCGGCCAGCCGGTCGGGAATGGCCAGCAGTTCATCCCGTACAATCCGCCCCGCTTTGAACGCATCCTGTTTGACCTTGGCGGCATCCGTCAGTGTCCCGCTTTTTTCCTCGTACTCCAGCTTGTGACATCAGCGCCATGGGAGGTCATACCTGTGGCCATTTCAGGCAAT
>JAKROC010000621.1 GCA_024509075.1 Endozoicomonas sp.
GAAATTGCTTATTCTTATTGTTTTTTACATATTAGTAACTATGGGGTCCAATATGTGCTTTATTTGGTAATTCATTTATGTTTCAAATTTCAAGTTGCACATTCAAGGAATGTTTGGGTGTTTTGAAATCAGACATGAGATCAGACAGGCCAGTAGAGTTTGACATTCAGTGTTCTATGCCTGAACTTTTCAAGACCTGAATTAGCTATCTTCTTAATCAACCACCAACTGTACTTATTTCCCCAAAAGAATGCTGCATGAGCTTTTCTGTTGAAATATAACTTTTTGGTTGAATTTTTACATCCAGATTTTTCTTGCCAAGCCTTGGCATGACTCCAGAATAATATGATAATCTTAATTGCCAAGGAATATATCATCATTTTCATGTTTTATCATTGTCCATGTATTTCACCATTTTGTTTTGATCTTGTATCTAATTGCTGATGATAAGGTTGTTATTAAATGCCATGACATGGCTGTATGGCAGAACTCAGGACTACAATGGAACTGTGGCATGTTACCCATATGTGAAAGTGATTTTGTACGTGTCAACGACAAATACTATCTGAACAGTGACTATGCTGGTAAAGAGAGAGAAACTTTAAAAACTGCTAGGGAGGCATGGGTGGAAAGAGATCATCCTCGCAGCCTCCACATACTGACATTTCCAGCTTATTGTCGCTACAGAGCTCTTAAAAAGAGGCTCATATCGGGCATGTTTTTGACAAGAGCCCAGTTGATGGCATTGGGTGGAATTATTGCAGAACACAAAAGTATAAGGGTGCT
>JAKROC010000622.1 GCA_024509075.1 Endozoicomonas sp.
AGTTGCCGAGCGAATGCAGCCAACAAAGTAGCAACTTGAAAGGCGACGGGTATATGACCCAAAAATCCCGCTACACGACACTGAGGTTAATTCTCGGTGATCAGCTCAACGCTCACCATAGCTGGTTTGCCCAACGCGACGCTCAGTGCCTTTATCTGATTGCTGAGCTGCTGCAAGAGACTGGCTACGTCAAGCACCATACTCAGAAAATCTGTGGCTTTTTCCTTGCTATGGCCGAGTTTGCCAAAGCTTTGCAAAAAGCCGGGCACCAGGTTTTGCACCTGACATTGGACGACACTTATCATTTCAAAGACCTACCCACGTTGATCGTGCATCTCTGCCGGCAGTACCAGATAAGCCATTTTGATTATCAGCGACCCGATGAATACCGGCTGCTGCAACAACTGAGAGCAATGCAAACAGGTAAAGGCGTGGAAAAAGCCGAGTGGGACAGTGAGCATTTTCTGGTGCCATTTACAGCCTTGTCAAAACGCTTCAAGCCGGGCAAACCCGGTCGGATGGAAACGTTCTACCGCAAAATGCGTCGCGAGCACAATATACTCATGCGTGACGGCGAACCGGAAGGTGGGCAATGGAATTATGACGCTGAAAATCGCTGCAAGTTGAAACCGGCAGACCTGCAACAGATTCCCGCACCAATGACTTTTGCCAGCCCAACCCAAGAGGTGCTTGAGCGTCTGAAACGCCACAAGGTTGACAGTTTCGGAACCATCGGCAGCCACCTCCTGTGGCCGATTACCCGGCAACAGTCGTTAAAATTGCTG
>JAKROC010000623.1 GCA_024509075.1 Endozoicomonas sp.
GATTGTTAAGTCAAAATTGAGTAGAAATCTTTGAATTTCAATTTGCAGAATCTACAAAAACAAACTGTATGACATGAAAATTAAATGCTGCTTGACAGCTTACATTTGAATTTCAGTACACGAGAATTTTATTGTATTGCAAGCATACAGCTTTAGCATACAGCTGTAGTATAGTTTTTCGCACAAGTAAAGAGGAGACTTTTTCATTCCAAATTCATGGGGTTTCCAGAGAATTTTCATGGTGCTTCCATATTCCCAAGAACCCCATGAAAGCTAACTGGCAATTAACTTTCATGTGCCATGAAAATGCCATGGAGACGCCATGAAAATTCAGGGAAATTTTTCATGGTCAATGAATTTTTTACATATTCACGGGATATTCATTGGTCATGATTTCCTACAACCCATTAAAACCTAGTGAATTTTAAGACCATGAACTTTTTTGACATGAAATTCATGGGTTTTTTAGTACCTTTGAAAAGGTCATGAAATGCCATTTCCATGGGTATTTCATAGCTTTTAGGTCACCTTACACAATATTTCATGGGTCATGAATATTACAATTTTTGCAGGTTTTTCATGGGATTTTTCATGGTACTGAGACCATGAATAAGCCATCGTTTTAACCATGAAAATCTTGTAAAAAATCTTTGAATTTGCCATGAATAAATTCACAAGTTTTTCATGGGATTTGATTTCATAGTGTTATGAGAAATGACCGATGTTATGAATTGGTTTTGTGTAAATCAGCCGACTTTAACATGTCTCAAATGACAGACAAGTAT
>JAKROC010000624.1 GCA_024509075.1 Endozoicomonas sp.
CCTCAAGATAGTGGGTCTTGTCGGCTTACTCCTGATTTTTGTCGTGTACAGTGCAGTCGAGTTCTGAACCCGGGTCACTCAAGTCTCATGCGCGCTTCATTGGCCGCAGAGTTGTCAAAGACACGCGCATGATTTGGGAATTTACGCACAATATGGTGCACCTGCCATTTTGCCTGACTGGAGCTGTGATTGGGGGAGCTGCAGGACTCGTAGGTGGCACTGTTTATAAAATTTATAAAAATGCCAAGGGCCAGAGCGCTGACACCAAGAGAATTGAGGATTATGCCGTCAAGCCCTGCAAAATGGCTTACAAGTTTGTCAAGGCTTTGGTCAATAAACCCCTTATGCTGGTTTCGGCTGCGATGACTGTTCCTATGGTCTTTGCCGGTATGGCAACTGTTGTGGTTGGGACCGCGATCGCTGCTGTTGGCTGCGGCATCTACAAAGGCTTTAAGCACGCTATCGGTGAGGGGGCTGAGACCAAAAAGTTGTCCAAATATGTCGTTAAACTGATCAAATTAGTAGAACCCTTGTATTTGATTGGTGCGGTAACTAGCGGCATTTTTGGTTCTCTGATCTTGGCCGCCATTTATCCTCCATATGTTTTTCCCGCATTGGCTCCCTTGTGTATTTTCGGTTTGCCAGCAGCTCTTTGCCATGAAGATAGTGTGCAGCCGTACTTTGAGAGTGTTTCGCAGCCTGAGCAGGATAGTTGAAAATCGGGGTCACATATGGTCCGCCCCGCATTGCAAGGAAAAGTTGTCACAACGGCTTTTAAAGAGTA
>JAKROC010000625.1 GCA_024509075.1 Endozoicomonas sp.
ACACAACTCGATAGAGGATGATGTTTTGCAACAAGGAAAAGCATTTGAGATTCCCAAAGTATTGGTCTGGCAGTCTTATCAGGATGTGCGGAGAAATAAAGGCGCACCCGGATGGGATGGGCAGACCATCAAGCAGTTTGATGAGAAGCGGGATCGCAATCTGTATAAAATCTGGAATCGCCTGAGTTCAGGGTCATATTTTCCTCCACCGGTGCTTGAAAAAAGCATTCCGAAAGAGGATGGCTCTGAGAGAGTACTGGGCATTCCAACGGTCAGTGATCGCATTGCTCAGGGAGCGGTAAAACGTTTTCTGGAGGCAAGGCTTGATGGCTTATTTCACCCGGACTCCTACGGGTATCGTCCGGGGCGATCAGCACATCAGGCACTGACTCAATGCGAGAAGCGCTGCCGAACCCGTGGTTGGGTACTGGAGGTGGATATCGAGGCCTTCTTTGATCATGTCAATCATGACTTGATCATCAAAGCGTTGAAACATCATCAAATGCCTGACTGGATAATACTGTATTGCACCCGTTGGCTGAAAGATGCAAAACTAAGAGGCTGGATCAATTACTACGGTAAGTTCTGGTACAGAACGTTCAGCTATCGGGTGTGGAGTGTCTTTCAGTCAAGACTGATTAAGTGGGCAAGTAATAAATACCGGATATCGACTCGGGAAGCGGAGCGAAGACTCGAAAAACTGAGGAAGATAAGGCCGAACTTATTTGCTCACTGGGAATTACTTCGTGCATCAGATGTGTGACCAAGAGCCGTATGACAGGA
>JAKROC010000626.1 GCA_024509075.1 Endozoicomonas sp.
GACGAACAGGGTTATGTATTCGTGTCCACGGGCAGACGACGTTTCATCCATGCCGACAGTGTGGATTTCGCTGTAATCCTCATCTCGCCGAGCTGTATCGACGTAAAGCTCCAGTAGCGACCATAGGCGATGGTCGGAATACCGGTCAGCTTGTTGACGTGATGCACAGGCATTGACCGACACAGTTGGATCAGAAAGGCTTCAAACAGCAGAGTGAAGCCACTGAGCCTGCCACTCCAGGGTGGAGAGATCAGACGCGGCTTGTTATCACCGCGATCAATTCTTGGAACCCGGGCGTGCAGATAGCATTCATGCTGGAAGAAATTCATATGCCGCCATTGCTTGCGAACGGTGTCGTATGCCTTGTATTCCTTGCCGGAGGGATCTTCTGGATCTTTGAAGGTCGCTCCCCGTTGGAAGTTGATGAAAACATCCAGTCGGGAGTTCTCTACATCGAAAGTCAGGGACTCAATGTACCAGGGGGAGGTGATGCCAAGAGCTGTCTGAAAGAGGTCTTCCATGGTCGCCTTACAGTAGATTCAACAAGGGAAAAACAGAGTGGATAAATATACCCTTACCCACTCATTTTTCAAAAGAGCCAACTCAATGACCCGATACATCGGGTTGTCCAGCGGCTGCATGGAAATAAATATGCGGCCATCCGGGAATATAGCAACATTCCCGGGACGGGTTTCTGTAAACGTTGCAACCACCTCAATATCACTTCTCTTGAATTCAAGTAATAAATGCATAACCCATGACTTCTCTTGCATCTACTCCGG
>JAKROC010000627.1 GCA_024509075.1 Endozoicomonas sp.
CCTGGTGACGGTAATCACAATATTCAGGGCTTTCAGGTCCGTAAAAACGACGGAGTACCCGGCACCATTTTTATTTATGGCGCCCAGCTGGAAGCAGTGCCATTTGCCACTTCCTATATTCCTACCGATGGTAACGTTGCCAGCCGGGAACAGGATTATCTCAACATTCCCCGTGCAAACAATCTTGTCTACAGCTCCAGAACTCCCATGAGCTGGAGTATCGATTTCAACACCCTTGGGGAAATACCCGGTGCGACCAACTACCTGATTTTCTGTAACGGTTATAACCCGGATTACAGCGTGTCCGGCTGGGCGCTGGTCGTGTGGCCCCGTTCCAGTTCTTATGAAGGCATGCGGGTACGTCAGGGCATTGATCTGATTATGCCGGCGGTAACCGATACCCAAATGCATCGTCTGGTCAGTGCCGGCGAGGAGCAAAAACTGCGCATCTATCTGGATGGGCAGCAGGTCGGCTCAGGGAATCAGGCCAACCTGACCCGCATCTACAACTCCAATAATGTATCTCTTGGCTATGCCGGGGATCAGTGCCTTTATGGTCATATTCGTGATTTCAAAATCTGGCACCGGGCCTTAACGCCTGAGCAGGTCAGCGTGCTGGGGTAGACCATGAAAATCGACATCACTTCCTTTACTGGGGAAGTTCCCCGGCTGGATAGCCACTTGTTGGAGGACACGCAGGCCGAATCGGCTGTCGATTGTCGTTTAACTAATGGCAGCCTGCGGGCCTACCGTGTGCCGCAGGATGAACAGGTACTCACAC
>JAKROC010000628.1 GCA_024509075.1 Endozoicomonas sp.
TTACAGCCAGAAAACTTAACTTAGCTATCTGTCCAGTTTATGGGGTCCACTATAGACGAAGAGAGGCTTTTGTAGCTCCCTCTGCGTATGGAGATCGCGACATCATGGAAGACGCTTCAAAATCACTAATGCAACTTGCTCCCCAAGAACTTTCAATTTGTCTTTAGCGTTTTTGTAGTGATTGTTTTCACCCCTGACGTCATCATGAGCAGCTTGCAGTGCACATTCAGTGTCCAGATCTGGCATAGTAACAACCACCGGAATGGTGACGTTATCCCGGGAAACGTCGCCCATTGAGTCGGCAAAATGTATTCGGCCATTTTCAGCATCGTTACGCCAGGACAAGTAATGGCTCCCCTCAATAGCCATAACCGCACTCACTTTGTAGAGGACTTCCCCGCCATGCACAGGAATTCTCAAGCCTTTACGCCAGTCCAGCTTACACCTGTTGTATTTGCCTTCATTCGGTATAGTAACGAATAGGACTTCTGGACAGTCTGCCCCATCAGAATCAGGCAAAAGAATACCTCTTGAGCTACTGCTTGCGCCGCTTTGCTGCCGCTCCCTGAAGCTATCGATATAAATACCAATCAAGTCTTGATAAGTACCAGCACGCTGCATAACCTGAATTTTTCTGACCCCACTATTTGGGCTGTCCGCACTGTAGCCAGTGGGGTTCACCATAGTGGAAGCAAAAATTTGACAAGGGGTAGCAGTCTCTGTAGGGGGACAATTCAGCCACTCCCTTCAGATAATGCCTGCTCCAGCCCTGCCCGGGGC
>JAKROC010000629.1 GCA_024509075.1 Endozoicomonas sp.
GCTCCAGTTTAACACTCAGGACTTGTAAGGTATCGTATACTCTAAGAAAAACAGACGCCCTCCGCTAGCTAAAGGAATGTGTTATTGAGAACAATGCTGCCGTGGGAATTGCATGAGAGTTTGAAACGAAAGCAGAGATAAAAACCAGTCTGCCGTGGTTAACTATGCAAGGCTAGCTTACTGTATTGATTTCCTGATCGACCACGGTGCTAACTTCTAAAATGTGCTTGGAAATCCGGATTTAACTGCGGGGTGCCTAATTAGATTATGTCGTGACGTAAACGACGATGTTGCGATTTTCACAAAGTTCAGCCTGGTTTTTCCGTGCGGAAATGAAAAGCCCCAAACTAGTTTTTAAATCCTCGAAAAGAACACTATTTCCACTTATCATGAGCTCAACCTGAACCGATTCTGAGTTATACCGCATGGTGAAAATGATAATTGAAAATGTGCTACAAAATGCGATATTTGGATTTTGAAATATTAGTGATTTTTAAAAGCGTTCCGTGATGTCAAAATTAAATGAAACGGTCCCTTTTTAGACTTAAGCCATACCTCAATCCCTCCTTTACAAATTTGTCAAATTGATACGAGCTTGCTTTCTTTTGCGCTTTTCACGTGCAAAGTTCATTTGCCTCTACTCGGGGCACTGATTTTCGCCATTTTAAAAGGCTTATACCTGCTTATATCAGTGCCGTTTAATATCCATACTAATTCGCAATCACAATATCGATCAGTTGAACACCGAGAAGGAAAAAAGAGACAGAGAATCTCGC
>JAKROC010000063.1 GCA_024509075.1 Endozoicomonas sp.
TAAAGGCTTCGCTCATTTGCCGCCTCGAATCAACTTGAAATCCATTGGGTATAGATGTTTTTCGGCTATCATCTTCCACTCTCACCACAACAGTAACAACAGCGAGGAAAGTTGATGATTATCTATGAAGTCAACTGTCTGGTGGATGATGCCATTGTGGAACCATTTAAAGTCTGGTTGCAGCCCCATGTGGCGACCGTACTGAAAAGCGATGGTTTTCTCAGTGCCGAGGTTCTCGATCTGACGGTGGATGAGCGGCTCACCGCCAGGCCATACTCAACCGGATTTTCTGTCCGCTACCGCATTGCAACGCAGAGCGCCCTGGATCATTACCTGTTGCATATGGCACCGACTTTGCGACGAGATGCCCTGGACAGGTTTGGCCATCAATACACGGCCTACCGCCGGGTGTTGAAAGATCAGGGCCGGATGTGAAGGTAAACGACAATTGTTACTTGTTGCCACCACCACGGCAATCTGGTGTTGCCGGGGCGCTCTGACCTTTTGCCTGCCATTCTTCCACGGTATAGGTGTGCAGTGCCAGCGCATGAATCTGTTTGCGCAGTTCAGCGGCTAGCAGGGCGTAGATCAACTGATGCCGTTTGACCGGCATCTTTCCCTGAAACGCCTCGCTGACAATCACTACTTTAAAGTGGGACTCGGTTCCCGGTGGTGTGTTGTGCAGGTGGCTTTCGTCGGTAACTGCGATAAAGTCATTCTGCAAGGACTCGTCCAGTTTTCTGAAGATACTCTCTCTCATTCCCATAATTCACCTCCACATAGCCCAGGTTCGAACGACGCAGGCTCGATGCTGTTTTGCTGATTAGTACTAATATAACGTGCTATGCCCAGCGTGTAGAGCCTTGATCGGCAGGATTGGCTGATTTATATATGCCCGTCGTCTTTCAAGTTGCTGCTTTGTAGGCTGCATTTGCTCGGCAACTGCTCCATGCGTTGCTCTACCTCCTGCATCCATGCAGTCGTCACCCCGGTCACATAGTATTTCAATGCTTCCGGGGCTTCGCTCACTTGCCGCCCCGAATCAACTTGAAATCCTTTGGGTATACGAACAGGGCTGCCTGGCCGGTGAGTAGTGCTCAGTTGGCTTTAATAACCATCAACCGATCGCCCACTGCTGCCATGGCGTGTACCCAGGTGTTGAATGGGCTGCCTCCAGCCACCCGGGTAACATTGCATGTTAAAGTCTGCCGGGTTTCGTCGTGGTTGATCAGCATAAAGTTCTCCTCAAGACCGTCGGCAGATACCAGGGTGACTGTTTCACCGGCAGCAACAGAAAGTGGCAGGCGGGTGGCGATCTCAACGGTAACTTCGGTGGCGGTGTGAGGCGTGATTGCAGTGATGATGCCAGAAACTTCGTTCCGACGGGGCAGGGCCAGGCACAACGCAACGGTAGCTGTGGTCTGGCAAGCGAGCAGTGTGGTGCCTGTGGTCGTCCTGAGCCGACAGGAGTGGCAAACGCCAGCCCGACAGGAGTGGGGAACTCTGGCATTGTGGCGTAGTAACCCGTCGAGCAGGTTTTCACCATCATCAAGTAAATACGCACTTCCCAGAAACTGGATCACGGGCACGTAAAGACCCTCTTAATAACGGGCAAAACTTGATTTAAATCCATGTTAATGGCATTGGCCACTGATATAATCTCGTTCACGATAACACGTGCCTGTCAAGTGGGTACACAACGAGCTGGTTGCAATACAAGATCTTAGTATGGGAAGAAAAGACCAATGAGTGTTGTTATACGTGAAGACGATGTCATTACCAGTGTTGCCGATGCCTTGCAGTTTATCTCCTACTATCACCCCATTGACTTTGTTGATGCGGTCTACCAGGCCTACCTGAAAGAAGAATCCAAAGCTGCCAAAGATGCTATGGCCCAGATTCTGGTCAACTCCCGAATGTGTGCCCTGGGTAAGCGACCGATCTGCCAGGATACCGGGATTGTGACGGTGTTTGTCCGTGTGGGCATGAATGTCCGTTTTGACAGCAACCGTTCATTGGAGAGCATGATCAACGAAGGTGTCAGCCGGGCTTACACCCATCCAGACAATGTTCTGCGCGCCTCGGTACTGGCCGATCCCGCCGGAGCCCGAAAAAACACGGGAGATAACACGCCGGCAGTGATTCATATGACCCTGGTTCCCGGTGATACGGTGGAAATCGCTCTGGCAGCCAAAGGAGGAGGCTCCGAAAACAAATCGAAAATGGCCATGCTCAACCCGTCTGACAACATTGTTGAGTGGGTGAAAAAAACTGTGCCAACCATGGGCGCAGGCTGGTGTCCACCGGGTATGCTGGGTATCGGCATCGGCGGGACAGCGGAAAAAGCCATGTTGATGGCCAAAGAGGCCCTGATGGACCCTATCGATATCCACGAACTGCGCGAGCGCGGTGCGCAAAACCGTGTGGAAGAGTTGCGACTGGAAATTTTTGACGAGGTCAATCGACTGGGTATCGGCGCCCAGGGGCTAGGCGGGCTGACTACAGTATTGGACGTCAAGATCATAGACTACCCCACCCATGCGGCTTCCTTGCCGGTGGCCATTATTCCCAACTGTGCGGCCACGCGCCATGCCCATTTTACCCTCGACGGCAGTGGCCCTGTGTTGCAACAGGCGCCTGATATTGATGCCTATCCTCAGGTCAGTCTGGATATGGGCGAGGGTGTGCGCAAGGTCAATATGGACAGCCTGAGCCACGATGAGATAAAAAGCTGGCAGCCAGGCGACACTTTACTGTTATCCGGCAAAATTCTCACCGGGCGTGATGCTGCCCACAAGCGGATGGTGGATATGCTGGCCCGGGGTGAGCAATTGCCGGTTGACCTGAAAGGGCGGTTCATCTATTACGTCGGCCCAGTTGACCCGGTTCGTGATGAGGCAGTTGGGCCAGCCGGCCCAACCACGGCGACGCGCATGGACAAGTTCACCCGCACCTTGCTGGAGAGTACTGGCCTTGCTGGCATGATCGGCAAAGGCGAGCGCGGTGGTTCAGCCATTGAGGCCATCAAAGATAACGAGTCAGTTTACCTGATTGCTGTGGGTGGTGCTGCCTACCTGGTATCCCAGGCGGTAAAAAAAGCTGAGGTGCTGGCGTTTGCTGACCTTGGCATGGAGGCCATCTATGAGTTTGAGGTGGTGGATATGCCCGTTACCGTGGCGGTGGATTCCCGTGGGGAATCCGTGCACCTGAGCGGCCCGCAAATCTGGAAAAAGAAAATTGAAGCCCAGGTGCTGGAGCTGAAATAACACTCTCTATTGGTTAAACATCCTCCGTCTGAGGGGGGGTTTAACCGGCAATGGTGTTGTCACATCTTGAGAAATCGAGCCATTCAACCCCTTCCCGCAGCGTTGTTTTTGATGCACTGATTGCGATAAACCACCCTGTTTTCTGCGGTTAAAGAAACAACCGGCAGGCCCGACATTGATTTAAATATTGGTCGGGGCAGGGTGTGTTGTTATGCGGATATATTATATGGACTCTCTACGCAGCGTCCTGATCATCATGGGGATTTTTCTGCACGCTGCTAATGTCTACCATGTCGATGGCAGCTGGATGATTTCAGACCCGCAACAGCACGTGGTGTTTAATTACCTGACCCACATTATTCATCTGTTTCGTTTGCCAGCCTTCTTTATCTTGTCCGGCTACTTTTCCCTGTTTATCTACCAACGCTACGGCGTGAAAAAGTTTTTTACCTATCGTTTGCGCCAAATCATCATTCCGGTGCTGGTCATCGGTTTAGTGGTCAACTCGTTGCAAGGTGTTCTCCTTTATTATGGAGAATCGCCAGTATTCAGTGGCCGATCGTTCGTGGACGGTTACCTGTTCAGCGGGGCCTGGATATCCCACTTGTGGTTTTTGGTTTTTCTCCTGCTTTACATCATTTTGCTGGGCTTGATTATGCCGATTCTGAACCGTTCACCCGTTTCGACCACCGATCGGGTGTCCGACTATTTCCGAGCACACAAAGTCTGGGTTATTTTGCTGTTCCCAATTTACTTTGTGGCCGTAAAAGCGGCTGCCAGCGCTCTGCCTGAGCTGTTTCAACGTAACTTTTACGGTTTCTGGGCTGTAGATCTGCTCTTTTACGCCTACTACTTTGCTTTCGGCGTGCTGCTGTGCCGCCATGAGGGTATGCTGCAATCCATGGTTGGTCACTACAACCGTATGGCTATGGTGGTTGCCCTGGTGTGCTGGGGGGTGTTGAGCGTGCTTGATACCAAATCGTTGCCCGGACGAGTTGTCGAGGTTTACGCGCAGAATCTGTTGTCCGTGGTTCTGATTTTCCTGGTCTGGCGAGTGTTTCAGCGGTTTTTTAATAAGCCGAGCTATTGGATCGAAGGGCTGTCCAAGTCCTGTTACACCATCTATCTCTTTCATCACATTCTGGTTATTGGCTTTGGCCTGTTGCTAATTCCCCTGGCCATCTCGCCTATCATTAAATTCATTCTGGTGACGGTATTGACACTGTTGATCACCACCGGATTCCACTTTGGCGTGGTGGAAAAATTCGCCGCAGCACGATGGCTGTTCAACGGGAAAAAAAAGTAAGGGGGTAGTAAATGGATATTTTACCCGCAAATTGGTCCGATCTGCCGACATTTGTTTGGGGCAAGTTGACTAATTATCTGGCTGTGCACCTCGACTTGTTGTTGTCTGGTGCGCTGGTTTATCTGTTGCTGGCCACAGTGATTGCCCTGGCCATTGACTGTTATTCCCTGGGCTACGAGCGCAGTGCCCTGCGCCGACTTCTTAAGCCATCCCGTTCAGCCCAAACCGACTGGGTGCTTTATCTGCTCAGCACTGCCCGGTTGATGCAGTTGTTTTCTATCGTTCTCAGTGGCGGCCTGCTCTATTTTATGCCAAAGATTCAGGCGAACTATGCAGCATTTGATTTTCGGGTTCAGTTCGATTCCCCAATCGCGCAGTTTTTCTTCTTCTTGCTGCTGGATGATTTTCTCCATTACTGGCGTCACCGTCTTGGACACCGCATTTCCTGGTGGTGGCAGGTACACAAAATGCACCACTCGGCCACCGAGTTTAATGTCATTACCGTGGCCCGTTCCCACCCGCTGGATTTGGCCCTTGGTTCACTGTTTGTCTACTTCCCGCTGTCGCTGGTGGGGATGGATATTGAAACCCTGATTCTGATCAAACTACTGATCTCCATCCAGGGCAAGTTACAACACTCCATGGTGGATTGGGACTGGGGCTTGATCGGAAAGTATGTGCTGATTTCTCCCATCGGTCATCGTATCCACCACTCCTGCGAAGAGCCGCACTGGGATAAAAACTTTGGCCATATAACACCGTTGTGGGATCGCATGTTCGGCACTTGGTACGACGGCAATCTGGTCAACGAAACGGTGGACGTTACCGGTAACTACATGAATAAGAAAGGCGTTATCCATGATGTGCTGAAGGCCCAGCTAAAATTTGGCCAATTTATGTTTTTGAAAAAGTGGTCTGTGCGTTTTGGGGTAGTCGCCAGAAAGCAACAAAAAACCTCAAAAACGCCATGATGGGGTGGGAGGGTCTGGGGCGTTTGGTGCGCCAAGCCAAGTGGAGTTTGCCGGCACTGTTTTTCATTCTGCTCCACCCGCTGCAGGTGAAGGGAATCAGTGCCATTGAGGTTATCAAGTATCTCGATAATGACCGACAAAACGGTTTTTCTTCTGATGCCAGCCTGTTTATTGGTAGTTCCAGCATTTTGTTGTGGGACACGCTGAAGCGTGATATGGCTCCGAGGGAGGTTATTCAACGGGGTTTCAGCGGTGCCACTCTGTCAGGCATTGCCCATACCCTGGAGAGTATGGTCTACCCCTACGCACCGGCACGCATCGTTCTCTTTGCTGGTGCTAACGATGTAGTCGCCGTTCCGTCAATCAGTGCTGAGGACATATTCCGCTCTTTTCGCCAGATTGCCGATGGCGTGGCGCAACACCTGCCTGAGACTTGCCTGATTTACCTTGCCATCACTCCTGTTCCAGCCCGAATGGCCGCCTGGCCGAAGGCCGTTAAAGTCAATCAGATGGTCAGGAGTTATGCCAGTGAACGTGACAATTTGTTTTATCTAAATACCGATCAGGCGTTTCTTGATGACTCTGCCAGTCCGCTGACGAAATTATTTGCCAGCGATGGCATTCACCTCAGCTCTTCAGGCTACGCCATCTGGACACGCTTGCTTAATCAAACGGTGCAGCAATGTCCGTAATATACCCGTCGCCTTTCAAGCTGCTACTTTGTTGGCTTCATTCGCTCACCCCAGTCACATAGTATTTCTATGCTCCCGGGGCTTCGCTCATTTGCCGCCTCGAATCAACTTGAAATCCATTGGGTATAACCTGTCAGACAGGTCAGTTTAATATCTCCACGGCGGAACTGATAGTTGGAAATAATGTCCAACTGTGCACGTTCATGGAAAATATACCTGGCGGTTTCACATTACTCATTGATGGTAATCGATGGAATCCTGCGCACGGCAGCCAATGGCGCAGTGATTTGAAAATGCAACAGGCTAAAGCATCATTAACATTGGTAATAATTTATTATGTTTATTCCTTCTGACGCGTCTTCTGCTACCCAGCCAAATTGGCTGCATCTGGTTATCAGCGCCAATGGCAACTTCGATTCTCCTGATAATCACCCTCGTTATGGTGTCTATAAGGTCTGTCCTGCGGCACCGGACAAAATGCTACCCCTTGACGGTTCATCAGGAATGTCATCCGAGCAGCTGGTTGCTGTTGAAAACCTTTCCCACTACCTTTCAGAATTGGAACGTGTTGGTTTATGCGTGGGTTGTTGCTGCCAGCTTTCAGAACAATCTTCTGCTGCCGAGTCGACTGCCGGTCTTGAGCGAGTTGTTACAGCCGAGCATCCAATCGAGCATCCTTTAGCCGAGCCCTTGACGGTGTCCGGTGATATCCAGTCAGAGCCTGCTGCCTCAGAGCCAACGTCGTCAGCTGAACCCGTATCTCCAGTTTTCGGGGCGGCATCCACTCCCTGTCCAGAACCCAACCCGACTGCGTTATCAATCCAGTTGCAGGTTGATCAGGATTTAGCCCTTGCCTATGAATTGCAGAGTAATTTTAACCGGGAACTCATTGATCAATGCTTGCAAGCAAGGCTCAGCTCAAAGACGCAGCCTGTTGAGAGTCGACGAGACGCTGCTGGTGGTTCGAACCCAATTCGTTGGAACACGAATTGTCATTATGGAGATCAGGTTTAGCCGGTTTTTCAGCAGGTTCCTTGCTGGCTGACTCAGTAAGGCTGTGGGCAATATATTCTGTTTTGTTCATTATGTGTGGAGTCAATGGCACAGCTTCTTATGAAGCTGCGCTGAATATAGGCATCAAAACGGGGTATGAGTGAAGGGCAATTTCTGTGAGAATGGCCCGCTTTCAATATTGTACCGAAGTTTCATGGCCACACCGAAAACCGCACCGGATCTGTTTGCCTACCCCAAGTAGGGCAGAGAGCTATGGCACTTCGCCCTGGTTGCCCATGTCCCGCAGCGAGATGGATGCCACGGCAGATATTCTGCTGTACGGCAGCGCTGAGCGAGCTTTGGCCGAAGTGGCCGACCGGCTGGCCAAAGGGGCGAATATTGCAGATATTGACGATGTGCGCGGTACGGTGGTGATCAAGTCGGCAGTGCCGGGCGGCCGGACGGAAATCGACTCATCCCGTGTTGATTGGCCCAGAGACATCCAGTCACTGGAAGAAGCTTGCGGCATCAGCCCCTATGCTGAGGGGGATGACAGCGTTTGCGATCCTGACTGACGTGCAACCGGTGCGCATAGTCCCCATGCCACTGCAACGGGGCGAAACGTTTGACCCGGACACCACTTGCGTACGGGTGCCTTCGTTTCGCGTGGATCTGGTGCAGACATTCTACCCATCGTCCATGTCGTTGGCCACGGCCATGTATTACGGCGAAAAGAACCCGCTGAAACGCGTCAGCTATAAGAGCCCGCGCATCTATACTGCTAAAACGCTCGATCAGCGTCGTTTACAGAAAGCCTTCCTGCGTTATCACGATCAGAAAAACTGGCCATTTCTGCGCCAGGCATTGCGGGATATGAATCGTTCTGACCTAATTGATTCCCAAAAGCATCAGTTGGTACCTGAAGATGACCACAAAGGGTCACAACGCTTTGGGCAGCGGGTCAATAGCATGCAGAGGGCAAGGGGAGAAAAGTAGGACAATCGTCCGGTAAAAATGGGCAGAGATGCCAGGTCCAGGAAAGGGCGCCGGAGGTAAACCCCGGCGCTGCCTCTCACTGGTGGGCACCGCCGGGAATAACCACGGGGCCAAGACCGAGCCGGCACTTATTGAACCCTTCGCGCCAGCCTTCCTGGTAATCTTCCTGAGTTCCTGGCAGGTCTTCACTGACAGGCTCCACTTCAGTTTCCGGCACGCCAGCAGTTCTGCGGGCAGAAATACAACCAACGTATTCACCGTAGGTGAGCATATCGGTGTACAGGCCATTACCTTCAGCTTCACCGCCAGAAGCTGGGGGAGTGGGTTGTTGCCTGGTGGCTGCCGCTGAGCAGGCAATAAGGAATAGGGGAACCAGAAAAACTGATATTACTTTAAACGTTTTATGCATGGGGAGACTCCCTGAAAAACGACAAACTACCGTCAATACAATGTTATTTGCGGTAATGCGCTTCTTTACCATCAGGATGAAATGCAGTCAAGATAGCAAGTTTCACCTAAGGGAGTGCTTACTAAAAACTGGCGTGTGGATGTCTTTCACAATTGATCATGTCTGCGCCCCTTGCTGGCAGCAATCTTCAGGCGTAACGCATTGAGATTGATAAAGCCTTGCGCATCTGCCTGATGGTAGGCTCCTGCATCGTTCTCGAACGTGGCGATCCCCTGGTCAAACAGCGAGTCCTCCGAGCGTCGGCCAATCACTTTGATATCCCCCTTGTATAGCTTCAGACGAACCTCTCCATTGACCGGCTTCTGGCTTTCATCAATCATTGTTTGCAGCATTGTCCGCTCTGGCGACCACCAGTAACCGTTGTAGATCAGCTGGGCGTAGCGGGGCATCAGCTCATCTTTCAGGCGGGCCACCTCCCGATCCAGGGTGATTGACTCGATGGCACGATGGGCTTTGAGCATAATGGTGCCACCAGGCGTTTCGTAACAGCCCCGGGACTTCATGCCCACATAACGGTTCTCGACAATATCCAGCCGTCCGACGCCGTGCTCACCACCGATTTTGTTCAAGGTAGACAGAACCTCGGCCGCAGTCATGGCAACACCGTCGATGGCACTAATATCACCCTGATGGTACGTAAGGTGCAAATAGGCAGGGGTGTCTGACGCTTGTTCCGGGTCCAGCGTCCAGCGCCACATATCGTCCTCCGGCTCCGCCCAGGGGTCTTCCAGAATTCCGCCTTCGTAGGATATATGCAACAGGTTCGCGTCCATGGAATAGGGCGACTTGCCATTTTGTCGCTCCACCTTGATGCTGTGCTGGTCGCAGTAGGCCAGCAGCTTTTCCCGTGAGTTCAGATCCCACTCCCGCCAGGGGGCAATGACTATTACGCCGGGCTTCAGCGCGTGGGCACCCAGCTCGAAGCGCACCTGATCATTGCCTTTGCCGGTGGCACCGTGAGCAATGGCATCGGCACTGGTTTCGTTGGCGATCTCTACCAGGCGTTTGGCAATCAGTGGTCGGGCAATGGCAGTGCCGAGCAGGTACTCACCTTCGTAGAGCGTATTGGCGCGGAACATGGGGAAAACAAAATCACGGGCAAACTCTTCGCGCAGATCGTCAATAAAAATCTCTCTAATGCCCAGTGCCTGAGCTTTGGCCCGGGCGGGCTCGACCTCCTCGCCTTGCCCCAGGTCGGCAGTGAAGGTCACTACTTCACAGTGGTAAGTATCTTTCAGCCATTTGGCAATGACCGAGGTGTCCAGGCCGCCGGAATAGGCCAGAACGACTTTGTTGACTTTTTTCATGATAGCTCCGGAAATGGTCTTGTTGATGCCCTGTGTGTTCCCCTTTATCGACCCAATGAAGAATATTTCACATCAGCCATTTCGCCACTATTGGTGGCCAGTGCTCACAACAGCATGAGAATGCCACTATCAAATTGCTGTTATTTTCGCTAGGATGCCCCTCCGGTTCGATGATAAAAACCGGAAAAGGTACCTTTCCCCATGCGCCAAACACTGACCATAACCCGCCCTGACGACTGGCACCTGCACCTGCGTGACGGTCACGCCCTGAGTGAAACCGTTCCGGCCAGTGCCAGGGCTTTTGGCCGTGCCATTGTGATGCCTAACCTGGTACCACCGGTTATTGATGCTGAGCAGGCCGGTCAGTACAAAACGCGTATTTTGGCCAGCGTTCCTGCCGGTGGCTCTTTTCAGCCGCTAATGACGCTCTATCTGACCGATAAAACATCCCGACAAACCATCCTTGATGCCAAAGCCCGTGGCGATGTGGTGGCGTGCAAGCTCTATCCTGCCGGGGCAACCACCAATTCCGACTCTGGCGTGACTTGCCTGGAGCATATCGACGAAGCGCTGACCGCGATGGCCGAATGCGGTCTGCCGCTGCTGGTGCACGGCGAGGTGACTGACGGGGATATCGATATTTTCGATCGGGAAAAGGTGTTTATTGATCGTCACTTGGTGCGCCTGGTCGAACGCTACCCGACGCTGAAGATTGTCATGGAGCACATCACCACCGAAGAGGCTGCCCGGTTTATCAGCGCTGGTGGTGACAACCTGGCCGCGACCATCACCGCCCACCATCTGCTGTACAATCGTAACCATATGCTGGTAGGCGGCATTCGGCCTCACTATTACTGCCTGCCCATCCTCAAGCGCAACCGACATCAGCAAGCGCTGCTTGAGGCGGCTGTAAGCGGCAATCGTCGTTTTTTTCTGGGTACTGATTCGGCACCGCACGCAGTCGGTGGCAAAGAGTCTGCCTGTGGCTGTGCCGGCTGTTATACGGCACCTGCCGCCATTGAGCTGTACGCTGAAGCCTTTGAGATGATGGGAGCGCTGGATAAACTGGAAGCGTTTGCCAGCTTCAACGGCCCGGATTTTTACGGCTTGCCCAGGAACCAGGGCACTATCACTCTGGCAAAAGAGTCGTGGACGCTGCCGGAGGCTCTGGCTTTGGGCGAACAACAGGTCAAACCCCTGCGAGCCGGTGAAAGCATCGCCTGGCGACTCGTAGCTCAATCCAAACCATGAAAATGGCAATTTCACTGTAAATTGAGGAGATGCCTTTGAGGGTCGATGACAGCCACTCCATGGCCAGCCGATTCCGCGGTTTTTTGCCCGTGGTGATCGATGTGGAAACCGGCGGATTTAATGCTGCCACAGACGCGCTGCTGGAAATTGCCGCCACCGTAATCGAGATGGATGAAAGTGGTTTTGTCCATCCGGGTCCCATGGAGTCGTACCACATCAAGCCGTTTGAAGGTGCCAATATTGAGCAGGCGGCCATCGATTTTATCGGTATTAACCCCTTCCATCCACTGCGAATTGCCTACCCGGAAGAGGATGCAATCAATAAAATTTTCCGCTCAGTACGCAAGGCGGTGAAAAACCAGAACTGCAACCGGGCAGTGCTGGTGGGTCATAACGCCGCCTTTGATCTGGGGTTTGTCATGGCGGCGGCTGAACGCTGTGATATTAAGCGTAATCCGTTTCACCCGTTCTCCTGTTTCGATACGGCGACGCTGGCGGGTCTGGCCTATGGCCAAACAGTGTTGGCCAAGGCGTGTGCGGAGGCCGGTATCGATTTTGATAAGTATGAGGCACATTCGGCGCGCTACGATACGGAAAAAACCGCTGATCTTTTCTGTGCCATTGTCAACCGCTGGAAGGAGCTTGGCGGCTGGCTTTGAGTACCCTGTTAACTCAGGGCAGCGTTGTGTTTTTGTTCCATATCCAGCAGGTACTGCTTCATCTCCAGCCCGAAAGCGTAACCGGTGAGCTTGCCATTTTTCCCTATCACCCGGTGACAGGGCACAACAATGGCCAGTGGATTAGCGCCATTGGCAGTCCCCACCGCCCTGACCGCTTTGGGGCGGCCAACGGAATCGGCAATCGCTTGATAGGAACAGCTTTGCCCATAGCCAATCTGTTGCAACTGGCGCCACACCTGCTTTTGGAAATCCGTACCGAACAGATCCACCGGCGTAGTGAATTGGGTCAGCTCGCCACGAAAATAGGCTGCCAGTTCTGCTTTGGCATTGCTCAGGTGCTGCTTAATGGCTTCAAACTGGGTGCAGCTCGTTTCGGGTGAGTTTGATGCCCAGCGGTCAGGAAGGGTCTGCCACAGGGGCAGGACGGCCACGAGGCCGTCAGGTGAGGCCGTCAGCTCAAGCTGACCGAAAGGGCAGTTTACCAGCAGGTGGCCGACGGTCTTGAGTCTGTGACTGGAAAAAGCACGGTACATCTTTTTCATCGCCTCCCAAAACAGGTGATTAAAGCCGATAAAGTTTGGTCAGGTATTCCGCTACCGCATGGTCATTACAGTGACCAATTTGCTCATTGCCGGGCAAGCTCTTGACCAGCATCGGGTCGGCATTGCCCATCAGCACCCCTTTGCCCACGTCGCGCAGCATTTCCAGGTCATTCATGCCATCACCAAAGGCGATGGTATCAGCCAGTGTATAGCCTTTCAGGGCCAGCACCTCGGCCAGGGCATTGCCCTTGCAGACGCCTGGTGCCATCACTTCCAGACACTCCGGCAAAGAGAAGGTGGTGGATAGCTGAGCACCATACTGTGTCCGGATACGTTCAGCCAGCGGCTGCAGATCATCATGGGCGAGGGCGACGTAAAAAATCTTCTGTATGGCATCGGTGTCAAGCGAGTCAAAATCAGCAAGGGTAAAGGTAAAACCGCTCTCCTTGTGGAATTCGTTCAGCGTCTCGTCACCCACCTCCAGCAACCACTGGTCACCTTTATAGATATTGGTGTGTACTTTATCCATCAACGGCTTGCTCAGGGCCAGCAACGGGTGCACCAGTGGTGCGGGGATGTCATGGTGAATGATCATCTCCCCGCGGGGGTTATGAACTCTGGCACCATTACTGGTGATCAGGTACATATCAATACCCAGTTGTGCCCGTATTCTTTCCACATCCTGGTAGTGACGGCCGGTAGCAAAAATAAATTTGATACCTTGTCTGCTCAACTGCTGAATAACGTCACGGGTTCTTGGCGTCAGCTCGTGCTGTTTGTTGAGCAAGGTGCCGTCAAGATCGGACACAACCACTGGATACATAGTTACCTCGGGCAAAACCTAAGAGAAAGCCAATTCACCATCGCGAACGTCCACTTTTATGGTGTCGCCAGGCTTGTACCTGCCCGACAAAATGGCCTCGGCCAGTGGGTTCTCAATGCTGCGCTGGATGGCACGCTTGAGTGGGCGCGCCCCGTAGACCGGATCAAAGCCGACCTCCGCCAGCTGCTGCATGGCGTCATCAGAAAGTTCCAGTTTCAAATTATTGTCAGATAGCCGGCGATCCAGATTGGCCAGCTGTATCCTGGCAATGGAACGAATCTGGCTGGCCGCAAGTGGATGAAATACTACCACCTCATCGATCCGGTTCACAAATTCCGGCCGGAAGTGATTGCCCACAACGTCGATCAGGGTGTGTTTCAACTCCTCGAAATCGGTCTCACCGGTCTCCTTGTTCCGGAAGGTCTGAATCAGGTCTGAGCCCAGGTTGGAGGTCATGACGATAACGGTGTTTTTAAAGTCCACCGTTCTGCCCTGGCCGTCGGTTAAACGACCATCTTCTAATACTTGCAACAGGATGTTGAAGACGTCCGGATGGGCTTTTTCCACCTCATCGAGCAGCACCAATGAATACGGCTTGCGACGTACAGCTTCAGTCAGATAACCGCCTTCTTCATAGCCAACATAGCCCGGAGGTGCGCCCAGCAGGCGGGAGACAGAGTGCTTCTCCATAAACTCCGACATATCGATACGGACAATGGCGTCTTCGGTATCAAACAGAAATTCGGCCAGCGCCTTGCACAGTTCAGTTTTACCAACACCGGTTGGGCCGAGAAACATAAATGAGCCGTTAGGCCGGTTCGGATCGGCCAGACCGGCGCGGGAGCGGCGTACTGCGTTGGCGACGGCTACCACGGCTTCATCCTGACCCACTACGCGCTTGTGCAGGGCATCTTCCATGCGCAGCAGTTTCTCTTTTTCGCCCTCAAGCATCTTGGTTACTGGAATGCCGGTCCATTTAGACACCACTTCGGCAATCTCTTCTTCCGTCACCCGGTTGCGCAGCAGCTGGTGTTCACCCGGCTCTACGGCATCGGCCTGGGCCAGTTGCTTGTCGATCTCTGGCAGGGCGCCGTACTGGATTTCTGACATTTTGGTCAGGTCTCCAGTCCGGCGGGCGTGCTCGAGTTGAATCAGCAGTTTTTCTTTCTCTTCGCGCAGTTTCTGGCCACCTTGCAGCTGGGCTTTCTCGGCTTTCCAGACATCTTCCAGGTCAGAATACTCGCGCTCCAGTTCGCCAACCTGATCGTTTAACCGGGCCAGACGCTCTTTGGATGCTTCGTCATCCTCTTTTTTCAGGGCTTCCTGTTCAATCTTCAGCTGAATCAAACGGCGTTCCAGTCGGTCCATAGCTTCGGGTTTGGAGTCCATCTCCATGCGGATACGACTGGCAGCCTCGTCGATCAGGTCAATGGCTTTATCGGGCAGTTGCCGGTCAGTGATGTATCGCTGGGAGAGTTTCACGGCAGCGATGATCGCCGGATCGGTGATGTCAACACCGTGGTGTGCTTCGTAGCGTTCTTTCAAGCCGCGCAAAATAGCAATGGCGTCTTCTTCGGTGGGTTCGTCCACCATCACTTTCTGGAAGCGCCGCTCTAACGCTGCATCTTTTTCGATGTACTGACGATATTCGTCAAGGGTCGTGGCGCCTACGCAGTGCAACTCACCACGAGCGAGGGCAGGTTTGAGCATGTTGCCGGCGTCCATGGCGCCATCGGCTTTGCCGGCACCGACCATGGTGTGAATTTCATCGATAAAGAGGATGATCTGACCTTCCTGCTTGGCCAGATCGTTTAACACCGACTTCAGGCGCTCTTCAAATTCACCGCGGAATTTAGCACCGGCAATCAGCGCGCCCATATCCAGCGACAGAAGTCTTTTGCCTTTTAACCCCTCCGGCACTTCACCGTTAACGATGCGCTGGGCCAGCCCTTCGACAATGGCGGTTTTACCCACGCCCGGCTCACCGATAATCACCGGGTTGTTTTTCGTGCGCCGTTGCAGCACCTGCACAGTGCGGCGGATCTCGTCGTCCCGACCGATCACTGGGTCCAGCTTGCCCGCTTCCGCCCGTTCGGTGAGGTCAATGGTGTATTTACTAAGGGAGTTGCGATTATCTTCTGCATTCGGGTCGTCCACCGACGCGCCGCCGCGAATGTTTTTGATGGCGTTTTCCAGGGCTTTCTGGCTCACACCCTGGCTGCCCAGCAATTTGCCCAGTGGCCCATTGTCTTCCATCATCACCAGCAGTACGGTTTCGCTGGAGATAAACTGGTCACCGGCCTGTTGTGCTTTTTTGTCGGCCAGGTTGAGTAGACGGTACAGAGTTTGCGACGTTTGTATATCGCCAGTGGGGGATGACACCTGGGGTAACTGTTCCACAATACC
>JAKROC010000630.1 GCA_024509075.1 Endozoicomonas sp.
AAATCTTTCTGAAAGCTGTAGTGAATGAAACCGTTAGAAAGATAAATATCTACCACTCTAATTAGCAATGAGTCTTAACCAGATTTAAATACTATACAAAAAAAATTAATTGAGAAATTGAAATAAAAAAAATGCAGAATAAATATTTTGTCCAAGATTTTGAGCATAAAACAAAATAAGTTTGCTGATAAAAACACAGAGTGAAAAAATATTTAATTATTATTACAAAAAGTAATTAAAAAGATTTCAATTGCTCAAGAAGTTCACACAACCGTCAAGTAAGCATATCATCAACCAGGTTTGCTGTATGAATTATTTTCAATATGCTAAGTATCCTGGGGTTAATTAAAAACAGACCACAAACTATGTATCTGGGCACAAATAAAGAATTGTAGGAAAGTGCTTGATGACAATTGACAATTATATACTCAGAATTGTTATCATAAAAAAATACATTACTGGCAGTACATATCACACTACTGAAGACTGTATACAGGTGTACACATTTCAAAAAAAGATGTAGATAAATCATAAAGTTATTCTCTGGATCCAAAACATTTCATCAACTGGGGATTTTTTGGTAAAAAATTATGTCGTGTCGGTTCAGCAAGACAGACCACTTTTTTGAGATGTAGATACATCAAAAAGTTATTCTTTGGATCCAGATTGTTTTATTGCCTGAGGATTTTTTGGTACGTGTTCAGAAAATGTATTTTCCGCTGGTATGAAGTTGATACAGTTCGTTAGCAGGTAATGTTTTTTCATGT
>JAKROC010000631.1 GCA_024509075.1 Endozoicomonas sp.
TTAAAAGCCGTTGTGACAACTTTTCCTTGCAATGCGGGGCGGACCATATATGACCTGATTTCCTGACCTTGATTTCCCGTCGACCCGCTGACTGTCAGACCGCTGATCTCTGGTGTAACGGTCTGTCAAAGATAATCAGGCGGGGAGTGTCAGGCTGGCATGGGTCAGACAAGAGCGGGATCACCTGACGGTGAGGGCTTCTCCTGATGTTTTCGCATATGTATCTTCAAACTGCAGTTGTAGGTAAAGGCTTTGCTGCACAGTGTGCACTTAAAAGGCCTCTCGCCCGTATGGCTACGCTGATGTCCTGTTAAATGGTTTTTTTGGATAAAGCGTTTATTGCATAGCTTGCACTCAAAAGGCTTCTCACCCGTGTGAGTGAGCCGATGATTCTGTAAAGTTGTCGTCAGGGCAAAGCACTTACGACATTGCTCGCATTCATAAGGTTTTTCACCCGTGTGAATGCGTTGATGTTTGGTCAGATCGGATTTTTGAGCAAACTGTTTATTGCATTGCTCACAATCGTAAGGCTTCTCACCCGTATGAATCCGCAAATGCACTTTCAGGTTGTTAGTTTGTCCAAATGCTTTTGCACAAAAAGGGCACGAGTGCCTTTTTATGCCGGGGGGACTGTTTTTGCCTGTATGTCTGCCCGGTGGCAAGTGGCTGACTTCCCTCTGGTGTATATCACCTTTGCACTGCTGCCGATGTTTGACAAACGGCCCAAGTTTCAATTCCGGAAGATGCTGTTTACACACCGGACATG
>JAKROC010000632.1 GCA_024509075.1 Endozoicomonas sp.
AGCGTTGCCCACCAGCAACTATCCAATACCCATGGGTCATCACTGAGTGAACTGGTCAGGCCGGGGCTTGAACCATCGACCTCGACCTCCCGCACAATAGTCCAGCGCTCTAACCAACTGAGCTAACCGGGAGGCGGTTATGTATGGAGGTTATGGGAGGCTGTATGTGAAACGTGACACACGCACATTTCAGAGAGTGTAACTAGTATGTCCATTAAAAAAAAAATTCAATTTATTTCTAGATTTTTCTTCTGTATCGGCAACCTTTAATGCAACGACCGTAAATGTTACGCCAGCAGATCCATCAGCAGGTATCATGACTATATTACTTAAATATTTTACCAAGCATTTTTATCATGAATTGCGATGCACCTAGTCAATACAATCTGAAAACAAACAATCCCAAATTGACTAACAGTGTATCGTGCCAAATATCAGGTAAAAATCTAAGAAATTAGACGGGAAAAATCTTTTCGATACCAACTAATGTCGGGACATAATAACCCGCCAAGTAGGTAAATGACAGAGTAAGGAACAGACCGACTTACTAAAATGGTAACTTTGGTTTCATCAACAGAGTTGATAATGTAATTTAAAGAGTTCCAAAGCTGACCTTTCGAGCGTTAGCCCATCGTCAGAGGGAATGAAGAGGGAATGAAAGGGGAATGAAGGGGTTACGTCTGAAACGTTAGCTTTGAAACTCTTTGCGGTGGCCAATTAGCATAATGAAATCAGTTGATGATACCAATATTATCGTGTTATA
>JAKROC010000633.1 GCA_024509075.1 Endozoicomonas sp.
CCAGGGTTATTTCTTTGGCCATCGTTGACGCTGATGGGGAATAAACAAAATACTGATCAGGTCACGCTCAACGTGATAAATCACCTTAAGGGGATTATCCGGAATAATCAGCTCACGGGTATTGTGCACTTTACCAACCTTACCCATGAGCGGATTTTCTGCCAACAACTCTACCACTTCCAGCACTTCCACGACAATACCGTTCCCGGCTTCCGGGTTACGGATCGACATGTAATCAAGCCAGTGGTTCAGATCGTCCCTTGCTTGCTCCATCCAGCAAATATTCATTGCCGGATCCGCTTGAGGATAGAATCCTTGACCTCATCATGGGACACCAGCCTGGCATCACCGGCCTGCAAAGTTGCCAAGCGCTTTTGAGTTTCTGTGATGACCCACTCATGGTGCCTGACGTACTCTTCGATGGCCTCTCGCATCACAAAATTGGCATCACGACCGCAAATCCTGGCAATGTCATCAACCGCCTGGCTGACATCGCTGTTTAACCGAACTGTTCTGGCAGAGGTAGACATAACGCTTTCCTTATCTGTATTGAATAGAATCTATTGTATACAGACTTACCGATGATTGCCAAAACAGCAGCAAACCTCACTATTGAGGCCAATAGCACCATCGGCTCAATTTTGAGCCCAGTAGAAACTACCGACCAAAAACCTGTTACACCGCTCGTTACACCTCGTTACGCCCCTGTTGCGTATTCCGGTAAACGTGAACGCCCATTCCGGTAAGCGTGAACACCTTCGCT
>JAKROC010000634.1 GCA_024509075.1 Endozoicomonas sp.
CCGGGGTGAGCGAATGCAGCCAACAAAGTAGCAACTTGAAAGGCGACGGGTATAACCAATCTGAGGCAGCTCCGGCCCGACTATGCGAGGCTCGGACGGGATCAATACGCCTGCGCCCGGTAGAAGTTGTAACTAATTTGGTTGCATTGTAAAATGTCACCAAGTTGGTTACAATTCAGGGTGAAGGAAATGTAAGAAATGACGATCAAGAAATTCAGCAGGCGAGAAAAGGGAAAGGCGTTAGAAGATTTTTTTTACGATGGGATAACCTCAGGGCTTAACCCAAAGCACGTAGACAAGATTGAACGAATATTGGATAGGCTGGACGCAGCTACCAAACCTAACGACATGCGACTTCCAGGATATGACTTCCATAAACTGGAACCAAAGAATAAGGGCCGCTACTCAGTACACATAAACGGGCCTTGGTGTATCACATTTGAGTTTGATGGAGTAGACGCAACCGAAGTTGACTATGAACAGTACCATTAAGGTACTGCTCTCTTACAGGAAGTAACCTTTAGGTGAGTCATTTATCATGAATAGAGTAAGAAATAGAAAACCAACACATCCAGGTAAATTATTTAAGCTTGATGTACTTGAAGCATTGGGAATAACTATCAGTGATGCTGCCAAGGTTATGCAGATTTCACGTAAGCATTTATCTAATTTTGTGAATGAACGTGTTGATTGCAGCCGCGATCTTGCAAAGCGTTTAGCTATGGCCACTGATACCTCGGTTGCTAGCTGGTTAAACATGCA
>JAKROC010000635.1 GCA_024509075.1 Endozoicomonas sp.
GGCGGTCTGATTGGTGTGCTGGTGGCCATGTGGCTCTATGGGCGAAAGTTGGGTAGTTTGGTGCAGTTTCTTGTAGTTTGGTACAGTAGGTGTAGTTTTGTGTACTTCGGTGTAGTTTGGTTTAGTAGGTGCAGTTTCGTTTAGTAGGTGTAGTTTGGTGTAGTAGGCTTAGTTTGGTGTAATAGATGTAGTTTGTTGTAGTAGGTGTAGTTTGATGAAGTACTTTGGTGTAGTAGGTGTAGTAGGGAAAGTTAGGTGCGGTAGTTTTAGTTTGGTGTAGGAAGTGTAGTTTGGTGTAGTTGGTTTAGTTTGATCTAGTTTGGTGTAGTTTGATGTAGTTTGGTGCAGTAGATATAGTCTAGTGTAGTAGGTGTACTTTGGTGTAGTTTAATGTAGTAGATGTAGTTGGTGTAGTAGGTCTAGGTTGATGTAGTTTTGTGTAATAGGTGTAACTTGGTGTCGTAGGTGTAGTTTTTGTAGCTGGGTGTAGTAGGTGTGGTTTGGTGTAGCAGGTGTAGTTTAGTGTGGTAGGTTTAGTTTGGTGTAGTTTGGTGTAGTAGGCGTAGTTTGTTGTAGTTTGGTGTGGTAAGAATCTACTTGAATACGAAAGCATGCATTCTAAAGATGGCATTTTGAAATTTCCAAATTGACATATCACTGGCTCTTTGCCCCTTGGAATCGCTATTACGGTGCATCGGATACTGGTACGCTCAAAGAATATATACAGAAACACAGAGAAATAGCAGCCCTACCGGACTGCTC
>JAKROC010000636.1 GCA_024509075.1 Endozoicomonas sp.
TGAGTTGCCCGAGGTTCACTGTTACGAGGAGCTACCTTCCGAAAAAAAAAACACACTATGCGAAGCCGATGCTAATGGTCTGGTACTCCACTATATAAAAACATGTAAATAAAGATAGTGACCCTCCGTAAAAGAAACAAACAAGCAACGAATCTCAGCGCCAAAAACTTTAAAAGGAATATAACAACGGCAGTCTTTTAAAACAATTCAATCAGTGCCTTCTTTTTCGATCACGTCATCCTCCGGCATGTAAGCAGCATTGTTTTGTCCTGCTGGCTCGTCAGCTTTGTTGCTATTCGGAAACTGTTGCGTTCTGCGATACTTGACCAACAAAACAGCAAGAGCCACAAGTGCGACCAGTCCAAATCCTCCAGCTCCTACCACACCACCGATCAAAACTGAATGTATACCCTGCTTGGTCTCTATAAAGACAAATGAGAAATGAAATGTCTTCAGAATAGTGACAGTTTCCATCAGCGCCGAGGATTGACGGACATACTACATTGACGAATGCCTATTTCTAGAATCTACCTTTGGATTCTTCTTTTTCTTTTGCCTCTTCGAACAGTACAGGTCCACCTGTAAGGATGACTTTGTTGGTACTTTCTTCTTGCTCTCTCCTCTTTCTCTTGTTCCTCACACAGCCCTTGCTGCATCTGCAAAAATGTAAGTTGGGTTTTGAGAAACAAAAGACTGATGTTATGAAATAGGTTGCTGTTCATCGTAGTAGCTGAGTGATAGTATAAATTTGTTCTGTTGTC
>JAKROC010000637.1 GCA_024509075.1 Endozoicomonas sp.
CATTTGAGCCGTCCGGCTGTTTCGGTTTCGCGATGCATCCATCTATGGTTCATTCCCAGTTCTGGCCTGGTGCCGGGGCTTCGTCTTGTTTTGGCCATTCAAACTGCCTTGCGCAGGTTGATCCAACTCCCGTGGCAAACACGGCCAGTTCGCAGCCGGAATTTGCCGGGACACCGACACCCCCTGTTGATCCGAATAACGTCCAGGTTTTTAAAAAAAAGAGACCAAGGGTGGCCATATCGGAGTTGGCCAAGAATACATTGGAAGCGAGTTTTAAATCCCGTAGCTATGTTTCCAAGCAAGAAAGATCAAGGTTGTCCAGTTTGCTGCAGCTGAGTGAAAAACAGGTCAAGGTCTGGTTTCAAAACAGACGGGTGAAGCAACGGCACAAGGAAGAAGAACGCTTGGAAAACCGCGTCGATCAACGGTTTGCCCGTCGCGTCAAAACTCATTCAGGCCAAGTCTTGCAGCGCCCTCTGGCGGCGGGGTCTGGCGAGCAAGGTTGTGATAGCAGTACACCGTTGAGGTCAGGTCATGTTCCGGTTGCCAGTTGTAACTCTCAACAAGTGCCTGTCCATAATGCACCGGTTTTTGCGCAGGAAACTTCCTTTACTCCAGACGCTGACAGGCCACTGGCTTTGCCAGATTCAGTAGAATCGCCGTGAACTCTCGCTCTTTTTTACAGGAAGGTTATCTCGGGACAAAGGTCAGGTCATGTTCCGGTTGCCAGTTGTAACTCTCAACAAGTGCCTGTCCATA
>JAKROC010000638.1 GCA_024509075.1 Endozoicomonas sp.
GTGCTCTGTGGCACTGAGTGTGCTCTGGGTCAGCAGGGCAAGCAGCTGGGTTGCACGCGTTTTATCAAGCACTGACAGGTTATCCATCAGCCAGGCCATGCCCTGGTCACTTTGTACTTCCGCCAGCAAGCCACTGCCCAGGGCCAGGTCAGAGGTGAGTGTGCGCATGGGTCTGGCAAGAATGTGCGGCGTGACTTCTTCAAATGTCCGGATACTGTCCTGTAATTGCTCCACCAGTTGATTCAACGGTTCACCACGCCCGACAGAGCCACTCTGGAAGCGGGAGGCGCTTTGCGTCTCAGCAAGAATGAAACTCACCATACGCTCGGCCTGAGTGGCAGTTGCTTGCCGGGCCAGGACTTCAAGAGGCGCGGTATCAACATACTCTGCC
Organism: Endozoicomonas sp.; assembly: GCA_024509075.1. GTDB lineage: Bacteria > Pseudomonadota > Gammaproteobacteria > Pseudomonadales > Endozoicomonadaceae > Endozoicomonas. Next base: position 392 of record JAKROC010000638.1, read on the forward strand.
TGCTCATCAATCCCCAGTTTGAGAGAAAATTTCACCACTCCGAAATAGTTGAAAAATAGTGCTTCGCGCTTGCTGCCTTCACGGTAGGCAGGAAACAGTTCAAATTCGTAAGGTTCGTCTATACGTCGTGGGGTGAAGGGGAGCGTGCGCTCACCAATGCACAGCGACAGTGTTTCGCAGGCACGGTCAGCCCGGACAAAAAAAGCCAGGGCTTCGGTTTCCAACACGTAGGGAATGGTCGTCGGGGTGTCGTCGGCATGCCCGCTGCCCACGGGCAGCGAAAACCGTGTTCCCTGTCTGGTGCCGTTTAATATTTAAATTCCAGCGCTTTTTATCAGGGACTCTTGCATGAATATTCTCAGGCTGC
>JAKROC010000639.1 GCA_024509075.1 Endozoicomonas sp.
AATCCACACCCCGCTCCTTGCTGATAGGCATAAACTGATCACTCAGGCTGCGCCAAAAATACCCTGGAATATCCGAAAACAGATCATCTCAGGCAGAGAGTCGGACTGACCGCACAGCATTGACATCAGCACAAAGCCGGCAATGGCAGTAAATAACAGACGACGCTCACCAAAACGCAGGGTGAGAAAACCGGCCAGCGGAATAACAATCGCCTCTGCCATGGCAAAGCTGGTCAGCACCCAGGTGATCTGCTCTGATGTTGCCCCCAGGCTACCCATCATATCGGGCAGGGCAACATTGGCCACGGTCATATCGATCAAGACAATTAATGCAGCGGTGATCACAGTAATCACCACCGCCGGGCGGCTGGCGGGTGGCTTATTCATGGACAGAGGCCACCGTATCCACAGTCACCGTGGCGCTGGCGCCCACTCTTAACGGCGCCCTGGCCGGCAATTTGTCGGTATCCTGCAACTGGATTCTGACCGGAAACCGCTGAGTAATTTTCACCCAGTTACCGGTGGCATTCTCTGGCGGTAACAGAGAGAAGGAGGAGCCGCTGGCCGGAGAAATCGCCGCCACTGTGCCAGAGAACAGGGTGTCAGGATACATATCCAGCTGCACACTGGCGGGCATCCCCGGTTGAATCCGGCCCAGATCGTCCTCCTTAAAGTTCGCCTCTACCCTACGAAGCACAGTGGACAAACTCACCAATGGCGCACAGTTCATCGTTACCGGCGAAACGCTCCTT
>JAKROC010000064.1 GCA_024509075.1 Endozoicomonas sp.
CATCGTTCAGACCAGTCAAACCCTCTGAGGGAGGCCCCGATACTGGCCGCTGACAGCATCGGGGTCAATGAGAAGGCAATCGATGGCTGGACGGCTCTTCATCATGCTGCCCATAAGGGCCACTCAGACACCATTAAGTTGTTACTGGACGCTGGTGGCATTGAGATTAATGAGAAGACAAACAATGGCTGGACGGCTCTCCATTTAGCTGTCTATTGCCACCACTCAGACACCGTCAAGGCGTTACTGGATGCTGATGGCATTGAGGTCAATGAGAAGGCAGGCAACGGCCGAACGGCTCTCCATGATGCTGCCCATAGCGGCCACTCAGACACCGTCAAGTTGTTACTGGCCGCTCGCTGCATCAAGGTCAATGAGGAAAATAACGATGGCTGGACGGCTCTCCACTTTGCTGCCAGACAAGGCCATGAAGAGTGCGTCAAAGCCTTACTGACCGCCGACGGCATTGAGGTCAATGAGGAAAATAACGATGGCTTGACGGCTCTCCACTTTGCTGCCATTGAAGGCCACACAGAGATCGTCAAGGTGTTACTGGCCGCTGACGGCATTTCGGTGAATGAGAAAGATGACGATGGCTTGACGTCCCTGCACTGGGCTGCCATTGAAGACCATACGGAGACTGTCAAGGCATTACTGGCCGCTGACGGCATTGAGGTCAATGAGGAAGATGACGATGGCTTGACGGCTCTCCATGATGCTGCCCATAACGGCCACTCAGACACCGTTAAGTTGTTACTGCCCGCTCGCTGCATCAAGGTCAATGAGAAGGATAACGATGGCTGGACGGCTCTCCATTTAGCTGCCCATAAGGGCCACTCAGACACCGTTAAGTTGTTACTGGACACTGGTGGCATTGAGGCCAATGAGAAGACAAACAATGGCTTGACGGCTCTCCATGATGCTGCCTATAACGGCCACTCAGACACTGTCAAGTTATTACTGGACGCTGATGGCATTGAGGTCAATGAGAAGACAAACAATGGCAGGACGGCTCTCCATTTAGCTGCCTTTGACGGCCACTCAGAAACCGTCAAGGCGTTACTGGACGCTCGCTGCATCAAGGCCAATGAGAAGACAAACAATGGCAGGACGGCTCTCCATTTAGCTGCCTTTAACGGCGACTCAGAAACCGTCAAGGCATTACTGGACGCTCGCTGCATCAAGGTCAATGAGAAGGATAACGGTGACTGGACGGCTCTGGATATAGCTGCCTATTGCCACCACTCAGACACCGTCAAGTTGTTACTGGACGCTGGTGGCATTGAGATTAAATTGCAGAAAAACTACAACCGTTCAAGAAAGATATCAGTGACAGTCAACAAACCACTGCCGCAGGCAGTGAGGTCAAGACAGATCCCATAAAGAAAGAGTACGATGATTATTGGGATGAATACGATGGCAAGTCCAGGGATCTGGAGGAACAGGTGATGAAATATACCGGGCCAGAGCAGCCTAAAGAACTACGAATAGGTAGAATACAGGATCTTAAGGAATTTTATGAAAATTCATTAGAGAGAGCAAAAGTACTGAGGTTCAAAATACCTCCGAACAAACCAGGTTATGATAAGGAGCGCCAGAGTCTCGTTCATAATATGGATCATCTGCGTACGCAGATCCAGGTTATGGAAAAGCTGATCAATCGAGTGAATCAAGAAGATTCGATCCAGGAGCAAGGGGGAAAACGATCTGGTTGTATGCAATCCTGAGTTCAGCTGCTGAGGACAGCTTCGCTGTGAGAATCAGTTAGTGTTAGACAAAACTTTTATCAGCTTTAAGCGAATCTGTTGTTGTTCCGTTTTATTGCTTTTTTATTGTCAGGTCGAATAATCGCCTGTTTTCTTTTGTCTAAGTCAAACGTATGTGGGTGTGGCTCTTTCAGTACGACGTGTCTAGGCGAGGCAGAAAAGAGATTTTGTATATTAACGACAGAAAAAAGGCTGATTCATGATGTTATAAAGCTCCTGAACCAATAACATATGAACCAGCCCCTGTGAACGCATCGTCCTACGCTAATTTTCCTGAATCTGCATTATCTTCTGACTTCTTCCTGCCTGCCTTGCTCCAGTTGAACAGCATGATTCAACATCTTGAGTTTGCCCCCTTTTGGTATACGCCCGTTGGAGGGGCCACAGTCACTGATCTTCAATGCTGGTTTCAGTATCCATTGCTGTCTGGATAAACTGCCACTGGTTGATGTCGCAATCGCGAATGGTGGTGCCGGCAAAATGGCTGGCTTTGAACACCGCATCAGTCAGGTCGGTGTGGGCGATCACCAAATGTTCAAGGTGGCATTGGTTAAAGCTCGGTGCTTTTTCTGTGCTGAAGCAGTCGGTCAAAAAACCTTCACTGAAGTTGACCTGGTTGAACGTAGTATTATCCAGCTGAGCATCTTTTAAACTCACTCGCTCCCACAGGCTTCTGGCCACTTTCGTGTTGCTTAGATTGCTGGACTGAAATTCACAATCGGTCAAAGTTGTGCCATCAATGGTGGCATGAATAAACGAGGGGCCGGCATCAAAACTCTCGCAGCCTTTGAACGAAGTATTGATGATGGTGGCGCGGTCGAACGAGGCACTGGTGAGCGTGCAATGACGAAAAGCCATATCCTGAATATCGGCACCGGTAAAATCGGCGTGGTCGAAAAAACCATGCACAATCTGGCTGTTATACAGGCCCAACTCCCTGCAGGAGGTGTTATGGAAGGTTTGGGCAGCCATATCACAGTTTTCGACAATGGCCTGGTCAAGCACTGCTGAGTCAAAATTGGCGGCCGTCAGGTCGCTATCAATAATGCGTGCATTGGTCAGGTTGGCATGGCGCAGGTCAGCCCCATTGAGATTGCAGCCATCAAAAATAGCATCGCGCAGATCGGCATGGCGGCAATCGACACCACGCAGGTCGCAGTTTTTCCAGTGCACACCGCGTAACTGGCCGTTGCTGAACTTGCAGCGGCGCATCAAACTATTGCTAAAGCGCATCCGCTCAAGATCCCGATTGGCCAGCATCGCCCCGCAGAGGTCAGCCCCGGCCGGAGCCGTCCAGCCTGGATGGAGATTATCAAGCAGCGTCTGTCGTTGTGCCGATTTCTCTTTTTCCAGCTCAAATTGCCCGACGATATCTGTTTGCGGCTGTACCAGGTAATGATCGGCTTTTTTGGGTATCTGGTTGGGTTTATCGCCTTTTAAACCGACGGTTCTCTGGCCATCGGTGTCTAAAATGGTGTCCGGTAGCCTTTGATGGTCTTGCTTGGCAGGGTTTTTGGCAGGGCGTTTTTCTCTGGACACAGTAGGCAATCTCCGGGCAATCTCATTTCATTCTGAGTCGCCCGTAATGGCCAAAGGTTTAATACTTCTGTCGTTTACTTAACAGGCGCAGGGCGTTGGCGGTCACTAGAGCTGTGGCACCGGTGTCGGCAAGTACCGCCACCCACAGACCAGTCAAGCCGAGCAGCGTGGTGACTAGAAACAGTGCCTTGCTGCCCACGGCCAGAACGATGTTCTGTTGGATAACCCTCATGGTGGCGCGAGACAGGTCAACCAGGTTGGCCAGTTCGGTAACCCGGTTATGGGTCAAGGCGCAGTCGGCGCTTTCCAGGGCGATGTCGGCACCGGAACCCATGGCGATACCGACATCAGCGGTTTTCAGGGCAGGGGCATCATTGATGCCATCGCCGATCATGGCTACCCGACCGCCGTGTTGCAGCTCGGCGATGGCGGTGGATTTATCGCCTGGCAACAGCTGGGCCTGAAACTCCATTCCCAGCTGACCGGCGATGGCTGCGGCTGCTCTTGGGTTGTCGCCGGTGAGCATGATACTGCGAATGCCCATGGCTTTCAGGGCGGTAATGACTTCGCAAGCGTCGGCTCTTGGGTTATCCCTGAGGGCAATAAAACCCACCAGTTGTTCGTTTACTGTAACCACAGCAATGGTATTGCCCTGATCTTCAAGGTTGATCAGTTTTTGTTGGGCACTCGGGTCGATGCACTTTTGCAAGTGGCGTGGTGAACCAACCACAACCGTCTGACCATTCACCGTTCCCTGCACGCCAAGCCCGGCCTTGGCCTCAACGTTCTGTGCCGCTGGCAGTTCAAGTGCCATTTCTTCAGCTTTACTGACGATTGCTTTGGCCAGGGGGTGCGTTGAGCCAAATTCAACAGCAGCGGCAAAGCACAAAACATCTTGCACCGATTGGGTAAACGGCTCTACGTGGGTCACCACAGGTTTGCCTTCACTGAGCGTGCCGGTTTTATCGAAGGCAATAGTGGTCACTGAACTCAGAAGTTCCAGCGCGGCACCGCCTTTGATCAGGGCGCCATTGCGCGAAGCTCTGGCCAGCGCCGAGGTGATGGCTGCCGGCGTGGAGATCACCAGGGCGCACGGGCAGGCAATCAACAGCAACGTCAGCGCCTTATAAACCCACTCTGTCCAAGGCTGGCCAAAAGCCAGTGGTGGAATGAGTGCAACCAGGGCCGCCAGAGACATCATAAGCGGTGTGTACCAGCGGCTGAACGCATCAATAAAGCGTTCCACTGGTGCTTTGCGCTCCTCGGCCTCTTCAATCAGGCGGATGATGCGATCAACCGCGCTCTCGCCCGGTTCTGAGATCACCCTCAGCCGGACAACCCGATCCACCGACAAGGCACCTGCCATAATGCTCTGGCCACTGTCATGCTCAACGGGCACAGACTCTCCGGTCAGGGCGCTTTCATCAAAACTGGCATTGGGCGTTAACAGCTCACCATCCACGGGTAAACGGCTACCGGGCAGAATTTCAATGATGTCGCCAGGCTTCAGGTGGCGAGCAGATACTTCAGTTCTATTGCCGTCAGCGTCAATGCGGTGAGCTGTTTGTGGTGTCAAGGCCATCAACTTGCGCACACCCTGCCTGGCACGACCGGCAGCAAAAGCTTCCAGCTGCTCACCAATCATGAACAGCAGCAAGACAATGGTGGCTTCAGCCATTTCTCCCAGAATAAGAGCGCCAACGGCAGCGATGCTCATTAACGTTTCAATGGAGAATGGGGTGCCGTTGCGGGCCAGTTTTACCGCTTTGGTCGTTACCGGGTACAAACCCCAGAGCGTGGCCAGGTAAAACAGCAAGTCACCTTCAAAAGGCTCAATAAATGCTGTCAGGGTGATGATCGCCAGCACCAGAATACGCCAGTATTTGAGCAGAAAACTGTTGAGGGTTGAGGCGGGGGAGGGCTCATCATCTTTGACGGAAAATCCAAGCTCGCGGATGGTCTTGAGAATCAGGTCGCTGGTGCGCTCAAGGTTTTCGGCACTAACCAACAGTCGCTCGGTGGCAAAGGTGACTCTGGCCTGACTGACGCCTTCCAACCCCAGGACGGCATTTTCAATACTGGCAGCGCAGCTGGGGCAGTCCATACCGCTGATGGTCCAGCTTAACTGAACAGGGTCTTTAATAGTGCTCTTTTTGGCAGTTTCCTGTTGCGTTTGGTGATCCTGGCAGCATAAATCGGTGTGGCAAGTAGATTTTGAGGGGGGATTGGCATCCGTCGAACGTTCGCCCATATAGCTCTCCACCTATAAGCAAGATTTTATATAAATATAATTTTATGGGTTCAGTGCGTCAAGCCAGCAACTGCATTCAGTCCAGTAAGTACAAGTGCCTGGCAGCACAATAAGGGAGCATAGGTGAAAAGTCAGAACTTGTGTTTGCCGGGAGCTAGCAGGGCTCCTGCACGTGACTGGCCAGATCAAGGATGACATGGCGGATATGGTGATCATCCAGCTCATACAATACCTGCTTGCCCTGACGTGACGATTTGAGGATTTTGGCCTCGCGCAGACTGCGTAAGTGGTGGCTAGTCAGCGGCTGGGACATGCCGGCAAGTTCCGACAGGCAACAAACCGATTGCGGCTTCTCCAGACAGGCGATGACCAGCTGCAGACGTTTGCTGTCGCCGAGTAACTGAAAAATCTTTGCCAGCCGCCCCATGTCTTGCTCAGACAGCTCAGGCAACAAAGAACAGCAGGTTTGATGCATATGAACCACAGGTAATACTCATTTTTCACAAAATTGATGCTGCTAATGGTATTGCGCTGTGCCGGATGAGTCTATTTTTTGCTGGGCGAGAAGAGCCCCCGTCGTCAGGACGGGGGGGAGTGCAACTCAGAGCGCGTGCAGCTGGGCTTCCAGTTTTTCCTGGTCAATGGCAAACAGGCGAATACCCTCGGCCAGTTTCTCTGTGGCCATGGCGTCGTTGTTGTGCTCCCAGCGGAACTGGGTTTCGGTGATGGCTTCAGGCTTGGCGCTGGTGGCTCCGTCAACAGGGCGCAACTGGTGTGCCAGTGGCTCCTGGCTGCGGCTCAGCTCATCGAGCAGCGGCGGAGCGATGGTCAGGCAGTCGCAACCGGCCAGTTGACGAATTTCGTCGATATTGCGGAAACTTGCGCCCATCACCACGGTTTTGTAACCGTGTTGCTTGTAGTAGTTGTAGATACGGGTCACAGAAAGCACGCCCGGATCTTCCGCTGGTGCGTAGCCATCAACGCCCTGGCTGGCTTTGTACCAGTCCATAATGCGCCCGACAAACGGTGAAATCAGGTAGACGCCGGCATCGGCACAAGCTCTGGCCTGGGCAAAGGAGAACAGCAGGGTGAGGTTGCAGCGAATGCCCTGTTTTTCCAGAATTTCAGCGGCGCGGATGCCTTCCCAAGTGGAGGCAATCTTGATCAGTACCCGGCTGGTATCGACGCCCATGGCGCGATACAGCTCAATCAGGCGCTGGGCTTTTTTTACGGTGGCGTCGGTATCAAACGACAGTCGCGCATCCACTTCGGTGGACACCAGGCCCGGCACTACTTCCAGAATGGCTTTGCCGATATTGACCGTCAGCCAGTCACAAGCCTGAGCGATGGTGTCATCGCCACCTTGCTCTCTTGCCCACTCAATGCTCCGGGCAATCAGTGGCTGGTAATCGGCCAGCGCTGTTGCCTTGAGAATCAGCGATGGGTTGGTGGTGGCATCCACTGGCTGATACTGGCGGATTGCCTCGATATCTCCAGTGTCGGCAACAACTTTGGTGAACTCTCTCAGCTGATCAAGTTGGCTTTTCACAGATATTCTCCGTTGATCTGATGTTCAGTCCTAACGCAGTTAAACTACGCCAGTAAAATGCTAATGCCCGTTTTTTCCAATGCTTGCAAAATGGCCAGGTCGGCCTCCCGGCCAGTAATCAGGATGTCGATATCACTGGTTTTGCAGAACAGCAGCCCGCTGCGTACCCCCAGCTTACTGCTGTCCACCAGGGTCACGAGTTTATCCGCCTGTTTGATCATTTTCTGTTCTGCCATGACCGTCAGTGGGTCAACTTTGGTCAGCGTTTGCGTGGTGAGTCCGGCACCACTGGTAAACAGGTAATTGGCCGAATAACGTTGGGCGTCACTTTGATGAGTAGTGTAAGTGACATTACTCGTGAATCCTGGATTTTAAACACATTTCCTGAGTGGGGCACCTGGCTGAACGAGGAGATTGAGCAAGAAACCGTCGCTCCCGGCACCTTCGCCATGTGGTGGCTCGGCTGCACCGGCGTCTGGGTCAAGTCCGAAGGCAACACCAATCTTTGTGTCGATTTCTGGTGTGGCACTGGCAAACAGACTCACGGCAACCCGTTGATGAAAAAGCAGCACCAGATGCAACGTATGGCTGGTGTGGAAAAACTGCAACCTAACCTGCGCACCACCCCATTCGTACTCGACCCATTCGGCATCAAAAAAGTTGACGCCATCCTCTCCACCCACGGTCACAACGACCACATCGACATCAACGTTGCGGCTGCCGTACTGCAAAACTGCGACGATACTGTGCCTTTCATCGGCCCACAAGCCTGTGTGGATATGTGGATCAAGTGGGGTGTACCTGCTGAGCGTTGCATTGTTGTCAAGCCTGGCGATAGCGTAAAAGTCGGCGACATTGAAATCCTGGCGCTGGAATCCTTTGACCGTACTGCCCTGATCACTCTGCCAGAAGGCGTAGAAGCGAAGAACCAACTGCCTGACGGCATGGATCTGCGCGCCGTTAACTACCTGATCAAAACGCCGGGCGGTAACATCTACCACAGCGGTGACTCTCACTACTCCAACTACTACGCCAAGCACGGTAACGAGCACAAGATTGACGTAGCGCTGGGTTCATTCGGTGAAAACCCACGGGGCATCACCGACAAGATGACCTCTTCTGACATCCTGCGTATGGCTGAGTCTCTGAAAACCAGGGTGGTGATTCCTTTCCATCACGACATCTGGTTCAACTTCCAGGCCGATACCCGTGAGATCAAAGTTCTGTGGGAAATGAAAAAAGACCGCCTGCAGTACAACTTCACCCCGTTCTTCTGGCAAGTAGGTGGTAAATACACCTTCCCAACCGACGCCGGCCGTATGGATTATCAGCATCCTCGTGGTTTTGACGACTGCTTTACCATCGAGCCTGACTTTCCATTTACCTCTTTCCTGTAAGCCTTGATTTATCTGGGTTTGCCAACTGGGGGGCGCTACGCCCCCTTCCTGAGAAACGGATCTGGTTTTCTTTCATACGACAGTTGAAGGTTAAATAAGAGGGCAAGCGAATGGATCTCATATATTCGATTTTTACCGTCTTCTATAGTCAGGTGCTGACCAAAGCACCATTGCTGCTTGGTATTGTTACCATGATTGGCTACATCGCCATGCGTCAGTCCGCTGACAAGGTGATTGCCGGTACCATCAAAACCATCGTCGGCTTTATGTTGTTGCAACAAGGCGCCAGCCTGTTGATCACCACGTTCCGGCCGATCCTGAACGCACTGTCCACCACTTATGGCCTCACCGGTACCATTCTTGACCCTTACGCGGGCATGATGGCCACCATGGATGCCATGGGCGATGCTTACTCCTGGGTTGGTTATACCGTACTGCTTGCTCTGGCCCTGAACATTGCCATGGTCATGTTCAAGCGCATTACCGGTATCCGTACCGTGATGCTCTCTGGTCACATCATGTTCCAGCAGGCCGGTATCTTTGCCTGGGTAATCTACTCCACAATGCACACTGGCATGGTGGAAACCATCGTGCTCGCTGGTATCCTCACCGCGCTTTACTGGGGCATCACCACCAACATGGTGTTCAAGCCCACGGAAGAGCTGACCGGTGGTGCTGGCTTCAGTATCGGTCACCAACAGATGTTCGGTTGCTGGCTGGCGTCGAAAATTGCCCCTTACCTTGGCAATAAAGACGAGCAGGTAGACGACGTTGAAATGCCTGGTTGGTTGAAGATCTTCAACGACAACGTGGCAGCAACGGCCATCGTTATGTTGCTGTTCTTCGGCGGCATTATGTTCTCGCTGGGTAAAGAGCAAGTCACCACCATGGCTGGCAGCACCCACTGGCTGATCCACATTTTCAATACCGGCATGATGTTTGCTGTGTGTATGACCATGATCGTCCAGGGCGTGCGCATGTTCGTGGCCGAGCTGACCACCTCTTTTCAGGGTATCTCCGAGCGACTGGTGCCTGGTGCTGTGGTTGCTGTGGACTGTGCGGCCGTGTTCGGTTTTGCGCCTAACGCCGTGGTCTTCGGCTTCGTCTGCGGTGCTGTTGGTATGCTCGCCGGTGTTGGTCTGCTGATCGTGATTGGCTCACCTTACCTGATCATTCCGGGCTTTATCCCCATGTTCTTCGACAACGCGGTCATCGGCGTCTTTGCCAACCACTTTGGCGGCTGGCGCGCGGCGTGGAAGATCTGTCTGGGTTCCGGTTTGCTGCAAGCTTTTGGCGGCGCGTGGGCCGTATCCCTGGCCGGGTTGAAAGATGGCTGGCTGGGTATGTTCGACTTCGTCACCCTGGTGCCAGCTTTTATGCAGGGCATGCATTTCTCCCCAATGTTCCTCGGACTGATCTTTGCCGCAGCACTGATCTACATGTTCCGGGCAGCCAAGGAGTTGCGTGCTACTGAAGATGCGGAAAAGCAGGCAGAGCTGGCCTCAGCTGAGATAAACGACAAGTAACGAATCAGTAAAAACTGAAAAATTTGAGGATAGAAAACATGGTACGTGTATTGGCAGTATGTGGTAACGGTCAGGGTTCCAGCATGGTCCTGAAGATGAAGATGGGTGGCTTCCTGAAGAAGAGCAACATCGACCACGAACTGAACTCCTGCGCTTTCGGTGAGTACAAATCCATGATGGGCAGCGCTGACATCATCGTCGCCTCTACCCACCTGGCTTCAGACATCACTGTGCCAGAGGGCAAGCACGTGGTTGGTGTAAAAACCTGCTGTCCGAGCAAGACTTCGATTTAAAGCTGATAGAAGGCGTACTGAAAAACGGTTTTGCCCTGGTCACCCTGAAAGAGCCAGTGGTCTTTGGCGATGAAGACAACGACCCGATCGACATCCTGATCACCCTGGCGGCTGTTGACCAGGAATCCCACAACGTCAGAGGCATTACTCAGGTGGTCAACCTGTTTGAAGATGAAGACAACTTTGACAAGTTGCGCGCCGCCAGAACACCAGAAGAAGTGATCGCCCTGATTGAACAGGCAGAAGCCTGGTGTGAAGCTGGCATCGGGCAGGTGGTTTACCACCGCAGCCGCGACGCTCAAGCGGCAGATGTCGCCTGGGGTGAAAGCGACATCAACACCGGGCGCAAGCTGGCAGACATGGGCTTCAAGGTAACCGACACCGGCATTCGTACGGTGCAACTGGCAGGCTACGACGTCTATTACGAGCCAGGCAATGAGCAGACTCTGGCGCTGTTTAAAGTAAGGTCTGCGTCAGGGCATCGCCTGGGCTGAGCGCATGAACGTCATGCTGGCGGTGGAGATCATGAACACCGAACGGCTCAACTCCATCACCAAAGGCATGGCTTAGGTCAACGAATTCAACAGCCACTGCTTTAAAATCTACCCGGACATCGGCAACCTCTCAGGCTGGGGTAACGACCTGGCAGCTGAGCTGGAAGCAGGCAGAGGTCATATGGTGGCCGTGCACGTTAAAGACACTCGTCCTGGCGTATTCAAGAATGTTCCCTTCGGTGAAGGCACCGTGGACTTTCACAAGGCATTCACCAAATTGCGTGAACTGAACTATCAGGGGCCGTTCCTGATTGAGATGTGGACGGAAACGTCTGCAGACCCAATCCAGGAAGTGAAAAATGCTCGCACCTGGGTACTGAACAAAATGCAGGAAGCCGGCTGGCAGACTGAGGGACTGTAATGATGTTGCAAGCACTGAAAGAAGAAGCCCTGGCCGCGAACCTGGAGCTGCCCCGTCACGGGCTGGTGACGTTTACCTGGGGTAATGTCAGCGCCATCGACGAGAACCGTGAGCTGGTAGTGATCAAACCCAGCGGCGTCAGCTACGACAATACTGATCTTTGATAGTTATACGTAACATTCGGATCTACTGCTGCCAAGGCTTCGAGCGCAGAAAGAAGCGTTACGTACAAACGTCAGAAATTAATATGACCGCCGACGACATGGTGGTGGTTGATCTGAACGGCAAGGTGGTGGACGGCAAACTGAAACCGTCGTCTGATACGCCAACCTGTCTGGCCCTGTACAAAGCTTATGAGCAAGTGGGTGGCGTGGTACACACCCATTCATCCTACATAACTTCATGGGCTCAGGCCGGTTGTGCAGTGCCAGCGATTGGTACGACACATGCCGACTATTTCTACGGCGACATCCCGTGCACCCGGGCGCTGACCAGCGAAGAAATCCACGGTGAGTACGAATACGAAACGGGCAAGGTCATCATTGAGACTATTGCTGACCGTGACCCCATGGCTATTCCCGGTATTATCGTCTACCAAAAGGGCCCGTTCTCCTGGGGTAAAGACGCCATGGACGCGGTACACAACGCCGTTGTGATGGAAAAGGTGGCAAAAATGGCCTTCCGCACCATCACCATTAATCCACGGCTGGCGAGTATTGACCCGGAACTGTTGAACAAACACTATCTGCGCAAGCACGGCGCAAACGCCTGCTACGGCCAGAAATAACCCATTAACTGCCATCTATTCGTTAAAGGATTTATCACATGCAATCCATCGAAGTCACCATCGTCAATGAGAATGGTCTGCACACTCGTCCAGGCAGAAACTTTGTCCAGGCCTGCAAAAAATTTGAGTGCGACATCACCGTGCAAAAAGGCGAAAAAACCGTCAGCGGCAAGAGCCTGATGAAGCTGATGGCCACCGGTATCTGTAAGGACGACGTGATCCAGATTCACGCCAACGGTGCCGATTAAGCGGAAGCCATCGCCTATTTGGCTGAGTTTGTTGCCACTTTAGAAGGCTAATGACTTTTACTGCTGAAAGCCGTCCATAGCGGCTTTCAGCCGAGAGCCATTATCCATAGCCGCTATCGATAATGTCTTTCCACATAAAGGATTGCTTGATGATTCAATTACTAGCCTTTGACCTGGACGGGACTTTGCTCAACAGCAAAGGTGAGATTCTGCCTGAGTCCAAAACGGCGATTCTGGACGCCCGGGCCATGGGAGTCAAAGTGGTGCTCGCTACCGGACGCCACCATGTTGCTGTCCGTCCTTATCATTACGAGTTGGGCCTTGATACGCCGGCGGTGTGCTGCAACGGCGCTTACATAATGGATTTCAGCCAGCCTGAGCCTATATACAGCAACCCGCTCAGTAAAGCGCAGGCCCGCGAGGTTATCGGCGCTGCCCGAGAACGTGGTTTGCATATTTTAATGTACGTCGAAGATGCCATGACCTACGAAGTGCTGACCCCCCACATGGATAAACTCTGCCAGTGGGCCAGCAGCCAGCCGGACGTCGTGCGACCAAAAATACGACAAATTGAAGATGCTGCACAGGTGATGGAGTCCTCGAAAACCATTCACAAATTTGTGCTCTCCCATCCCGACCCGCAAGTCTTTATGGACGCTTATCAATACATCGCCACCTTGCCCGGCCTCAGTTGCGAACGCTCCTGGGTAGACCGGATGGATGTGGCCAACGGCGGCAACAGCAAAGGCAGCACGCTGCTCAAGCTGGCCGGGCAATGGGGCATTGGCCCGGAATCCATCATCGCCGTTGGGGATAACGATAACGACATCAGCATGGTGCAAATGGCTGGCCTTGGCGTTGCCGTGGCAAACGGCAGCGACGCACTGCGTGCCCACGCCGACTTGCACATTGGAAGCAATGACAAACCAGGCATTGCTGAGTTAATCAAGACCTACATCACTGACGTTGTAAAAACGACAGAAAACAGATAGTTACTGGAGTGAAACATGGCCACCACAACTGCCACAGAGCGGGCTAATGCTGTTCGCGTTCTGAGTATGGATGCTGTCCAGCAGGCCAATTCCGGCCATCCGGGTGCCCCAATGGGCATGGCGGATATCGCCGAAGTGCTGTGGCTTGAGTATCTGGAGCACAATCCGGCCAACCCCAGTGGAGTAACCGCGACCGCTTCGTGCTCTCTAACGGTCACGGCTCCATGCTGCTCTACTCGCTGCTGCACCTGACCGGTTACGAGCTGTCTTTGGACGACCTGAAAAACTTCCGTCAGCTGCACTCGAAAACTCCCGGTCATCCTGAGTACGGTTACGCGCCAGGTATCGAAACCACCACTGGCCCGCTTGGTCAGGGCATTGCTAACGCCGTTGGTATGGCTATTGCCGAAAAGACCCTGGCCGCTCCGTTTAACCGTGACCAGCACAACATTGTTGATCACTTCACTTATGTGTTCCTGGGCGACGGCTGCATGATGGAGGGCATCTCCCATGAAGTCTGCTCTGGCCGGCACTCTTGGGCTGGGCAAACTGATTGCGTTTTACGACGACAACGGTATTTCCATTGATGGTGAAGTGGAAGGCTGGTTCACCGATAACACCCCGCAACGATTTGAAGCCTACGGCTGGCAGGTTATCCGTGCAGTGGATGGCCATGACGCCGAGTAGATCGAGGTGGGCATCATGATTGCCCGCTGCCGTGATGATTGCCGATCAGCTGATCGAGCAGCTGGACTTCTTCAGTATTGGCACTAACGATTTAATGCAGCATATTCTCGCCGTCGATCGTGGCAACGAGAATATTGCCCATCTGTACGACAGTTTTTCACCGTCTGTGCTGCGGGCAATCAAACAGGTTATTGATGCCTCTCACGCCGCCGGCAAATGGACCGGAATGTGCGGTGAGTTTGCCGGTGATCCACAGTCAGCCCTGATACTGGCCGGTTTGGGGTTGGATGAGTTCAGTATGTCTGCTTCTTCAGTGTTAAAAATAAAACAGGTGCTGATCGGGCAAGACAGCAGTAAACTTGCCGAACTGGCGAGCAAGTGCTTGGCCGCGCAAGATGCGGATCAGGTGCGCCAGCTGGTTGCTGACTTTAGCGCGTAAACGATAATATACCCGTCGCCTTTCAAGCTGCTACTTTGTTGGCTGCACTTGTGCCCTTTAGGGTATTCGCCCACCCCGGTCACATAGTATTTCTATGCTCCCGGCACCCGGGGGCATAAAGGCTTCGCTCATTTGCCGCCTCGAATCAACTTGAAATCCATTGGGTATAATGCAGACCATGCCGCTGCTCCGGTTCTTTCAGGGTCGGTAACTGCGGCATTTTCACAGGTATAACAGGAGTTTGTATGCAGGGCATTTTGTCCATCCAGTCCCACGTGGTTTATGGACATGCAGGAAACAGCTCGGCGGTGTTTCCATTGCAACGCATGGGGTTTGAAGTGTGGCCCCTGCACACGGTGCAGTTCTCCAATCATACCCAGTATCCGCAAAAGTGGCGCGGTACTGCCTTTGGTGCCGAGACCATTCGCGAACTGACCAGCGGCCTGGCAGCCATTGATGTATTGAAAGATTGCCAGGCGGTGATCTCTGGCTATCAGGGCAGTGCTGATCAGTGTCAGGCGATTGTTGAGACCGTTACTGAAGTTAAACGACAAAATTCTAAAGCGATATACGTCTGTGATCCGGTAATGGGTTCGCCAGAGAAAGGCTGTATTGTCCCCGATGGCGTGGCGGAGGGTCTGATCCGCGAAGTGATGCCGGTTGCTGATGTCATTGTGCCAAACCAGTTTGAGTTGACCCAGTTCACCGGCGTTGCCATTCATACTCTGGAAGATGCCATACGCGCCTGCCAGGTGGCCTTGAGTAAAGGGCCGAAGATGGTGCTGGTAAAACACCTGCATAGCCTTTCTGCCAGCAGTTTTTCCATGATGCTTGCCCTTGGTGACCAGTGCTACCTGGCCCAGCGCCCACATCTGGATTTTGCCCGTCAGCCGGTGGGTGTTGGTGATCTGATTTCGGCACTGTTTACCGGCGGCCTGCTTAAAGGCTGGACGGCGATGGATGCCTTCAGACACTGTAACAGCGCTTGCTACGGTATCCTGAAGGAAACGTCTGACCGGGGTGAATGGGAGTTGCAGACCATCGCTGCGCAGGAAGAAATTGTCTCGCCAGGCAGTGACTTTCCGGTTACGCCAGTAGCGCCTGGTTCGGTGATTTGAGCTTGCTTTTGTGTCGTCGCCTGAAGTCAGAATAGCAACTTCTGCTATACCCAATGGATTTCATGTTGATTCGAGGCGGCAAGTGAGCGAAGCCCCGGG
>JAKROC010000640.1 GCA_024509075.1 Endozoicomonas sp.
CTGAAACAAAAGGCAAAACATTTAAGGGGATATCACATAATTTCTTCAAAATTTTGGACAAGAAAATGCAATACCAAAAACTTTTGTCATCATGGCAGCTGTACATAAAAAATACATTACACACAGAGAAAGCTTTGCATATGTACTTAGATGACATTCAATTATATTGGTAATTAGAACATACAAGGACAACTTACAAAGTGATTTCTTTTAAAGGTATTGTGTAAAAAAAAAAAAAAGGACAGCTATGCTAGCATACCCACCTGATGCATGAAAAATTGACACATGAGAAAGAAATAATAACTAAGAATTTTGTAAAAGGTACAATCATGTTTGCAGACTTACCTTTCACATGCTGACTGATGGTGTAGGTCGTATATGTATGGAGCTAACTTCAAATTTACGTGTACTTACATTACATACATACAGGCATACATGCATACATAGGTACACTGTGCATACAAACATGTAATTATTATTTGTGATACAAATTTCAAGTTTCTGTATGCCCAGGAGTAGTTTGCACATCAGCTTTTTCTGATGTGGAATTCTGAGGTTTGGAAATGAATTTTGCAAAAAAAAGTTTGCATGAAAGTGGAAATTGTAAAATGATTAGGGAGAAAAATTGTCGTATTTTTTCAGCTTTTTAGTTATTTTAGTCACCAGTTTATGTAAAATCCATCACAGAAGAGTAACCTGAAACAAAAGGCAAAACATTTAAGGGGATATCACATAATTTCTTCAAAATTTT
>JAKROC010000641.1 GCA_024509075.1 Endozoicomonas sp.
TCGCATTGCCAGCAACATCACACTGGATATGACCGTACTCCAGATTTACAGGGTCTGACGTTTCAGATAGGTCACGGTAGAACCAATTTGTTGTAGTGCACTTTTGTTGCCGGTGTTATCCACAGGACCAGTGGCGCTGTTGCAGATGGAATGACCGGATACATGACCAAGGTGGCAGGTGATCGTGATAGATGGCCCATGCTGCTGTTGCTCAAACCAGTAGCTCAGGCCGTGACGATGCAGAACCGGCTGAACTGCAGCGACCACATCATCAATGGACGCGTAGGAGTACTCCATGCGGCCACCATTTTTGGTGTTGAAAGCAGCGCTTTTGTTTTTCTTCACCACCGGCATTTCCTGCTGAAACCGGGCAAACGCTTCATTGAACTGCTGTCGTGCAACAATGGCCTGGCTCTGTTCGTACAGGCTCATTACCCGTTCCAGGGTGTCGATACTGGCATTCTGGGCAATGGCAGACTGCATGATCAGACCCAGTTCAGACAACGCCGGTGTCGGCTTATCCACAGGCAACACATCAGCAGTCTCAATCAGCTCGGTTTTCTTTTTAGCTGGCATGGCGAATGGCCTCGTCCCGGTGAATACGGTTCCTGACCGCCAGCACCTGGTCGGCAATCTCCATTCGGATACTCTTTTCCAATGCCTTGGACAGTGTGCGGTGCAGTTCGCACCAGGCGCGAAAATCAACGGTTACGGCATCTGCTGTTTTCGGGTCCTGACGCCATGCGG
>JAKROC010000642.1 GCA_024509075.1 Endozoicomonas sp.
CTGTCAATAGCCACAGTGCGCCCTTTTTCAATACCCTGATCTTTAGCGGTCATTATCTGACAGACTTGTTACTGGCTCACTGGTGTTGGACTGTCTCATTGACCGACTCAATGGTACTTGGCTTGCTATTTGACTGGTTAACTGACTTGTCGACCGACTGGTGCCTGAGTGGCTGATTGACTGGTGAATGACTGGCTGACTGGCTGCTTGACTGACTAGCTGACTGAATGGTTGACTAACTCAGTTGCACCCGACTGCCTTTCTGACTGGTTAACTGAATTGCTGACTGACTGGTGACTGAGTGGCTCTTTGACTGGTGACTGAGTGGCTGACTGGCTGGTTGAGTGGCTGGCTGACTGAATGGTTGACTGACTCAGTGGAGCTTGACTGGTTAACTGACTGGCAGACCGACTGGTGGCTGAGTGACTAATTGACTGGTTTACTGACTGGCTGACTTAAAGATTGACCGACTCAATGGTACTCGACTGGCTATCTGTCTGCTTGTGTGGCCGGCTGACTGCAAGGTTGACTGACCCAGTGGTACTTGACTGGCTATATGACTGCTTACGTGGTTTCCTAACCGACTGGTGACTGAGTAGCTAAATGACTGAAGACTGACTGGCTGACCTGCTGATTGACTGACTATTTGACGGACTGGTTGACTGACTTGTTTACTTACTGACTGAGTTAGTGGTTACTGACAAACCATGCAGCTATCAGGAAGCTATCAAGCCAGCGGAGCGTGCC
>JAKROC010000643.1 GCA_024509075.1 Endozoicomonas sp.
GTGCATGTGCGAATTTTTTCCTTTCGGTTGTTGTTGATCAGTGATTGATCTCCATTTCAATACCAGGAAATGTGTTTTTTCCGAAAAACCACTTTTTATTGTCCTGTGACAATATTTTTAGTTTCAGGTTTGGTTAGAGTCACGCACAAATTTTTTATCCCTTTTCTTACAACTATATTTGCCTGTTTTTGTTGGCCAGATTGGCCAAGTTGAGCTGGACTCTTTTAAAAAAAGGGCAACAAGTAGCGTTAGAGGTTTGCGTATGCAGGTCATAAAGGCGGATGTGGTCATCGTCGGTGCTGGCGGGGCTGGTCTTCGGGCTGCGATTGCTGTAGCAGAAAAAAAACCTGAGTTGAAGGTGGCCCTGATCTCCAAGGTCTACCCAATGCGTAGCCACACGGTTGCTGCCGAAGGTGGCTCAGCCGGTGTTATTCAAGACCATGACGCGTTTGAACACCACTTTGTCGATACCGTTGCCGGGGGGGACTGGCTGTGTGACCAGGATGTGGTGGACTACTTTGTCTCTCACGCCACCGAAGAGATGATCCGTCTTGAACACTGGGGTTGCCCGTGGAACCGTAAGGATAACGGTGACGTCAATGTTCGTGCCTTTGGCGGCATGAAAATTGAGCGCACCTGGTTTGCCGCCGACAAATCCGGCTTCCACATGCTCCATACACTGTTCCAGACGTCTATCAAGTACCCATCCATTGAGCGCTATGACGAGTACTTTGCCACTGACGTGA
>JAKROC010000644.1 GCA_024509075.1 Endozoicomonas sp.
GTCCGTGGTGGCAAAGTCGATGGTGACGAGGGAGGCACCAGCCGGGATCACCTCTATGGCCGTTGCCAGAGCTGCCTGAAAGTCGGCATCTTCCCGGGGTGCGTTGTTAAGCACCAGGTGGGTATTGTCTTGCAGATTGGCCAGGGCCCCCTCAGCAAAGACCAGTCGTCCCCGCTCATTAAGGGTGATACCACCAAACAGTCGGCGATACCAGTCGTCCGTGGTGGCAAAGTCGATGGTGACGAGGGAGGCACCAGCCGGGATCACCTCTATGGTTTTTTGCGCCAACAGGGTTTTATCGGTCACCGAACCGGCAACAGCGCCTGCTTCTGATACAACCTGTTCCCGCATTTGCCCTAATCTGCGCCAGAGATCAGGGTTAGCCGGCTGGCTCCCGTCCAGCATCCCGTTATTGACCAGAAATACCCGCCGGATTTGGTCGCCCAGCGGTTTACCATTACACGTCGGCCCCACCTGAAGAAGGTCATTAACGCTGGCAATATCACCGGGGGTCATGGCAGTCAGATCAAAAACCAGCGTTATCGGCTCAGCAAGAAACAGCCGGCCCTCTGCTTTGTGTAATTTGCCGTCCTCCAGCCAGACCTGTTTCATCAGGCCGTTTCTTTCCAGATCATCCAGCGAGCGAATGCAATACGTGGTGGGCTGCTCCTGCCGTAATTGATCAACGATTCGCTGTTGGGTTAATGGGTCATTGGCAAAACAGAACTCACCGGTGCTCAGGCTC
>JAKROC010000645.1 GCA_024509075.1 Endozoicomonas sp.
TCCGCTTCACCGAGCTCGCGAGCGCCAGTACAGCTGCAACATTGCACAGTAACCTAAACACTCTTTCGAGCTCTGTTGTATGTTATTTGTACTATGCAAATAAATTTCTCTCGCTCTGGTTGAAGGAAGTTTTAGGTTCCAAATTTAGTGATTAAACAAGTTCTTGTATCACAATAAACTCTTCTTGTATAAAATCAGGTGTTTCAATGTTATTAACTTTCTTCTGTTATTGAAGAAATGATAATAATCAAATCTCTAGTGAGAACTGAAAGGATTATGAAACATAATCAAGAGTGCTTCTACTACTTCTTGCCAAACCCAATTATAGAGCTCTTTCATTTTGATTGTTTTTATTCCAGAACTTGTTCAATAAATGTACCAAATTTCAACCTTCAGAATAAGAGAACACCACTTGGAAAATGACATAATTTGTTATCTGTTTTGTTTTTGTTTGGCTGTTATTTTGATACAATAAAACAAAAATTCTTTTAATTTCAGTGACAGTGCTACATTATTTTGCTGTTTAATTTATTTTGGTCATAAAACATTGTTCTGTAAAAGAACATTTACAGCTAAATGTTGGTTGATTATTTCAAGTACCCAGCAATGTATTGCAAGTGACCACTTTTATGCACTTCAGTACAGCATTTTCAAGGCCAAGTTTGGCATAAAGCACATGTTCAAATCAAAAGTGCTTGAATTGATTATTATTCTGTTCTTTTTTTTTTTTTGTTTATTGAATTT
>JAKROC010000646.1 GCA_024509075.1 Endozoicomonas sp.
AAAAATCGGGGTCAGGTCTTTCTTTGTGCATAATTGATTTATTGGTCTACTTTCAGACTTCACCAATAAAAATGAAGTACAAACCGGGGTCACAAACCGGGGTCAAAACCGGGGTCAAAACCGGGGTCAGGTCTTTCTTTGTGCATACCCTGTGACGTCTATTACGTCAGATTGTCGAAACTTCTTTGACTATTTCCCAATCATTTTAAGGTGTTTTTTGCAGGTCAGAGAATGAGGGGGGGGATCTTGACAACTCTTTCAGAGTTCCAATAATCCTTTGTCTTCATCATTCAGGAAACTATGGATAGTCTGTTGGTTGTCTATTAAAACACGCTCAACAACCGCAAGCTTGACATTACCGATTTTCAAAAAAATCAGTTTTGGTGGGTGTCCGAATGCTTCCAGCATTGATAAAAAATCCTTATCTTTACTGACAATGGCAAGCCCATTAGCTTTTGCAAAACTCCATAATTCAATATCCGGAGAGTTGTCCAAGCTTGCATGAATAACATGCAGGCTTTTCGGAAACTGGGGTTCTATTCGTGTTATCAACCGGGGTGAAAGATTTTCATCAAGGAGCAGCATCAGGCTGCACCTTTTATGGTATTCGCAGCATAAAGGAGTGCTGCTTTTATCTGTACCGCTTGCAGGTTGGGGTGGTCTGTCAGGATTTCATCAGTGCTCATTCCCTCAGCCAGCATTTCAAGAATATCGATAACCGTTATTCTTGTACCCTTGATAC
>JAKROC010000647.1 GCA_024509075.1 Endozoicomonas sp.
AGCTGCTTCGTCTACCAGCATCATCTCAAATTGTTTCAGTTCCCCTGCCGGTTCTGTAGCGCTCTAATGACCCCCTCATCCACAGTTAAGTTTTGTAGTCGTCCCTTTATACTCCATTTGCTCTTTTGGTACTCATTGTTCGACAATGCGTGCCATCCTTCCCAGACATGATTCGGTGGGAGCCCTTGTCGACCGTAAGCAGTAACTGGTAAATCCGCCATCGTAACTTCTTGAAAAACAAATAGATTATGAGCTCGAAATTCTTTCGTGTGACTGTTTGTGAGGGCGAAGCAGGGTCATGTTTTTGTGTAACCGCCGGGCGTATGGCAATTCGCTCACTGTGACTCACTGTCTATCACGGAATAGAAAGCGAGTAACGAAGGCAGTTCGATTGCAGGATTTGGGATGGAAAGCTAATAGATTAATGCTTGTGCTGGGTAATCCCCAGTTTCTGCCCGGGAATATTCCGTCATGTGGCGCGCGGAGAGGGGGGTATTTGAAGGATTATGATGAAGTTGATTATGGCATCAACATTTATTTCTTCATAAATCAATGACAAACCCAGGTAGCTAAGTCATTGAAAGCCAGTTGTGTCAGCCTGTGCCTTTTTATTTGAGCTAACCACCTCTAGCAAACGTCATTGGTAAAAATCCGTAAAACTTACGCAATGTTTGATGAATAATTCCTACGTAAGGGGGAAAAATAAGTGAACGGTAAGTCAGTCGAGCAGCGTTGAAGA
>JAKROC010000648.1 GCA_024509075.1 Endozoicomonas sp.
AAGTCCGATCTCGACAGATAGGGGGAGTCTGCCCCTTGTTTGGACGCTTACTTTGATTCGGCAATAAAGACCGCTTCCCGCTGTCCGCCTCCCGCTGCCCGAAAAAGATAAGACGGGGGGCTTTTGCGGGTGGCGGGGAGCGGGCGGCGGGAAGTGATGAAAAAGCCAAAGCTTTTTCATAAGGCCTTGAATCATCGCGGTGATGTCCTTGATTTCACGAATCCATGACTGGCCTTTGTCTTTGGTGATATATCCAATCTCAATACCAATGTAGATTTGTGTTTTCAACTCGGCAGCAGAGCCTCTGGCAATGGAGACAAACTGCTTTTGCTCTTTGTTGGATTGCCTCTCAAGGCCTTCTGCGAGATTACTGGGAATCGATAGTGCCGACCGGGTCAGTTGATCTTTAAACCCGTAGTCCTTGAGCTCAGCTGTGGTTTTATATATATCAACGCATGATCTGGAAGACCGTTTCCAAGCATCAAGATTTTCGTATGCCTTTTTAATTCTTCTTAATTGGTAAGACAGAAATATTTTAGACCGCTTCCCGCAAAAGATAAGACGGGGGCTTTTACGGGTAGCGGGCAGCGGGAGGCGTTATTCTTGCAGCAGCGTGGTGACGATGGATAAAGCCCCAGGCCAGCAATTCCCGCTCTTTATTAAAAACCCTTAATTTCTAGGCCTCACAGCACAGTAAAATAAACTGCAACCGCACGATCGAACAACTATTTTTGACAT
>JAKROC010000649.1 GCA_024509075.1 Endozoicomonas sp.
TTTCATCCAATCTCAAAAATCTTGCCAGTGCTTGCAATGGGTGTTTGAGTCTGTTTACTTTGCATTTTATTTAAGTCTCAAGTCTTACATTTCTTTCAATGACCTTGAAGTTGCAATAAATTTGGTGAATTTAGGTACTAGGGAAGCTTAGAGTTGTTTTTTTGAGAAATGAAAGTCTGTTCCATTCCCATTGTTTAAAGATATCGTAATGTAAAAAACTCATATATTAGTATTTCAAGTGAAAATTAGAGAAGCAACTTTTGTTTCTCTAGATTCTAGTGTTAATAACTCCCCCTTGTGTTCCTCCAGAATTGTTGATGTCCTGTACAGAGGGAAAGTGATTGGAATACTGCATGACACAATACAGCTTGATTCTGTTAATAGGTAAGTA
Organism: Endozoicomonas sp.; assembly: GCA_024509075.1. GTDB lineage: Bacteria > Pseudomonadota > Gammaproteobacteria > Pseudomonadales > Endozoicomonadaceae > Endozoicomonas. The sequence continues at coordinate 392 of JAKROC010000649.1, forward strand.
CAAAATTAATGGAACTCCAAAGCCCATCCCTTTTGTAACCTCCTAGCAGGTATATGAAGGAGGATGCAGCCATGTGCAAGAACTGACGACATGGATAGGAGTAGCTTGTAAACAAACATTGTATTGCATTGTGAAAAGAGTAGATCTACATGTATGCTGACCATGGTGACATGTATTTATCCAAACAGGGGAGAAGCTTGGCAGATATTGTGTTTTCCATCAAGTGAAAGATGACTGGTTGCAAGGGAACTGCAAAACTTAGACCAAGCATGGACAAGCAAAGGATCATCCAAATTTCGGTTACGAAATTGTAAGTACAACTTTTTGTTTTCTCCTTTTTTTTAAAT
>JAKROC010000065.1 GCA_024509075.1 Endozoicomonas sp.
TTTTCAGGCGTGGTGGCCAGTGCTTTTGGGCGTATTGGTCGGGCTGGTGGTATTGCTGCGCTATTTGTTGCAACGAGAGGCAATCCATTTTGCCTGGCATCAAACACTTTTACGGCTCCCGCTTGTCGGGCGCTTCGTGCGTACTGCCAATGCTGCGCGTTTCGCCAGTACGCTGAGCATTCTTACCCGCAGCGGCGTGTCGTTGGTGGAGGCGTTGATGATTGCGGCACAGGTAGTGAACAACGACGCCATCAGATATGCAGTGCAAGAGTCGGCCAAACGGGTCAGCGAAGGCAGCAGTCTTAATCGGGCACTGACCGAAACCAGCTATTTTCCCCCGCTTATGCTGCACATGATTGCCAGCGGTGAGGCCACTGGTGAGCTGGATCAGATGCTTGAGCGCACGGCGCAAAATCAGCAGATGGAACTGGAAGGGCGGATAACGGTAATGCTTGGGTTGCTGGAGCCATTGATGCTGGTGCTTATGGGGGGGGTCGTCATGCTGATTGTCCTGGCCATCTTGTTACCCATACTCAACATGAACCAGTTGCTGAGTTGATTGCTTTACTTCTGGCCAACCGACTTCAAGTTAATAAAAGTCGAACGCCTTAGAAAACCGAGGTTAGCTGACATGATAAAAAAAAGATTTGCACTGCGCTGCTCTCAGCAGGAGAGTGGCTTTACCTTGATTGAGATTATGGTGGTGGTGGTTATTCTGGGGATACTGGCCGCTATGGTTGCCCCAAAAATTCTCTCACGCCCGGACCAGGCCAAAGGGACCGTGGCACGATCCGACATCGAAACTATCTCCCAGGCACTGGAGTTGTTCCGACTGGATAACGGTTTTTATCCAACCCTTGATCAAGGGCTTGAAGCTCTGATTCAGAAACCCTCCTCACCGCCTGAAGCTAAGAGCTGGAATCCGGAAGGATACCTGAAGAAGATTCCCATTGACCCTTGGGGCAACCCTTATATGTATCTACAACCGGGCAATCACGGCAAGTTTGATCTCTACTCGCTGGGCGCTGATGGCCGTGAGGGAGGGAAGGAGCTGAATGGCGAGATTGGCAATTGGGATAACTGATATTGGCTATGGGGGCGAGGGGGCAGGGCTTTACCCTGATCGAAATGCTGGTGGTGGTGGTCATTATCGGTGTGCTGCTTGGTATCGCTTTGCTTAGTCCAATGACTGCTAATCAGCAGGTGCAAAGGGAAGCAAATCATCTGTTGGTACTTTTTGCCCAGGCACGTGACAAGGCACTGATAGAGAGCAACGTCTATGGCTTTTCTATCGATGAGCATAGAGTTTGCCGCTGGTGGCGATTGCCGGCGGAGAGTCAGCAGTGGGTCACCCTTGATCAGCCCCCCTTCCAGCCGCACCGGCTACCTGAAGGGTTGGATTTATTCCTGGAATCCCAGGAAAACGGCAAATCTTTTGCAGGTGATGGGACGACGCCAATGGTGGTATTTTTTCCTGACTATCAGGTAACGCCGTTCAGGTTGTATCTTGCTTCACGGACAGGTCAAAAACAGTCGTTCTACCTGATTACAGACGGGCTGGCGGATATTGAACGAGTCAGGGAATGAGGAACACCAACGGCTTTACCTTGCTGGAGGTTATGGTAGCTCTGGCGGTTTTCGCCCTGGCTGCATCCATGCTCATCCTCACGGATGGCAACAGCATCCGCCAGACCCGCTACCAGCAAGAAAAAATCCTGGCCACACAAATTGCGGACCATTATCTCAATACGCTGCACAGTGAAGGACGTTGGAGTGGACGTGCAGCCGGGGCACAGGTGGAGGTCTATGCCGGTCATCAATGGTATGTGCGTGAAATTTCAGCCGCAACTGACATCCCTGATTTTCGCAAGGTGCAGGTTGAGGTGTTTGCGGGCGGGTCGCAGCCGGCAAAAAATGCTCTACCCCTGGCGAGACTGACGACCTGGCTAAGGAGGCCAAAGCAATGATGCCCGTCAGCAAGGGCTTTACTTTGCTTGAGTTAATGATGGCCATTGTTCTGTTCAGCATGATCAGCACTGCTGCCTACAAATTGCTCGCCTCGGTCACCCATGCCCATGAGGTAACCCGGTCAGTCCTGCATGAGCTGGATAAATTACAGAGGGCGGAAATCATAGTCGAGCAAGATCTGTTCCAGATCACCGGTCGACCGATTGTCGATGAAACGGGGTTGCAACCGGCTATGCAATTACCCGGCAGTGACGGGATGCTCATGGAATTTACCCGCTCCGGCTGGCAAAACCCACTACAGGCAGTGCGCAGCACTCTTCAGCGAGTGGCTTACGCCCAGGAAGGCAGTGAGCTGATTCGCTACTACTGGCTGACGCTGGACAGGACTGCCGCCACTACCCCAATTCGTCAGGTGCTGCTGACTGGAATCAGTAATGTCAAAGTTCGATTGCTTGACCAGCACAAACGCTGGCTGACGGCTTGGTCATACTCACCACCACCGTCGGCTGATCAGAACCTGGCCCGACTGCCTTTCGCTGTTGAGTTAACCATTGTGCATGAGAAATTGGGTCCGATGGTTACGGTAGTTCCGTTGGCCACCTATAGGCCAGAAAGGGCAAAGCCTGCTGGTCGGCACCGTTCAGTCGGTGGGGGAGGGAGTGAGAATTGAACTGCATGCCGCGCCAGCAGGGCATTGCCTTAATCTATGTACTGTTGATTTTTCTTTTGATCACAGCGGTTGCCTCAGAGATTGTCACCGGTCTCTGGCTGCACACTGAAAAAAATGCCAGCTACCTGTCGCGAACTCAGGCGAAGCAATATGCCCTGGGTGCGGAGCAGTACGTTGCATGGCTGTTGGAGCAAGATTTCCTGCAGGATCAAAAAAAACAGCGCATGGTGGATCACAATCTCGAGCTGTGGCGAGTGACAACCACTAATTACGAGGTAGAGCAGGGGGTTATTGAATTGCAGGTTGAGGATCAGCAGGGTCGCTTTAACATTAATTGGCTGTTACGGCCCGAAGCCAAAACGAAGGGGGACTCACCTTATTTAGCCATGCTGGAAAATCTGTTGGTTGGCATGTCTGTAGATCCGCAACTGGCTGGTGCTGTTCAACGATGGCTGAACCGAGATCAAAGCCAGATCTCGACTCGGACAGAAATGGTTTCCGTCAGCGAATTAATGCTGGTGGAAGGCGTAACCCGAGAAGATGTTACCAGGTTGCTGCCCTTTATTACGGCTATTCCAGGGCGGACAAAATTGAATGTAAACACAGCTCCGGTCGAGATTATTCGTGCATTACACCAGGACATCACGGAAGCAGATGCGGTGATGATCAAAAACGGGCAAGGTGAAAGCGGGTTGGCCAATGCTGAAGAACTGCGCCAACTTGTCGCTTTATCTGGTAAGGAGATGCTGTTTAATGACGGACTTCGACAGGGCGGGCTGTTGGCTTTTAACAGTCACTTTTTCCGTGCCCGAATTAAAGCGACTTATCGGGATACAGTCTTCTATCTGACAACCCTGTTTTACCGAAATCGCGAGGGACGAGTTGAGGTTGTGTCCAGAGAGATTGGCCCGATGCCTGCCTATAATAGCCCTGAGGTCTGATAATGACATGAAAACCGTGCTAGTGATTCGCATACCTCCTTTGCTCAGTACTGTCGATGGCAGTACAGTGGTACAGTGGGGAAGCTACACACCGGAAGGTTCATTAATCGAAGAACCGTGCCTGACGGCCATTGACCAGCTAAAAAAAGCCTTGCCCAATGACTTTCCACCGGAAGAAATCGTCCTTTTGCTCAATGGGGCACTTTGTTTTTATAAACACCTGTTGATCAATTCTGGCCAAAAAAAACATCTAGCCACAGCAGTGCCGTTTCTGGCGGAGGAGGATTTGGCGCAAGATATCGATACCATGCATATTATCCATGGTATTCCCAACGAAGAGCTGCAAGTCGGCATTGCCGCCGTTGGGCACGACTTGTTGCAGGCACTGCTAACCCTGTTTGAAGAACACGAACTGCCACTGTCACGAGTGGTCGCTGAAAGCCAGTTTTTGCCATCACAACCGGACAGCACTTTAATACTGTTGGATAATGATGCAGTCATGATTACTGCTCCAGAGCGTGAGGGTATTACTCTGAATTATCAGGCACTGCCAATTCTCTTTCATGAGATTGACCAGATGGTGCCAGACACCCTTGATGCCAGTCTGGAAACTGATAGCCAAGACAATCGACCATTCAAAATTACGTTGCTATACGCAGACAGCAAGCTGGTCATCTCATCTGCCAAAGTTGATGAAACGGCCGGTATGCTCTCCGGGCGGGGGTGGCAGATTAAGAAGGAGCCACTGCAAGGGTCGGTATTTGAGTTATTCGCCCAAAGATACTTTGCCACCAAGCCACACCAACTGCTCGACTTTCGACAAGGTGTCTACCAATGCCCAAAGCGCACAGGGCGAATTATTCATCGCTGGAGGCCATTTGCAGTAGTGGCTGGCTGCTGGTTGTTGCTTGAGTTGGGGCTGATGCTTGCCCAGGGAATGTTTTATCAGCAGCGTTCAATAAACCTCTGGCAAGACTCTCTGACAAGTTACCTTGCCGTTTTTCCCAATGATCGACAGGCACGGCAGGCATATTCCAGACAACAAATGTCTTTTAATGTGAAGCAAGTGCTGGAGAACCGTTTGCGCAGTCTTGATCAGCCAGCGCGGCAAACACCTTTTTTGCCCATGTTGCAGACGCTCTCCAGTGTTTCTGGTCAGACCAAGGCGAGAAGTCTGGAGTTTAATGGCACCTCAGGCCAGTTGGTTTACGAATTTGCCATCGATGAACTGGCCGGTGTTAACCGGTTTGTGGCACAACTCAGTGCTGCCGGTCTGCAAAGTAAGCTTGACAGTGCCAAGCAGGGCGAGTCGGAAGTAATTGCCAGAGTTAGTGTCAGGTGAAATTGAGGTCATTATGCAAAAACTGAATCGTCTGCTGAGCAACAACCCCTTCTGGCAGCATGGCAAAACATGGTACACCATGCGTCCGAGCAGAGATCAAAAAGCTTTGCAGATCTTGGCCGTTGCAATGCTGACTGGCGGTATTTATTTTTTCGTCTGGGAACCATTGGCGCGATGGTCTGAAACTCGCAAGCAAAATTATTTTTATCAGCAGTCAGCCAACACTTGGTTGCACAACAAATTGCCTGAGGCCCGAACTTTGCAGCAAAACCAGAAACCAATCCATCAAGATCTTTCTGTGCTGGTGGTCAGACAGGCTCAAGGTGCGGAAATTACCCTGGAGAAAGTTCAGCCGGATCGTATGGGGGGAGTGTCGGTGAGGGTTGAGGATGCCGCTTACCAGAAATTGCTGAGGTGGCTGGTTCTTCTGCACAACCAACACGGTTTGGCTATTGAACAGATTCGTATCGAACAGTTGCCCGACGAAGGACGAGTTAAAAGCTTTGTCCGTCTAAGCATATGACTATCGTCGTTTTTATAAGAACAAAAACCTGATCTGCTGTAAGAAAAAGGGATTGACTCTACCCATCGATCCGTTATTATACCGGCCACACCAAGGGTGATTAGCTCAGCTGGGAGAGCATCTGCCTTACAAGCAGAGGGTCGGCGGTTCGATCCCGTCATCACCCACCAGCCAGAAACTAGTGGCTTGAAACTGTAAGCTAGGTAGCGGACCGGTAGTTCAGTCGGTTAGAATGCCGGCCTGTCACGCCGGAGGTCGCGGGTTCGAGTCCCGTCCGGTCCGCCATATCTTTTAACCTTACGATATTTGTCGTAAGGTTTTTGTTGTTTATGGAACCTGTAAACAAAGGGTTAAACGCACGTTGCCCCTTGAGTTTTTTAAGGTGCTGAACTTCTCCACGCAGAGCCGAGTTCTCTGTGGTCAGTTTGCGAATCCGGGCATCTTGCTTCTCGATTCTGTTGAGCAGGTTGTTAACAATAGTTTTGAGTTCGCTGATTTCGGTTTCAGGCGCTGAGGCTTTGTATGGTTTCATGGGTAGGGATTATGCCCGGTTTGAATGCACAAATCATTGATGTCAGTACATTGACTTACCTGCAAATTCTGAGCAGTTACAAAGTATTGTCACTGGTATTGCTGCCATCAATATGTGGGTCAGGGGTATTCGTGTTAGTGCTGTTACGTCAGAGGTGATACAAAAAGAGCGGCTCCAATAAATAGTAGTGCTCACACTGAGTTGGTCTTGTTGTCGGTGGTTTGTCTATTGATTGTTCGTAAATTACTTACATCGATTAATACTTGTGCTGACTTATAGTTGCGCCACAAATCATCACCAGGCTGCCATCGTGTCTGACGATGGGATTGCAGCGCATATCAGAGTTAATTCAGCATGAAGCGAGCTTCCAGGATCCTCATTGCCGGGGTCTTTATCAACCTTTGTATTGGCGTGCTGTACGCGTGGAGTGTGATCAGCAAGGCGCTGGTCAGCGAAATGGGCTGGTCAACCACCTCTGCCGGCTTGCCCTACACTGTCGGCGTGGTCGCCTTCTCCGTGGGGATGCTGGTTGCCGGTAATCTGCAAGATCGTATGGGGCCGCGGAAAATGGCTCTGGTCGGCATCATTATGATTGGTGCCGGACTGATGCTTTCTTCTTTTGCCGCCACGCCGGTTATGTTGGTGCTCACCTTTGGCGTATTGGCTGGTACAGGTATCGGTGCCACCTATTCGTGCCTGAGTCCAACGGCCATGAAGTGGTTCCACCCGTCTAAAAAAGGCATGGTCAACGGTCTGCTGGCTGGTGGTTTTGGCATGGCACCGCTTTATCTGGCACCACTGTGTACCGTCTTGATTGAGAAGATTGGCATCAGTGGTACCTTCCTGGCTCTTGGCGGTGGCGTGCTGGCCATCAGTTTTCCTCTGGCCCTGACTCTGGTTACCCCCGGTGCCGATTATCGCCCACAAGCGCCTGCTGGCTATCAAGCGGCGGCCAAAGCTGTCAGCAACGATTTTGACTGGTGTGCAATGCTCAAAACCCGTCAGTTCTACCTGATGCTGGTGGCTTTTGCTTTCGCCTCGTCCGCCGGTTTGATGCTCATTGGTAATATCTCCAATATTGCTGCCCTGCAAGGCAATATCGCCAGTGCTGCCTCACTGGTTTCTATTCTTGCGGTTGCCAACACTTTTGGTCGCATCCTGATGGGTATGCTGTCCGATAAAATCGGCCGCCCTCAGACGTTGTTCCTGGCCATTGCCCTGCAAACGCTGAATATGGTGCTGTTCACCATGTACACCACCATGCCTGGCTTTATTTGCGGTGCGGTTCTGGCAGGCATCGGCTATGGCGCTCTGCTGAGTGTGTTCCCATCCATGATTGCGGACTACTATGGCATCAAAAACTACGGCACCAACTTTGGTGTGTTGTTTTTGGCTTGGGGCGCCAGCGGTTTTATGGGCCCGGTCATGGCCGGTTATATTGTCGATACCACCGGCAGTTTCAGTCTGGCTTATGTTATCTCGGCGGTGATGCTGGTTATTGCCGGTGTGATGGCGCTGTTGATTAAGCCGGTAAAAGCTGAAGATGTGGCAGGGCGTAAGCTGGCCGCCAGCACTGCCGGAGCTTAGTTATCCCGGCGGCTGTCTGTGGCAGATCAATATACCCGTCGCCTTTCAAGCTGCTACTTTGCTGGCTGCATTTGCTCGGCAACTGCTCCCTGCGTTGCTCTACCTCCTGCATCCATGCAGTCGTCACCCCGGTCACGTGGTATTTCTATGCTCCCGGCACCCGAGGGCATAAAGGCTTCGCTCATTTGCCGCCTCGAATCAACTTGAAATCCATTGGGTATAGTCACTGATTCGGACTTGCCAAATCCTGGTTTCGAATAAGAAACTATACGGCTTTGATCTGTTACTTGCAGCCTGAAATGACTTTACAAAAGAACAACGCAAGGGCCAATGCGGGAGACTATTTGGCCATTTTTCTGCACGACATACCATTGATGGATGTCCGCGCCCCGGTGGAATTCGCCAGGGGCAGTTTTCCCTCGGCGATAAATGTGCCGATTCTTGATGACCGGCAGCGGGAGCTTATCGGCACCTGTTATAAAACAGCTGGGGCTGACGCGGCTGTTGCTCTTGGTCATCAGCTGGCCACCAATGACATCCGGGCGCAGCGCCTGGATAGCTGGCAACAGTTCACCACTAAACACCCTCAGGGCTTTTTGTTCTGCTTTCGCGGCGGTCAGCGCTCTCGCATTACTCAGCAATGGCTGAAGGATGCCGGCTGTCCATATCCGTTGGTCAAAGGCGGCTACAAAGCGCTGCGACGCTTTTTGCTTGATGAGCTGGAACGGGTCATTGAGGATGTGCCGTTTATCATCCTCAGCGGCAAAACCGGCACAGGAAAAACGCAGCTCATTAAACAATTGTCGTACAGTATTGATCTGGAAGGGTTGGCCAATCACCGTGGTTCGAGCTTTGGCCGACGTCACGGCGGACAGCCGAGTCAAATCGACTTTGAAAATCACCTGGCCATTGCTCTGCTGCGCCATCGACACCAGAATCCGGGTATGCCGGTGTTGCTGGAGGACGAAAGCAAATTGATCGGCCGGTGCAGTCTGCCCCAGAGTATGCGGGATAAAATGCAAATGTCGCCTTTAATCCTGCTGGAGCAAAGTATGGACGAACGCATCGCAATCGGTTTGAAAGAGTACGTCACTGACAATCTGGCCGAATTTGTCACTGCCTACGGTGAGCAGGAAGGCTTTACTTACTTTGCCGAAGGTTTGGCCGGTAGTCTCTATCGGATACGCCGTCGTCTCGGCGGCGAGCGTTATCAACGGTTGGCCGATATGTTGCAACACGCCATTGAGCAGCACCAGAGTGTTGGTACTATTAACGACTATGGGCGATTAATTGGTGAGCTGCTCAGCAGTTACTACGATCCTATGTATGATTATCAGCTAGAACAAAAAATGGCTGAAATTATTTTTCGCGGTAATCATCAGGCCATTGTCGAGCAATACGAAAAACTTGTGGCTGGCTTGGCTAGAACGAAGGTATGCAAGAGAGCCATATCCAAAGGTAGGTAACGGGAATCTCGTTCCTTCAGGAGTGAGCGGGTATCAACTGACGATTGCCAGAAATCATAAAAATATTTATTGTGTCAATGGGAAAAGCACCGGCGCTGGTTGACGGTTATTGCTTGTGAAACTATGTTGGTTTTTGGTTGTAAGTTTTTTGAGGGTTCTATAGTCCCCGTGTTTGTCTTGCGGATGCCCTCTGATGTTGTGTGTTTTGCTGGCTTTTTTGCCTGTTGTATCGTGATCAGCTGGGGAAACCAAATAAAATCTACCAATCGCTTTTTAGAAACACTAAAATGGCCGCGTAAAAGGCTGTCAACGTCGTGTTTTACAATTATTTTGCCCGTGAAATTTTTGACCCGCTGCAAGAGCGGGCTTATGTCTTATTGTTAGGGGAAAGATGAATGAATAGGCTGAATACTCTTGGTGTTGTGGTGGCTTTGGCTACATCCAGTATGGGTGTGCAAGCAGCCATAGAAGATGCTGGCCACTTTAATCTGGGGCCGGTGGAGGTGACTCCACAAGCCACCTTGGGGATTGGTAACGATGATAATGTGTACCGAACAGGTCAGGGTGAGCTGGCGGATATCAGCTCGGTTGTCTATAAGCTGGCAGCGGAAGCCGAATTCAAGGCTCAGTCTGCCCTGAATACCTATGCCGCAACTCTGGCTGCCCGTAATGTCAGTTATGCATCGCAGTCAGAAGCAAATTACCTGGATTTCGGCCTGGTTGGTGAAATTCACCAGGAGCTCAATAGCCGCAATCGTCTGGACGTTGATTTTGATATCGGTCGTTATCACGACGCGGGTAGTACCATCAACGGCGCTCTCGACAGAACACCGCCAGAGTATGATCGTCTTATGGCTGGCCTGAAGTATGGGCTTGGTTCCATGGAAGCGCGGATGCGTGCTGACCTGTTTGCCAGCCTTAACCGGGAGAATTATAAAGCCGGTGGTGCAGATAACAAGATTATCGAGTTTGGTGGTACCGGCTATTACCGGTTTCTGCCCAAGACCAGTGCCTTGGTGGAAATCAAGCAGCGCAACCTGGATTATCCTGATAATGGCAACGCAGCTTATGATATTACCAGTTACCTTGTGGGTCTGAACTGGGATGCCACAGCCAAAACCAGCGGCTACGCCAAGGTTGGTTTGCGCTCCCGGGATGCTGACGGTGTCAGTCGGGAGAACTTTACCGGCTGGGAGGTGGGTGTTAGCTACTTGCCAGTTGATCACTCGCTGCTTCAGTTAAGTACGGTGCGTGATTTTGGTCTTGATTCAGAAGATCCTGCGACTGCTGATTTTACTGAGGGAACCACTACACAGTTGAGCTGGCAGCACCAGTGGACTGCCAAGATCTCCACTCGTCTTCACTACGCATTTACCGATGCTCAGGTGCTGAACAGTAGTTCAATTGCGCAAATTGATCGGACTGTTAACCAGTATGGGATTGCCGTTAACTGGAATGTGTTGCGTAATGCGACGGTTTCCCTGTCGTGGGAAAACACTAACCGCGATGAAACAGCAGTAGCTGTTAATGCTGATCCGGACAACTATGACAGAAATTACTATCTGTTATCAGCGAGTATTGCCTTGTAATACATCGCTGACAATCGTTTGATTTTAATCACGGCGCAGACGCAGGCTGACATTAGCACAATGTCGCCAGCGTATTTGCGCCTCTCCTCAATCGGCTCTTCGCGACTTGTGGTTGCGTGGGGAGTTTTATTGGAATAATCAATGAATGTTGAGCAGTACCTGAGATTTTTTGCACGAAAATTGACGCATCCTTTCGGTTTGCTTTTGATGCTGGCTTGCGCCACTGCGCAGGCTGCCAGTGACCCTATGAGCCTTTCCCGCTATAAACTCGGCGCGGGAGACAAGATTGTGATCTCCGTTTATGGGGAAGAGGGCATGGAAAGGGAGTTAATACTCACGGACGCCGGCAGTATCTCCTATCCATTTCTGGGTGAGTTTCGGGCCAAAGGGCTGACACTGGGCGAGCTGGAAAAACAGATTACTGCAAAGCTGAAGGACGGCTACTACATCGACCCGCTGGTCAGTGTCTCCATTAAGGAGTACCGCAAATTCTTCGTTTCTGGCGAAGTAAAAGAACCCAACGGCTTTTCGTTTGAACCAGGCCTGACTCTGGAAAAGGCCATTGCTCTTGCTGGTGGTTTTACCCAGCGTGCATCGAAAAGAAAGATTACCGTGACCCGGGAAGAAAATGGCAGGGCCGTAGAGCGCACATTGACATTAAACGACTCCGTTCTGCCTGGCGACATTATTACCGTGCATGAGAGTTTCTTCTAGCGGCGTTTCCTCACACTGATGCCTGCGCGGCTTCGCTACAAAAAATTGATACCACTTATGAACACTGAAACCAGACAAGTCCTGTCGCCACCTGCTGCTGCCAAAGCAATGCCGCCTCAGGGTGAAGATATCATTGACCTGCGGCAAATCTTCCATGTCCTCAACAGCCACCGCTGGGCCATTGGCAGTTTTACCCTGGCAGTGACTCTGGCGGCTGTTTTGATCGTTTTTTCCATAACACCCATCTACAGCGCCACAGCAACCTTGCAGATTGAACAAGAGCAGGCAAAAGTCGTCTCCATTGAGGAGGTATACGGCATTGATGGTGGCTCTGACAGTTACCTCAACACTCAGTTTGAAGTGCTCAAATCCCGCAGCGTGCTGGAAAAGGTTGTCAACGAACTGGGCTTGGTGAAAAACCCGGAGTTTAATGCAGCCTTACGCCCGGCACCGTGGTATGCCGGCCTGCTTGACTGGCGCGACTGGTTTGGCCTGCAGGAGCCGACGGAGGAGGATGACGCTAGTCAGGTAATGAACGATACCATCAATGCCCTGTCTGAGCGGGTTACCATTGAGCCGGTGCGTAAAACCCAGATTGTTAAAATCAATGCCGAGTCAGAGAGCCCACAGTTAGCGGCAAAAATTGCCAATGCGGTGGCCAATGCTTATATCGAGTCCTACATGGAGGCAAAACTGAGTCTGGCGCTCAGTGCCACCGACTGGATGCAAGGACGTCTGGGCGAACTGTCAGCAAAACTGCGCGTAGCCTCCCAGGAGTTACAGGATTACCGTGAACGAGAAAACCTGATTGAGCTTGAAGGTGTGTTGACTGCCTCCAGCAATGAGCTTCAGGCATTGACCAACGCCCTGGTTACGGTGCGCAGCAAACTGGCAGTGTCTGAAAATATTTATCAACAGATCCGTTCAGGTAGCCAGAAAAACCAGAGCAACGACTCGTTGACTGCGGTACTTCAACACCCGTTGATTCAGAATCTCAGGGCTGAAGAGTCCAAGGTTGAACGACAGGTGACTGAGTTGTCCAAGCGTTATGGCCCTAAGCACCCGCAAATGATTTCTGCCCGTTCGCAGTTGGAAAGTATTCGCCAGAACATGACCACTCAGATCAACACCATTGTTGCCGGGGTTGAACGCGAATATGAGATTGATCTGGCTAATGAGCGCACTCTGGCCGCTTCGGTGGCAGAGCTTAAGAGCCGTATTCAGGATACCAATCGCAAAGAGTTCCGCCTGCAAGCATTGGAGAGGGAAGTCAAGGTCAATGAAGATCTCTATAACGCTTTCTTCAAGCGGATTCAGGAGACTACCGCTACCAACGACCTGCAAACCGCTAATGCCCGGATCGTTGACGTGGCATTTGCGCCAAAAGTGCCGGTTAAGCCCAAGAAAAAGCTGATTGTTGGTGTGGCGGCCCTGCTGGGTTTGTTGATGTCCTGCGGTATTGCTTTCTTGCTGGAAATGCTCAACAACACCATTCGCACCACACGTGATGTGGAGGATAAGCTTAACCTGCCCGTGCTTGGTGTGTTGCCGAGGCTGACGAATAAAAAAGATCTGCAAAGTGTCTTCAAGGCGTTTACTAACGCCGATCTGCATGCTTTCAACGAGGCGGTACGCACCATCCGCACCAGCATCAAGCTAAGTGGTATTGACCATCAGCAACAGGTGTATGCCGTTACTTCGTCTGTTCCCGGCGAGGGCAAGTCGTCCGTGTCAAGTAACCTGGCTCTGGCCATGGGACAGCTGAGTAAAGTGTTGATCATTGATTGCGACCTGCGTCGTCCGGTGGTGGGTAAAAACTTTGGTGTCAAAGGTGGCTCCAGTGGTTTGGCCAACTTATTGGCTGGTACTGCTACCGTTGATGAAATAATCGTTAAACAGGATGGCCTGGATATGATTGTTTGTGGTCAGGTGCCGCCTAATCCACAGGAATTGTTGGCTTCAATGCGTTTTGAGCAGATTATCAAGTCGTTGCGGGAGCGTTACGACTACATCATCCTTGACTGTCCTCCGGTGCAAAGCGTCAGTGATGTGCTGATGGTTTCACGCCACTGTGATGGCGTCGTTTATGTGGTCGAAGCAGCAAGAATGCAGTCTAATAGTGTGATGACGGCTGTTGGTCGACTGTTGCAGGCCAAGGCGCAGATAACCGGAGTAGTGCTGAACAAAATTGATCCCGACGCAAAAGATGTCTACGGCTACAACAAGGGATATTTCGACGCCACAGGGTACTACTCATCATCAGCGAAAACATGATTGGCTATACCCAAAGGATTTCAAGTTGATTCGAGGCGGCAAATGAGCGAAGCCTCGGGAGCATAGAAATACTATGTGGCCGGGGTGAGCGATTGCAGCCAACAAAGTAGCAACTTGAAAGGCGACGGGTAGAATAATCGCAGCTTGCCGGGGACAATGGTGCACAGATTGATAAAGCGACAGGAAATCACTGTTTGAAATGGTTTTTTGCCCTGGACTGGCTGACTTTGCTGGTGCTTTTGTCGATAAGTAAAAGCTTCGACTATGGTCAGTGGGCCTGGGGAATATTGAACGATTTCTGGGCGGTGACTTGCAGATGCATTTCGTTATGGCTTTTGTCTTGTCATTGCTTACTCACCGGGCCTGCCCTCAAATATATCACTGTGGTTTGTTACTGATAGCCGGTTGTGCCGTGGATGAATGCTTGCAGCTGTTTCTACCGTTGCGCAGTTTCAATTTACTGGATTTTTTCGTAACTTTTGCCGGACTTTTCCTTGCTGCCTTGCCCTTTATAGTGGCAAGGCGGTTGGAGGTAGCCAACAGCAAAAAAATAACAACATAAACCGGCCATGGCTCACATCCTGCAGGAAAGAAGTGGGGCAGAATTATTTGGTAGGGGTTAATGGACTGTTTTGCTTTTACGTTACTCACAAAAATTTTGTGAGTGTGAAACTGGAATTTATGTAAATGCCTATTTCGACTTTATCGGGGCGATCGCGGTTGCCCCTGTTTTTTTTAACCTAAATTCAGCAGTTGATCACCTCTGAGCCATGCCCGCAGGGAGTAACTTCTCAAAAACTGCAGCAAATCCCACAAGATAGGACTCGGGAAGTTTTTTCAATCAAACTCTCCAGCCTCGGGAACTTCCCAACACCGTTTAACCTATCTGTCAAGTAGTACTGAATTGCCTGATTTTTTCTGTACTAATATACCCATTATTGATCCGACGACGATGACTTAGTAGGTGGCAATTCTAGACGAAAAATCGTGCGGGCACGATTTTATTGCCTCCTCTGAGAGCCTTGTGTCAGTAAGGCTCCGGGATTCATCGGTGATTGCTGGGGCCATAGGGATTTTGTTAGTTGATTTATGTCCTGGCCATGTGCTGGCTTGGCCAGGTATCTGCCAACCGTGAGCAGGCGGCAAAATGGCAATAATACTGGTGCAATATGAGTTTGCTGAACAGGGCGAAAGGTGATGAACAGAGCGATTAGTTTTGCCATTTTTCTTGCGATCGTGGTCGCCGAGTTGTTGTTGCTTGAAGGAGTCAGCATGGCACAAAACCAGCCGTTGAGCCTTGACGTGGTCGGTGTGGTGAGTTCGATTGCCTTTGCTTTTAGCTATTTTCATGTGCCTGTGCCGCTGTCGGTGCTGCTGGCCATACTCAGCTTGGCCGTACCGGCGGCGCTGATCACGTTACTGATTGGCTGGGTGTACAGGCGGTGGTGGGGCAGGGCCGGGCAAAAGCAGTAGCCGCCACAATAAAACCGCGTGCTGATATGAACAGCAGTTTTGCTACAGGTTGACCATACGGTGATTGATATCCATAACCATATAATCCCCGCCATTGATGATGGGCCAAAAACACTGGCGCAGTCGCTGGCCTTGCTTAGGCTGGCCGAGCGCGACGATATACGACGGTTGTGGTATATCTTTATATGCATCCCGGTCGTTATGTCAATGACAGCACCACCATCACGCCGGCGTTTACCGCGTTGGCAGAGCAGATGCAAATGGCGGGCATCGACATTGAGCTGGCTATGGCGGCGGAGGTGCGTTTCAGCGACGAGATAATTGTTCAGCTGCAACAAAAACGTATCCCCATGATTGGGCAGTGGCAGGGTGACGACTGTTTGTTGCTGGAGCTGCCCCATCAGTACATACCGGTGGGCATTAAGATCATGCTTGACTGGCTTGGCCGGCAGCGGCCTAATCGGTGCCATCCAGGGAAGGCGTGTTGAAACAGGAAGCCTGTGGGGTGACTAACG
>JAKROC010000650.1 GCA_024509075.1 Endozoicomonas sp.
GGCTCACCAGAAGATCTTAAGCGTTATTACGATGAGGCGTTGGCTCAGCCGGGTGTTATTGGTCTTGCCGTAGGAACCCGACCCGATTGCGTCCCAGACCCGGTGCTTGAGCTGTTGGCCACCTGCCAGGCGCAGGGGTATGAGGTGTGGCTGGAGCTGGGGCTGCATCGAGCTTTGATCACACCCTTGAACAGATTAACCGTGGCCACAACTACAGCGATTACGTTGACGCAGTGACCAGAGCCAAAGGTTTTGGCCTGAAGCTGTGTACTCATCTGATTGTTGGCTTACCCGGCGAAGAGCCGGAGGATAGTCTGATAAGTTTTGATCGCGTGATCAATCTTGGTGTGGACGCCATCAAGATCCACCCACTGCACATTGTCAAAGGTACTCAGATGGCTCGTCAGTGGCGTAACGGGCAGGTGCGTGAATTAACGGAGTCCTATACCGATGCGCTGATGCAGATGATCCTGCGTGCGCCCGAAGAGCTATTGTTCCACCGGCTGACTGGTTCGGGGGAGCGACAGTATCTGTTGTCACCGGCCTGGGCTATGCACAAGTGGGATGTGTTAGGAATGCTCTACAAGAAGCTAGAGGCTGCCGTGAAATAGCACCAACCGAAAGGATAATAGCGGTCTCCATAATACATAAGGGCTAAGGGCTTCTTCTTTGCTTTATGCTCGGCTTTATGTTCCAAATACCAAGGGAAGTGAGCTTAAGTTAGTGTCATTGCTCTC
>JAKROC010000651.1 GCA_024509075.1 Endozoicomonas sp.
TGGCGGACCGTTTACTCTTAGCAAAAGTCTGCAATTTTCGAATGAATTAGTGTTTCTGGAGGCCTTGATTTTACTGGCCATAATCAATTGAGCGGGAATTGCCGTCATCACCACGGCTGTCGGATGGCTTCGTGTTGGGTCTTATGTCTGGCTTTAGATTCAGCTTTTTAAAGCGAATAATTTCATCTTCCAGAATTCTGATCCGCTCTTGCTGCCGGGTAATGAAAGTAAGCAGCTTTATTGGCAGAAAGGTTGTAGTCAGGCAATGCATTCATGAGCCTGAAAGGTAGACTGTAGAGACGATATTTTTCTCAAAAATACTGGTCTTTGAGTACATACGCCAAACTCCCAGTTGTGTGCGATCCAGGCAGAGAATCCAGTGACCTTCCGGAGCCATCCAGTTGACTCCCATTCTGGCAATGTCATCCAGCTCCATACCTGCCCAGGCAAAGTAGCGCTTGAGACGTTTGCGGCGTGAGTCAATATCGGTTCCATGGTTCTGGCTACGCGGGATAAATTGACAGAGCAGATCTGGATCATTCCCATGACCACCAGAGCCGTCAGGTCGATACGGGATTGATGCCAGTCCAGATAAGCGTTAAGTTGTGTCGCGAGTGAATGGGTGTGTTTCACAAAAGGTTACTGCTTGAGGTAAAGGGCTTGCGGGATACCTGCTGTCAATCACCCATTCACCCTCTCCTTTTGTGCTTTATCTCGAAATTGTCCCCTACAGAG
>JAKROC010000652.1 GCA_024509075.1 Endozoicomonas sp.
CCATCGGAACTGACTTTTGTACCGGTTCTGTTCTCCGGCATCGAGCTTGGACAGCAAGCGGTCAAACACCCGTCCAAATCGCCAGGATTCAACAGCCATGCTTACGACAGCATCTCGCATGGCTTCCGAATTGCTGTTGGATTGCACAGAATCCATAATTGCTCACCTCCACTCATGATATCGGAAAAATCGCGTACTTAAATTGCAATTGAAGGAATATGATTGAACACTGCTTTTTATACCTGAACCTTGGGTTGACCAAAATCCCATATATGCGTCAATGAGAGTGGCTCAACCAAGTATCATACTCTTTTGAGCATATCCACTCATCCGTGCATGTACTTACATTCTTCTGGCTTTAGTAAAGAGATTGCAGCATCTAGTACTCCATCCGACTGCACATGACATATAGCAAATCTCTAGGTCCATTGTCTTGCATGGTCTGTGGAGGCCATGAACATATCAAATGGCAAAGGACGGTGTACTAGTTTGCGTATTAATGGAAAGGAGTTGCTAATACCTAAAGGTTAGAGCAGTTTTTCCAGACTAATTAAGGAGCAGTAGCAGGGGGACGGTAATGTAAGCCAGAAATATCTTTTCGAATAATGGTAACCTGAATAGGACAGTTCTAATTAGCTGGTAGTAATGCACCATCTCATAGATACCCTCCTCTAGTAATTTCTCAAAAACTACTGCAAAGCCCACAAGATAGGACTCGGGAAGCTTTTT
>JAKROC010000653.1 GCA_024509075.1 Endozoicomonas sp.
GCAAACGAAATGTTCATTTATTCATTTCATTTGTTCATTTGTTTTACTCAATTTATAAACACAGATGATCCAATCCATCATTGACGCACAAATTTTCCACATCAAATATGTCTGTATCATTTAGTTGTATTTATTTTTTAAAACAGGTCTCAAAAATAAAAATGAATGATATTTTCCTATGGCTGAAAATACTTTTTCTACATCAGTTACCCCGGCTTTCGATAAAACAAAACATTAAAACAAAGGCGGATCGAGTTTCAATAATTATCGATCATCATTATCATTATCATTTACGTTACTAGTCTCCTACGTTAATATTATCTGCAGAGTACCATGTATTCTAAAATGCTTCAAAAATTGCCACATTGGTCGCAAAGCGTAACGTGTGGTGATCTATAGGAATTCAATGCTGAAAAAGTCGACTCTTGGCTCGCTAGAACCATCTTAAAAAAAAAGAAAAAAATCCCCTCAGTTAAACCTCTACGTTTCTCGCTTAATTTATCGTTCGCCGACGTGACATGCCTGCCACGCAGCAAAGTTAAGCTTCACCAGCCAACCAATAAGAGATCAAAACAAAGAATCAAACGCACAAACAAACAAAAACCTTACGGGCCTTTTCATACAAAGGGATGCTGTTTGTATTTTTATTATGCGGTCAAGAACCTCAACAAAGAATAAAACAGAAAGTATTTCTGGAAGTTAAAAAGGTATTTGTTTGCATTTGA
>JAKROC010000654.1 GCA_024509075.1 Endozoicomonas sp.
TTTCGTTAAAACTTCCACAAGGTTCGATTAATGATAAAGCTTCCATTGGTTTTATAAATTATTTTATCTCTTTAATCAAATTCCTCGTGGTGTAATTGATGAAGTCTTACCAAAAACACGAAGTTTTAAGAGACTTTTACTAGCAGGAGACTCAACCGACTCGGTGTTTTTGTTATTCTGACGGAGATAAATGCATTTGATGACTACATGAGACATATATCTGGGTTCTGCAAAATTCCCGCTTACAAATTGAGCTTGGAAAAATAATGAGAACGGCCTCTTGAGTTTACAACCTCCAGAAAAAACGAACCAGTGATGGGCTTAATTACTGACATTATAAAAAGATTGGTGATATCGCCGTCTCAGTTATTGATTACAGATTAATTTTTCGCTGGGTTTCCATTTCATTTGTGATCAATTCGTAACATCATTTTGACCTTTCATTATGTCTTTCGAACTTTGCGTTTGCGAATTCTTTAAGTACCTTTCTGCTTTTATCTCAGACTCACGGAAACATACTAAGTACTTTCATTATAAACGACAATGCACTAGTTTTTTTTTTCTTAATCACTTCGAGCCGGGTAGAGCATGTGCGTAGCTTACGAGCTAGCTTCATTGGAGCTGTAGCAAGAGCGGGAAATCCGTCGACGAGTAGCGAGCGAGAGAGTATCTCTAAAGTTTTCCGACAATTATGACGCTGTAGTGAGATAAAAGCAGAAAGGTAC
>JAKROC010000655.1 GCA_024509075.1 Endozoicomonas sp.
TGGCCAATAAAATTTTGGAATTTATTCACTTCAACCCTTAAACGCAACATAGCCGCCATAGACTCTTTATCCAAAAATGTAACCTGGCAAGGCACCAGCGCGCCCACACGAACGAGAAGCCTTCTTATAGGTGCAACCGATGCGATAAACGCTTTGCTGAAAAAGGTAACCTGACAAAGCACCTGCGCATTCATACAGGCGAGAAGCCTCATGAATGCAAGCAATGCGACAAACGCTTTGCTGAAAAAGGTAACCTGATAAAGCACCAGCTTACCCACACGGGCGAGAAGCCTTATGAGTGCAACCGGTGCGATAAGCGCTTTACGCAAAAATTCGGTCTGACACAACACCTGCGCATTCATACAGGCAGGAAGCCTCACGTGTGCAAGCAATGCAATAAACGCTTTACTCAAAAAGGTAACCTGACACAGCACCAGCTCATCCATAAGGGCGAAAAGCCTTTTGAGTGCAAGCAATGCGACAAACGCTTTACTCAAAAAGGTAACCTGGCAAGGCACCAGCTTACCCACACGGGCGAGAAGCCTTTTGAATGCCAGCAATGCGATAAACGCTTTACCGAAAAAAACACCTTAAAAAAACATCAGCGCACCCACAACACGGGCGAGAAGCCTAACGAGTGCAAGCAATGCCATAGACGGCTATGTTTAACTTAAAGGTTGATAGGTCTAAACTGTCGTAATCCCCTACAATGGGAAGCTTTGT
>JAKROC010000656.1 GCA_024509075.1 Endozoicomonas sp.
TGGAGCAGGGTTGTCATGATCCTCCTGCGCTTGGCCTGCTGCCATGGAATCGGCTCCCGGTTGTAGAGCGCCAGAACCTGGTCAAACAGATTTTCCAATTGCTGCTGCCGCTCACGGTCCTGCGGCGTCATGGCTGCGGTTGGCAGATGCAGGTGGGTGATCTGGTTATCCATCTGCCGGCACGCTTGGGCGTACAGTGCCTTGGTGTGCTCACAGTTACCATCCAACCCTTGCAGTTTCAGACTCAAACTGCCCATGGAAGCTAAGGTATCCATCCAGTTGAGAATCAACGTTTGCTGCTTGGGGAACAGGCTTAGCATGGCCGAGCCCAGAGGCAGTATCTGGCGGCGAAACAGCGGTGGCGAAATGGCTTGCGAGCCTTGGGTACGCCGCAACAAGGTGGCGAGGCTTTTCAGATAATCCCTGCACAGCGCGGCCCCCGGTGGTGAACCAATCACTTCTATGCAGATATAACCCACCAGAAAACCGGCCAGCAGGGCAATGGCGTTATTAAACATATTCAGCGGCTGAAACGGCTGCTCGTTGGCAACGGGGATCAGCACCGTAATGAGAATCACGTTAAACATCGGGGTGAGGCTGATCTTGCGAAACAGCACCCAGGCCAACACGGCCAATGGCACACTGGTGAGCACAAACAACGGCCAGAAACTGTTGACGTAAACCACCAGCACGTACTGGGAGACAAAGACCACCAGCGTTGAC
>JAKROC010000657.1 GCA_024509075.1 Endozoicomonas sp.
TTGAGCAGTTCGGCGGAGAAGCTGACCATATCCATCTAACGTTGGATATGCACCCGATTCAATGGCCAAATCATGCTCGCTGCAGAAAAACTCCTCCAACGTGCGCAATTTCCTGCAACCGCCATACGTTTTGCTGGCATCTATGGCCCGGGGCGCCATTGGTTGATTGATCGGGTTTTGAGAGGGGAAGGCTGTCCAAAAGTTCCGGTGGTATTCAGCAATTGCATTCATCAGAGAGACTGCGCTGGCATAATTGCCCACTTGATTTGCCGAGATATGGATCGACTATCCATTGACAAACTCTATCTCGGTGTTGATTGCCAGCCGACAGCTACATTTGATGTGTTGCAATGGCTGGGCCAGCAATTGAATATATCTTTAGACAATGAGAGTTATCCAGCTCCAGCAAGAGGGAGCAGAAGATGCTCTAACCAAAGAATAATTAAGACAGGTTATAGATTTTTCTACCCGGACTTCCGATCAGGCTATACCAGTCTCTTGCAGCAATTAACGTAAACACCCAGTCGGTAATACATGACTATCCACAGCGGAGAGGATGACGGTATTCCCGTTTATTTACGAATTATCTATCGGTTACCAAGGTATAATCCACAAAGTTATCCACAACTTTTAACTAAACCTGCGTAATGCTCCATCCATAGCGCGAAGCGCTTGGGTGGAGATGGATAGCAGGCAGACCGTAGAGGTCTGCTATTTCTCT
>JAKROC010000658.1 GCA_024509075.1 Endozoicomonas sp.
ACTGCTTTTCTATGCAGTCTCGGGCATCTCTTTCCTTTTTGTTACCAGTTTCGGCCTTGTTCGTCGTATCTCTCATAGTATTTCAGGTCAGCCAGTAGCAAGCCCAGAACACTATAAACGCTTCTGGGTGGTGGTTCGTCCGGGTCGTAGCTGGTCTTTTTGCGTGTGGCAGGTTTTTCTACTGGTTCAGTTTTCTTCTTTCTTGCTGGTCTTCTTTTTATTAGTTCTGGTGGTGTTGGGGTGGGTGCTATGGTTTGTCCTTCCCGTTCCTTCAGGTACTTAGCTACGTCATACGTTATTGGGGGGTAATCCATTTCCGGCCAGTTGTTCAATATATCCTTATGGACAAAGTACTCTGGCTGTAGAAACCCGTCCCCATCATCAAGAATAAAATCAATTAGATTCAGTTTTACTGCTGTTTCAAGTTGCAGTAAGAAAAATTCAGCAATTTGATACCGGGGTAGCCCTTGTTTCATTGCCCATCTAACACGTCCGTCGCACAGTTCTATAGGTATTTCGGCCTTTTTTAACGCGGTAACGTCTAACGTGTCATAATCTTTAAGGCCTGGTTTCATGCGCTAACCTGCTGTTCCAGATAAACGGGGCGCGGTTATTTGCAGACTGCGCCCCGTTCGTTTTTTGGGGGACAGGAAGCAACGATAAACCATATTGCCAGGCTCCAACAGCAGCCCAAAGGCGAAAATAGAGCGGGATTTTATT
>JAKROC010000659.1 GCA_024509075.1 Endozoicomonas sp.
ATGATCCGGGGGGTTCGTATCCGAAGGCGTGGTGCTTGCTGGGCAGTGCCATGTTCAACGGCACGTTAGACGACGTGGAAGCGGCAAACAGTGTCGCCAGCGTGGGGCTGTTTGGCATGAATACCGATCATAATGCCGTTTACAAGGCTTGGCGTCCGGTGACCCAAGTACCCGGCGAGGATTGGGCGGCAGCGGACTGCTTTTTCTTCCTGATGACGGTGGAGCAATCGCGCTACTTTAACAATGACAACCACTACCAGATACGAACCCCGGAACAGTTCACCAGTAATGCCCGGATCAAATCACCGTGGTTTTTTGTCCTGAACCAGCGCCATGTTTTTTTGCTGCGTGGTGTGTACAGCATTTACCCGTGGATAACCAACAGCCAGACAGGGGAAGCCAGCTCCCGGAACTGGATGATACCGCTGAATGCGTTTGGCGATCAGTTTTTCGCCTTTTCCAAGGATATGAGTCAGGCTGATGACTATTTTTCGCCGATGGCGTTTTATATCCAGATCAGTGGAGTATGGGAATGATCAGCGATGTTATCAAGGTCTACCCACTGCCTGAGCGCCACTACCAGGATTCCATTCGCTGCAATGTGACCGTGGACGGGGTGCCGTTTACCGGCAGCGTCATGATGGTTGCCAGAGGACAGGCCAAGTACTCATTCGGGAGTTTTATTAACAACGGCAACTTTGCTGCCCTGTATTTGCCAG
>JAKROC010000066.1 GCA_024509075.1 Endozoicomonas sp.
GCTTTCCCGGCGTTACCCAGGCCAGCCTGCTCAATCGCGCCAAATATTGCCCACCGGCACTACTTAACTGCCAGACAGGCAGATGCTAAAAATTGGCCTGCCAGAGCTTTGCCGGGGGCTGTCGCTTTTTTGCAGCGTGCCAACGCCCTGGGCGTGGAGATATTTTACGTCAGTCGTCGTGCCGATAACATGAAGGCATGCTCCATCGAAGTATTGCAACAATTAGGCTACCCAGTGCTCAGTGACCAGCACGTGTTACTGCAACAGCCTGACCTCCCGACCAGCAAACAGGATAAACGACAAAGCATTATTGATAAGGGCTATCACCCAATAATGATACTGGGCGACCAGCTTGAAGATCTGCACGACGTAAACGGCGATAAACAACGCTGGGTCGATCACCATCAAAACCATTTTGGCAGTCAGTGGTTTATTCTGCCCAATAGTGTCTACGGACTGTGGGTCGAGGATGCTGACGACAATGAACGAAACGCAGAAAACGTCGTTTATCCGGTACCACCACCCAGGCAGTACCAGCAACATATCACCACCGCCGAGTTATGGATGGGACGATCAGCGGCTTTCACCGCCACCGCCTTGCAAGCCTACAATCTGGCCAGCCAGGCACTGGCCCTCCCGGAAAACCTCAATAAGGAAAACCGTGCTGTGGTAGTGGATATCGACGGTACGCTGGTCAACTATCCCCCCATCCACATAGACCCTCCCTTTTGCAGCAAGCTGCCCAGCCCTGAAGAAAAGATGAAAAGTTATCAACGCCAACTCAGCGTATCAGCGATTCCCGGAGCTAGGGGATTTTTGGATCAGGCGACGGCTCTCGGTTATAAAATCTTCTATCTGACCGCAAGAGAGCACTCTTCTGGTCGTGACGGATTTCACGGTGATATCGAAGAGCTGACACTAAAGCAGTTGGGCAGCTATGGCTTTCCCGGCGTTACCCAGGCCAGCCTGCTCAATCGCGCCAAATATTGCCCACCAGGGCAACACAGCTGTGGCAAGGAGTACCAACGCCAGGCCATCGTTTCCGGTCAAGTTGATGACAAACAATACGACGTCAGGCTATATGTGGGTGATCTGCTTGATGACTTTGATCTGAAAGAACGTGGACTATCGCCATTCGACCGGGCCTCTGTAGAGGCCACAAAAGACGATTATGGGCGTAAATATTTTATTATTCCCAATCCTCTGAACAAGACCTGGATGTGGCATCACTACTCCCGGTTTGCCCAGCAAGACATTTGCCAGATGACCGATCGGGAGCGCTCGGATATACGCAAAAGACTAGTAAAATAGGCTGCAATCAGGCTGCAGCTATTTCCGTGTCAGAAACTGGCAACTCCCGGGTTTGGGTGCGATTGCGAAGATATCCCAAGTGTATCCAGTGGGTTTCGTATTGCTACACGGCGACAATTGAGCCAGGCAAATGCAGCCAACAAAGTAGCAACTCGAAAGGTGACGGGTATAGCAAATATCACCCGGTGCCTGATGCGTTAACCTGATACTCCATTAAGCACAGCACAGATCCCCACTACGCCGCCTTGCCGTAGGCGCCGGTCAACCGCTGAGATGTCTTTAAGCGTGGTTTGTTCGCCACGAATCACCATCAACGTGTTGGCACAGTGCACCCCAACCAGCGCCGCATCAGTAACAGTGAGCACAGGAGGAACAGAAATCAGAACCACATCGTACTCCTGCGAGACCTGTCCCAACAACTGCTCAAACCGCCGCCCCATCAGCAGTTCAGAGGGCCTATCTGGATAATCACAGCCGGCCAGCAGGTGAAGGTTTTCACTAACCACCGTGGGTGAAAATTCCACGCCTTGTTGCAGGCAGGCAGCCAGACTGACGCCATCACGCGCATCGGCAAAACCGGCTGACAGAACACCCTGGCGCAGGTCAGCATCCACCAGCAGCACCTTTTTACCACCTTCTGACATTTTCCTGGCCAAGTGAGCAATAATGTAGCATCTGCCAACACCAGGTCGGGGACCACATACCATCAGCCGATTATTTTCGGATTGACTGAGCAGGTGCACGACATTGGTACGCAGTACCCGGAGTCCTTCAACATCGTTATAAGCAATGCTGGCAAGCACAGGCATCCCGGTTTTCTTTTCCACCTCCTGCTCCGTGCGCAAACCTTTGCGAGTCATTTCCCGCAAAAAGACCAGAACCACTCCCGCCATGACACCGAGCATGGTGGCCAGAACCATCACCATGATGTATCTCGGGCGAACAGGATCATTTTCCGACACAGGCTGACTGACAATCACCAAACCGTTTGCTGTCAATTCTGCCGCACGGTTCAAAAAATCGATTTTGTGACTCACATCGATGAAAGTTCTTTCAAGATTGTTCAAATATGCAACGTCAGTATTGTCGGTATTCAGGTCTGCCACTGACTTAGACAGTGCAATCTCTTTCTTGGTTTTTTCAAGCTTGTCCGTCAAAGTCACTGCAGAGTCGTTGATATATCCTTTTAACCTCTGTCCCAGACGATTGTTATAGAGATCAATCATGTTGAGCAAAACAAGACTATTGGCATCAGGGTCTTCACCCGTTACCGCAATCTCAACCAAACCGCTTCCCTTGCCTTTTTCAACAATCGCAATGCGATCGTTAAATTCCGCCACGGCGAGGGCATCAAGAGTTGGAGCAAATTCATCTTTCGTGGTATTCAATGGGATCAGACTACGGACAAAATCGTGACTACGCATCTCCTCCACCACAGCCGCCAGTTCCGGTTTAACGTTGGCAGATTCTCCCATACCTAGCAGGTTTAGAATCAGTGTGCTTTGGCTAATATCAACTCTGATCAAGGCACTGCTGCGATACACGGGCTTTACTACAAGCAGATAAGTCAGGGCGACAGCAACAAATATCACAGTGGTACCAGCAATCCAGCCCTTGCCACGGAAAAAAATCTCCCCAATCTCAGCAAGGGACAGCACATCATCGTCAGCGTGCGCTACCTGACAGTACTCAGGGTGTTGGTTCATGGCGGGATTTATTTAAAGAATAAAAAAAGTGATTCAATACTACATACAATCTGTCAAGCAAGCATCAATGCAATGATTTTTTTCTGACCCCAAGGCAAATTCCAGTTAACTATTTGGTGATAATTTAGCCGACGTCATGGTATGAAGCGCACGATAATACCTTCCAGCCCCAAGTTCATCTGGATAAGCGACCGGAGTTCTTGCAGCTCAGCCGGCCTTACTTCCGGCCCAATATAAACGCGGTATAAACTTTTGCCCTGTTTACTGACAAACTTTTTCTGGTAGGCACTGTAACCTTCCCCTTTCAGTTTCTGTTCAAGCTTGCGAGCATTGTCTTTATCGGCAAAGGTGGCCAGTTGCAATGCCCATGCTTTTAAATGCCCGCTATCGTCCACGCCCTCAGCTGATAAAGGGGCTTCCCGACCGCCTTGTTTTTCTGGTGCTAACACTTCCTCGGCTGGAGGGGGTAAAACGCTGACCACATCGGGCTCAACATCAAGCTGCTCGATAAAATCAGGCACTGGCGGCGGTTGCAGCTGAGTAGCCTGTGTGAGCTCTCCTACCACCAGAGGATGACTATTACCACCACGGAACAACGCCGGTGCCAATAAAACCAGCAGACCCAGTAATATCGCCGCTCCAAGCAGTCGTTTTTTCAATCCTTCGCCCAAGCTGCACTCCCGACAAATTAAAATAAGCTCTCCGCCCAGCGGATGAATACCTGCATCTTAAGTGAATAACAGCCACACCCACAAGAACAAAGAGGACAGGATTAACCGTGACTAGCCAGAACCGCTGACACCGTCATAAAAGAGCCAGTGACCAATACCCTGTCACCAGGTTGTGAGCTGGCCAGTGCCTGATTCAGCGCCTCAGTAACACTCTTGCAGCTGATCACCGAATACTCCCTGGCCATCAACTGACGGGTAAACTCCTCAACCGGCAATGCCCTCGGTGAATCAAACTGCGCCAGGTACCACTGATCAATGATTCCAGCCAAACAGCCGACCACGGCCATGTAATCCTTGTCTTTACACATGGCAATCACCGCACGGGTTTTCCCCGTTACAGCAAACTCATTCAGGCACTGGGTTAACATTTCAGCTGCCTGCGGGTTGTGGGCAACATCAAGGCGCACTTCAATTTCATCCCCGTGAGTATTGAGCAAGCTCATTTTCTGAAACCGCCCGGTCAACACAACCTGATTTAACCCTTTGACCACAGCCTCAGCAGTCACTGTCGTAGGTAACAGTTGAATGGCTTGCAGTGCCGTGGCGGCATTATCAATCACCACCGCAGAAACTGGCAGGTCACTCAGCGTTTCATATCGCCCCTGAACATCAACACCGTGCCAGCTCCATGAGTTCTTTTCCATAGTCAAATCGAACTGATCCCCTCGGCAATAAAGCACGCTACCCACGCGCTCAGCCGCCTTTATCACGGTCGCAGGTACTTGATTATCGCCGTATATTGCCGGCTTGCCGCTACGGAATATGCCGGCTTTCTCCCGGGCGATAGCCTCGATACTGAAACCCAGATACTCCTGATGATCCAACGCCACGGTGGTGATAATGGCAATATCCGAATCAATCCCATTGGTAGCATCCAACCGCCCGCCAAGCCCTACCTCCATCAAGGCAAAATCAACTTCAGCCTGCTGGAAACAGTCAACAGCGGCCAGCGTGGCAAACTCAAAGTAGGTCAACCAGGTGGTCTTGCGCCCCTTGTTGATCTTATCAAAGGCGTCACACAACAAACGGTCGTCCACCTGTTCACCGTTAATGCGAATGCGCTCGTTAAAACGCAAAAAATGCGGCGAGGTAAACAGCCCGACTTTAAAGCCTGCTGCCAGCAAAATCGCTTCAAGCACGGCCAAGGTCGATCCTTTACCATTAGTACCAGCAACTGTGATGGTAAACGGTGCCGGCTTCAGCAAACCAAGCCGTTCACCCACCTGACGAATGCGATCCAAACCAAAATCAATCTCATGTTCAGGGCGGGTTTCTTCCATCCAGCTTAACCACTGGGCCAGCGTGTTGGCGGGCATCGACGTCTAATCTCCGGGCGCAGCAACTCCCACACAAAACGTGGGAGTACACTTTACAAAAACGTTTTTTTATCAGTCAAAAGCAGCGTCACGATTGGCTGGCATTTGATTGTTCAGGACAAGGGACGGTCAGGCACTTTGCTGCAATCATCACGCACGCCCTGCATCTTGCGACAAAGCCTGGCTATGGTAGAGCGCATGGCCGAACGCTCAACAATCATGTCAAGAGCGCCGTGATCCAGCAAAAATTCACTGCGCTGGAAACCTTCGGGGAGTTTTTCCCGCACAGTCTGTTCAATCACCCTCGGGCCAGCAAAACCAATCAGCGCGCCAGGCTCGGCCATATTAATATCACCAAGCATGGCCAAACTCGCTGAAACGCCACCATAAACCGGATCGGTCATGACTGAAATATACGGAATACCGGCCTTGCGGAGTCTGGCCAGGGCCGCACTGGTCTTGGCCATCTGCATCAGGGAAAACAATGCTTCCTGCATCCGGGCCCCACCACTGGCGGAAAAACAGACCAGCGGGATTTTCTGCTCCTGACACAACTCGGCGGTACGGGCAAACTTTTCGCCCACCACCGAGCCCATTGAGCCGCCCATAAAGTTGAATTCGAAGGCCAGAGCAACCAGCGGAACACCTTCGACTGCCCCTTGCATGGCAATCAATGCATCTTTCTCGCCGGTCTGTTTTTGCGCCGCCGACAGACGGTCACGATACTTTTTGGTGTCGCGAAACTTCAGACGATCGACCGGTTCAAGGTCGGCAAACAACTCCATCCTGCGAATCCCTTGATCCGCCTCTTCCTTCCCGTCAGCATCCAGAAAATAGTCCAGACGGGTGCGTGCACTGATTCTCATATGGTGCCGGCACTTGGGGCACACGCTCAGATTTCGATCCAGTTCCGGCCGATAGAGTACGGCTTCGCACTTGGTGCATTTGTGCCACAGACCCTCTGGCACGCTGCTGCTCTTCTGCTCACTGGCAGAACGCGATAACGATGGAATCAGTTTATTGACTAACCAGTTGCTCATTCATTCTTCCTGTCATCGTCCACATTTTGGTCAATGGTCGCCCGCATCCGGCCTATCATATCGGCCAACAATTGCCGCCGCGTAGCAACATGAAATCCATTGGGTATAGCCCACACTTTCCAGCGGATTGAGATACCCCATCAATACAATTTGGCGTAGTAGCATCCTGCGTCCGAAACTGGGAAACCATAGTAAAAACGTCATAGAGTGTAACATCGTGTGATACCACTCGCTCATGAACCCGGACGACTGCCGGGTCATTGGCCACCGGGTCGGGTAAGGCAAACCTAGGCTCATTCATATCTGCACTACTGACCACCAGCCGGTGCATCAGCTCAACGGTTTTGCCCGGTGGATCACTGGCCAGTATACAGGGAATAAGTGCTTTACGCGGATGCAAACGGGCAAAACACGCTTTGATTCGTCGCTGGCTCACCCTGCACTCACCTCGGGCAGACTGTCCAGACCATCAATAGCTGTAACAGTCTCGGAGTAACACAGGTTTTGTCCATGCGTTTCGCCAACAGCACCTGACCAACAGCATGGTTAATTATTTGGGCACCCGTGTGATTCAGATTTTCGCGCTTAAATACCACCAGCACAACAGTCAACAGCCATCAAATCATCGTCAACCTGGATAATGCCACAGATTTTTATGCGCGGTGATGCGGTCATTGAGGCACTCTTCACGTCGTCACACAAGCGACTCGAACTCTTGTGCGATACTATCAGATCACTTGAGCGATTACTCCAATTCATTCCGGGCTCATAGTGGCAGCAACGGGGCAATAAAGTGCGGATTGGACTCACTGGCCGGTAACCCGAACTTCTGATCGTAACCCGCATCAATAAAATAGAGTCCACAGGGCGATGCGGTTACGCCACCGCTGGCACGATCACGGGCGTCAAGCACCTCCCGGGCCCAGATCGGCTCACGTTTGCTGCAGCCGACTGCCATCAGCACACCGGCAAAATTACGAATCATGTGGTGCAAAAAAGCATTAGCCTGCACATCGATAACAATTAAAGAGCCGTGGCGCGTAACGCCCAATCGGGTAACATGACGGACCGGGTTTTTTGCCTGGCATTGCACGGCCCGGTAGGAGGTAAAATCGTGCTCACCCACCAGATATTTTGCTGCCAGCTGCATACGCCCTGCATCCAGCGGTCGGTAGTTCCAGGTCACACCTTTAGACAGAAGCGCTGGCCGAATAGGATGGTTGTAAATCACATAACGATAACGACGCCAGAGTGCACTGAAACGAGCATGAAAATCATCGGTAACCGGCTTGACCCAGTTAATGGCAATCCCATCGGGCAGGTTAGCGTTGCTTCCGTATGCCCAGCCTCTCTCGGTACGAATGGCTGACGAATCAAAATGAATAATCTGGTTGCAACCGTGCACTTTGGCATCGGTTCGGCCTGCACACACTACCGATACCGGGTGATTGGCAACTTTGCCAAGAGCTGCCTCGACAGCCTCTTGAACCGTGGGCAAACCGGTTCTGAGAATCTGCCAACCAAAAAAACAGGAGCCATCATATTGCACACTGGCGGCATAACGGGGCATGGAAAATATCACCTGGACTAAAACGTAAAACTGACGCTACACCCGGCAACAGCCTG
Organism: Endozoicomonas sp.; assembly: GCA_024509075.1. GTDB lineage: Bacteria > Pseudomonadota > Gammaproteobacteria > Pseudomonadales > Endozoicomonadaceae > Endozoicomonas. Next base: position 7,731 of record JAKROC010000066.1, read on the forward strand.
TGCTGAGCGGTACTACCAGACAAATAACCACTAGCACTGCTTATCCTGAACTCGTTAAAAACGACAGATTGAGCATAAATGGTGGTAAAAATCGGTTCGTTACTTCACAACTGGGATCTGCGATATTCAATCAGCAAAGAATTCTAACCGATATGCTGCGCTGCACAAACCTGCAAAACACCGGATCCAAAGTAACGTCAGCAATAAAAAACAAGACATCTGGCCAAAGCAAGCCATCGGACACCGACCGTATACTTAATCAGGTCAATATACCCGTCGCCTTTCAAGTTGCTACTTTGTTGGCTGCATTTATGCCCTTTAGGGTATTCGCTCACCCCGGTCACATAGTATTTCCATGCTCCCGGAGCTTCGCTCATTTGCCGCCTCAAATCAATTTGAAATCCTTTGGGTATAGTGGAGTTAATGATGAGTATATGGACAGAACGATCAAACAAGCTGATAGCAGATTGATGGTCAGGGCAATACGAGGAATGATTTCCGCCACAATTTACAGTACAAACAGTGGTCTTGACAAAAAGCTCACAACCGATTTATGGCCACCTGACTTTTTTCACAACAATCGATCAGGAGCTTAGCTGAATTTGCAGGATCATTGATTTCATCCGAGACCAGACAAAGAACGCTCAAACCTGAGGAATCTGTCTCAATCAAAGAAAACATAGAAACTATTGGGTAGAAACAAGACGATATTGATTATATTTTTTCTTATAACTTGCCAGGATAGTAGAGAAGCATGGCGGTGAGAGAGGGATTCGAACCCTCGATACGGCTACAAACCGTATACTCCCTTAGCAGGGGAGCGCCTTCAGCCTCTCGGCCACCTCACCGTCAACCTTCGGTATCTTACTCTGAACACTTTGAAAGGCAAGTATTTTTTAACCAATCCACTGCACAACTGACAGGTTGGCGTTAACTAAAAATCACAAAGCAATCAGCCACCCGGAGGTAATCTGGTTCTGCGACCGAACCGGGACTTTCAAGCGTCGACAATGAGATACTTCACACCCGGAAACAGCAACCTGCAGCAAAAAACACTAGTAAGACTGATAGGATTCAGACTCAAACCCAGTCTCGAAACCATCTTCGTCAAACGAGCGCCCGCCCCCTCCTCTCTTGTGTTCCTTCTCTTTTTGAATTCTCTGATAAATCTCTTCGCGATGAACAGCCACTTCCTTAGGGGCATTGACACCGATACGCACCTGATTACCTTTGACACCCAAAACAGTGACGGTGACCTCGTCCCCGACCATCAAGGTCTCTCCTACGCGGCGAGTCAGAATCAGCATTTCAATCTCCTTATTTACATCTCTGTTAAGTCAACAACCGTCAATTCTGAGCACGCTGGTGCATTGGTTGGAAGCCGGTTGGTAACACTCAAGCCGTCGCATTTATTACACGACATCAGACCCATAACAGACACCGCCTAACAATTAATTGCCTGATACTTAAACTGCTGTAAGTACTTAGCTCAAGGTGTTGAAGTATATGTCAGCTCAACCGTTCATGCCTAAGAATTATTCAGCAAAGTCAGTCTAGCCGCCAAGCACAGGATTTCCATTCGTATTTTTACCTGCCAAAACAGAACGAACTCCTAGTGAACAAGCCCGAAAACACGCCTGCCCGCGCAGCCATTTTAAGAACCACTGCCTGACAATCTGGATCAGCAATTTGAATCAACATGGTAGTGGGTCTGATAGGTACCGAGAACATCTTTGGGCAAACTCACAAACCCGATTCTGCTAGAAAATTAGACCCCTTCATCATCTATTGGTTCCCGATCGAGCTCAAAAACAGTGTGCAGCGCCCGCACAGCCAACTCCAGGTACTTCTCCGCAATCACTACAGCAACCTTGATCTCCGAAGTAGAGATAATCTGAATGTTTATCCCCTCTTCTGCCAGTGCCTCAAACATCTGATTGGCCACCCCGACATGGGAACGCATGCCAACGCCGACGATGGAAACCTTGGCAATTTTCGTGTCGCCTTCATACCCTCGCGCATCAAGATCAGCCACGATCTGCTCCACCACCGCTACAGCACGCCGATAGTCATTGCGATGCACCGTAAATGTGAAGTCAGCCGTGTTGTCCTCGGCCGCATTCTGGACAATCATGTCCACTTCAATGCTGGCCTTGCTGATTGGACCGAGAATTCTTGTTGCCACACCGGGAACATCTGGCACTCCCTTGATCGTCAGCTTTGCTTCGTCGCGGTTGAACGCGATACCGGATACGACAGGTGATTCCATGGCGCTGCCCTCGTCCAGGGTAATCAGGGTTCCAGGACCGTCCTGGAAGGTATGCAGAACTCTCAGGTTAACATTATATTTGCCAGCAAACTCCACAGCCCTGAGCTGTAGAACTTTGGAGCCTTGGCTGGCCATTTCAAGCATCTCTTCAAAAGTAATCCGATCCAGCCGACGAGCATCCTGAACCACTCGGGGATCGGTAGTGTATACGCCGTCCACATCGGTATAAATCTGGCACTCGTCGGCTTTCAGAGCTGCGGCCAGAGCCACGGCAGTAGTATCAGAGCCACCACGACCAAGTGTGGTGATGTTACCCTGCTCATCACGCCCCTGGAAACCGGCTACCACCACCACCCGGCCATGGCGCAAATCATTGAGAATGCGTTCAGTACCAATGTGAGTGATACGGGCCTTAGTGTGAACATCATCGGTGACGATGGCAACCTGACTACCGGTATAAGACACGGCCGGACACCCCCGTTCAATGAGGGCCATACTCAGTAGCGCCATGGTTACCTGCTCGCCAGTGGAGAGCAGCACATCCATCTCCCGCGGCGAGGGTTCTGCCTGCATGGACTGAGCCAGCGCCACCAGCCGGTTGGTTTCGCCACTCATGGCAGAAACAACGACGACAATGTCGTGCCCCTGCTCACGAAACCCCTGCACCTTGTCAGCAACGCTCTGAATGCGCTCAGAGGTGCCAACCGAGGTACCACCAAATTTCTGTACTATCAGCGCCATCTTTCTCGTTCTGCCTAAACCAACCATGACCTGCACCAGGCATTGCCGGGCAATACCCGCCAGATCCTATCCGCACTGATCAAAGCAGACTCAGGCAGAAGCCAGACAGAGTACGCCGCCATCGCTGTCATTCAGTGGATGGCAGAATGTATCACGATTTTTTGGGGGGGTGTATGCCTTAAAGCAATAAAAAATGGGCCATCACTTGAGCAGTGGCTCACCCATTAATGTTACGCGCAAATACCACCAGATAACACCGGCGAAAAAAACGTCGGCACCCATCAGCTCACAAGTCACCGCACAGCAACACGAGACCCAATGGCTGCATAAAAACGACAACTATCGCTTACAACCGATTAGCCAGCCAATCTTTAATAGACGACAATGAGCTTGCAAGATATTTTGGCTCTGAACCACTCCCTTGGGCAAAGTCGGGTCGGCCACCACCTTTACCACCGAGCTGTTCAGCCACCATCTTCAGCAGTTCGCCAGCCTTGACCCGATCAGTCAGGTCTTTGGTTACGCCTGCAGCCAGAGGCACCTTGTCACCGTCTCTGGTGGCCAGAAATACCACGCCAGTGCCCAACTTATTCTTGAGCTGATCCACCATTTCACGCAGGGATTTCACCTCAACACCGGTCACCTCTGCCGCCAGCAGCTTGATACCATTAACCTCGACAGCCTGGGCAACCAGATCAGCGCTGCCGGCACTGGCCAACTTTTGTTGCAGTTGCTGCAGCTCTTTTTCCTGGCTTTTGCTCTGAGCGATCATCCCTTGCAACCTGGCTTCCAGACTCTCTGGCCTAACCTTAAGCAAACGACATGCGCTATCCAATTCAGCAAAGCGGTTTTGCACGAAAGCCTCTGCACCAGCGCCAGTCACCGCCTCAATTCGGCGCACACCGGCAGCAATGCCACTTTCGCCAATAATGCGAAAAGCACCAATATCCCCCGTGTGCCCAGCGTGAATGCCTCCACACAGTTCAATGGAGAAATTATCCGTACCCATGCTTAAGACACGCACTTCATCAGCATATTTTTCACCAAACAAGGCCATGGCACCTTTGGCTTTGGCGGCATCCATATCCATCAGTTCGGTCTGGATTGCGGTGTTGGCACGGATCTGTTCATTAACCAACGCTTCAATGCGCCTGAGCTTTTCAGGTTCAACCGCTTCCATATGGGAGAAATCAAAGCGCAAACGCTCAGCATCGACCAGCGAGCCCTTCTGGGTTACGTGGCTGCCAAGAACCTGTCTCAAAGCCGCGTGCAACAAATGGGTAGCAGAGTGATTCAAGGCCGTAGCGTGGCGCTTTTGCGCATCAACGTCTGTCAATACTTCTGCACCCTGCTGTAATTCACCAGAGACCACTTCAACAATGTGCAGGTGGTGGGCACCTTGTTTGCGGGTATCTACCACCCGAACCTTTCCGGCAGCAAAGTGCAGCAGGCCGGTATCCCCAACCTGGCCGCCGGATTCAGCATAAAACGGAGTCTGCTCGAGCACCACGGTGGCCTGCTGACCGGCAGCAATGGTCGTTACTGGCTCCCCGGCAACAAACAGTGAGTGGACTCGGGCAGGGCCTGCCGTATGTTCATAGCCAGTAAAAATGGTACTCCCTTCCAGTTCCAAATGGTCGTTATAGCCGGCACCAAATTTACTGGCCGCACGAGCCCGCTCGCGCTGCGCAGCCAGCGCCTGCTCAAAGCCCTCCAGGTCAACGGTCAGATTGCGCTCACGAGCAATATCTTCAGTCAGGTCAACGGGGAAGCCATAAGTATCGTAAAGGGTAAATACCGTTTCACCGGCAATCACTTCACCCTCCATGACAGCAATGTGCTCTTCGAGCAACTTCATGCCTTTGTCAAGGGTACGGGTGAATTGCTCTTCTTCCTGCAGTAAAACTCGTTCGATCTGGGCCTGATTGCTGACCAGTTCCGGGTACGCCTCACCCATCACCTGGACCAGCGAACCCACCAGCTTGTAGAAAAAGGCTTCAGTAGCGCCGAGTTTATGACCATGACGACAGGCACGACGGATAATCCGGCGCAGAGTATAACCATGGCCTTCGTTGGATGGCGTAACGCCGTCACCAATCAGGAAGCTGCACGAGCGGATATGATCGGCAATGACACGCAGGGAGGCTTCAGTAGTGGCCACACCACCGAGCAGAACCGAAGCATCATTGAGCAAAGCCTGGAACAGATCAATTTCGTAGTTACTGTTGACGTGCTGCATTACTGCCGCAATGCGTTCCAGTCCCATGCCGGTATCCACCGATGGTCTGGGCAGGGCCAGCATTTGCCCATCCGCCAGACGGTTGTATTGCATGAACACGATATTCCAGATTTCGATATAACGGTCACCGTCCTCTTCCGGCGTACCCGGGCGACCACCCCAAATGTGATCGCCGTGATCATAGAAAATCTCGGTGCATGGGCCACACGGACCAGTGTCGCCCATCTGCCAAAAGTTGTCAGATGCGTAAGGGGCCCCTTTGTTATCACCGATACGGATAATCTCTTCTGCCGATAAACCAATGTCGTTTAACCAGATATTGTAGGTTTCATCGTCAGAAGCATAGACTGTAACGCACAGACGCTCTTTAGGCAGCTGCAAAGTGCCAGTAAGAAAATTCCAGGCAAACTCGATGGCCTCTTTCTTGAAGTAATCACCAAAACTGAAGTTGCCGAGCATCTCGAAAAAGGTATGGTGCCGGGCAGTGTAACCAACGTTGTCGAGGTCGTTGTGCTTGCCTCCGGCGCGCACACACTTCTGGGAGGTGGTAGCGCGCTGGTAGCTGCGCTGTTCTCGACCGAGAAAAACATCTTTGAACTGGTTCATCCCGGCATTGGTAAACAGCAGGGTTGGGTCGTCGTGGGGGACCAGGGAGCTACTGGCGACCACCTCATGGGCATTTTTCCTGAAATATTCCAGAAAAGCAGAACGTATTTCGTTAGTCTTCATAGACAGTTCCCACCGGGGAGTGTGATCTCTAAATTAAGGAATTGTCTCGAATTAACTTCCCTTGATTGTGAAACTCTGGACTCTGTTCGGGTTGAGCCAGAGTTCGGCGTCAATACTTTTCGACCACACCCCAGAAACAGGGAAACAATCAAAGGAGAAATTCTGAGGCAAAACGGCCATTATAACGAAGTGGTCAATAAAAATGACCATCTCTCCGGGCCGCTCGTGTTTTTTTCCTCACGTTGTGCTCAATTCTTTCCTTGCTCAACCAGCCACGTAGCAGTTCTTCGCTTCCGGCACCCGGGGGCATAAATACTCGAGGGGCACAAGGGCTTCGCTCAATTGCCGCCGCGTAGCGACATGAAATCCATTGGGTATATCAGCGTAATTGCGCCTCCAATAGCCCCTGCAAATCATTTTTCAGGGTTTCCGGCAGCGGCAAACAACTCACGCCACAAAACGCCTCTGCCAGAGTGGGGTATCTATTGCGCAACACCCTGACAACGGCCTGCAGGGATTGCTGCCTGAGCGCATTGACTCCGCCAGCAGCATCAAAGCATTCAAGCGCTTCGCCAATCATTTTTGCAGAGGGACTTCCCTGGAACTTAATCTGCAACGCCCCTGCCAGCCATCGCTTTTGTTCCGTGTTTAACGTGCGCACTAACGCCGCACGCCCCACCAGTGACAGCGCCCGATATAAAACACTGATCACCTCCCTGCGCTGAGACATCATGGCTACATCAATATGCTCTGCGCCCAGCGTGCAGCCTCGACGAAACATCCACCGCGACATTTTAATGTGATTACCCCGGATCGCCAGTGACAGGGCATCCTGACCATCCAGGTTCACTTCTGGCAGTGCTCGACCCTGCTGGCACAACCACTCGACTATTGACAAATCGCCACAGAAAATCGCCTCTCTCAGAAGGTTACTGGCCACAGGGCGATTGAGATTGACACTCAAATTGTACAACCATTTAACAATACGCAAACACCTGACATTGACAGCAATAATTATTGGCTCGAGGCTATCATTAGGCTGGCGCACCAGTGGATCAAGGCCCTGAGAGACCAGCCACCGCACGATATGCAGACAGCCACTGCTCACTGCTGCTGACAATATGGATTGACCTGCCCCTGGTATGGTATCAGCGACGCCCACCCCCCCAAACTGCTGACAAAGCCACTGAAGCATAGGCAGGTTGCCATTTCCACAGGCTTTTATGAAGCAACTATCTCTCACTCCGTCGACCAGGAACGGCGTGCTGGCGTCCTGTGCATGACACCACTTGGCCGTGCGCAGGTCATTTGAGGACACTGCGCACAAAAAGGCTGAATCATCTTCGTATACCAATGGGTATTGTCGCTGCCGAAGCCACTTCAACATAGCCATATTGCGAATTTCTGTCGCTTCCAAAATCGCCATCCAGGCACTTTCGATACGGAGCGTGATGGGCTTATCCTCCAGCCACTGGACAACATGAAGATGACTATTCCAGGCAGCCAGTTCCAACAGATTGTGGCCGTCCTTGTTGACCAGGGCAATGGCCAACCCTTTGCTTTCATATAGCCAGCGCACAACAGGTAAGTGACCGGCTGCGGCTGCCAGCATCAAGGCGTTTTCACCGGAATAATTCACCCGATGTACATCGACATTTTGCTCACACAGCCACATCACCACGGACAAATCACCCTGCCCGGCAGCCAGCAGCACGGCATTGTTGCCTTCGTGGTTAACACTGTGGATGTCCACCCCTCTGTGGCAAAACCAACGGCTGCCAGCATCAAGGCGTTTTCACCGGAATAATTCACCCGATGTACATCGAC
>JAKROC010000660.1 GCA_024509075.1 Endozoicomonas sp.
AGTTTTCAATTCATTTGGTCAAGAATACCGAATTTCATTTGCATGACTACTTATAACGCCTTCTTTAGAACCAATTTCAGTGTTGATAGCAAAGGTTTTCAGAATTATTACCGCGATCTGGCCAAGCGGGTTAAAGCCAAGGACATTGATTTATTGATTGTAGTGGGAATGTTCCTTACCGGCTTTGATGCGCCAACCCTGAATACTCTGTTCGTGGATAAAAACCTGCGTTTCCATGGGTTAATGCAGGCCTATTCCCGCACCAACCGCATTTATGACGCCACCAAGACCTTTGGCAATATTGTCACCTTCCGCGATTTGGAACAGGCGACGGTAGATGCCATCACCCTGTTTGGTGATAAAAACACCAAAAACGTGGTACTGGAAAAAAGCTACAAGGAATATATGGAAGGCTTTACCGATTTGGTGACCGGCGAAGCCAGACGGGGCTTTATGGATGTGGTGCAGGAATTGGAGCAACGCTTTCCTGATCCTTCTGCCATTGAGAAAGAGTCGGACAAAAAAGCCTTTGCAAACCTGTTTGGCGAGTACCTGCGGGTTGAAAACGTTCTGCAAAACTACGATGAGTTTGCCAGCCTGAAAGCGTTGCAAGACGTGGATATGAGCGACCCGGCAGCTGTTGAAGCGTTTAAGGCTGAGCAAATGAAATTCGGTATTCTTGACCAAATGAATTGAAAACTCGTTTTACTTCCT
>JAKROC010000661.1 GCA_024509075.1 Endozoicomonas sp.
GTTTTTTCTGTCAACCCTCTCTTTTTTGTTACGAGCGCAGGAGGCACCCGGTCAGGTAAATTTCCTTCACTAGGTCGAGCCCTGCAGAAAACACTTTTGGAACACCCTAATTCAAACAGAGACAACAATAAATAGACTTAAAATGATCATCGACTCTGTTCATATGTTCTGAATAATACAACTAATTATCATGAATATTTGATTATTAGCATGAGAGTAGTCCTGAAAGGGACTGCTGATGGTAGAAGTTAATGGAAGACATCAGCATAGTCAACTCTTAACCTCAAACTGCTTATTGTGGTTTGAAGTTTGCAGGTTTGAGGTTTGTTAACACACTGAACATGGATCTAAAAGTTTCTAGAGGCTAATCAGAACTACATTTGTAGTAAAAACAATGTACTGTTGTAACCTACTGAAGTAACTATAAGTCCTTGACAGTCCTGGTCGTTTTCAAGGTTTTCCAAGTTGGTGTTTATCTCTTCTAAAAATTCCAGGCTGAAGCTGTTGACTGGTCCCCTGTTTAGCTCCAAAATGGCTATACTTCCATGTATTTAGACATTAACATGGGATGACATGCATCTTCTAAAATGACCAGCACCCAAAAATGCTTTAGTTACTCCATTTCCTTGGCACGCCTCTGTTGGGAATAATCATAAAATGGATCATATTTCACTGAGCTGTGTCTTCAGAGAAAAAAAGAAAGAAAAAATAGAA
>JAKROC010000662.1 GCA_024509075.1 Endozoicomonas sp.
CATTGATGTCGCCAACGGCTATTCCGAACACTTTGTCCAATACGTTTCCCGGGTTATGTTCAATATCATGCATATGAAGATTTGAGAATTCGACCAAGAAAGTATTTTCTTGTTTTTCAATCTGTTTATTTTCTCAGCTTTTAATAAAAAAAATTGATTGATTCGAAATTTCCTGCTGTGCTGTTTAGAACTGTTCAGAAAAATATTTTCAAACCACCCTCTGCGCATTTAGTCGCAAGCAGCTCACCTGAGCCAGGGTACGTAATTTAATTAAATTGTCTTGTGGTTATGCTTCTTTTCTTCAATGGGGTTTCTGGCTTTGCTAAGATTATCCCCCCCCCTCTCTCTCAGTCTCTCTCTCGCTTCTGGTTTAAACACATCTACATCACTTACTGATAACGCAACACATAAAATGGTCACTTTCAGATCGATGCAAAGTATGACAAGGGCGTGGAGATGGAGGCGAGGAATTGGATTGAGGACGTTCTTGGGGAACCGGTCGAGTGGGGACAGAGCGACGACTCTCCCGGATGTTCGTTTGCAGACGGTTTGAAGAGTGGCGAAGTACTTTGCAAGTTTGTTTTTATAATGAAAAGTGATCTGCTGTCTAAAAATTATTAAGTTCGGATTGAGTTATGAAGCTCTTATTTGTTGTTCTCAGATCTTACTCGTGTCCATAGTTTTTACCTCTCCACAACTCGGTAGACCGTGGG
>JAKROC010000663.1 GCA_024509075.1 Endozoicomonas sp.
GACGGTAATTACAAACAAGCCATCAAAACCTTGCAGCGTATCGCTACTCAAGACATCAATTTTGTCCCTATCTCCTTGCCATTGCTGGAAAAAGCCTTCGATGGTTCAGGCAACCTGTACGGTTTTGCCACCTACCTTGAACGCTGCCTGCATGAGCGACCGAGTACAGCTGTTATTATCACCTTGAGCCGTCTGCTGTGCGAACAGGTAGACGACTCCCGGGCAGTTGCTTTTCTCAGCGCCCAGCTGGAAGGTCACCCGACATTGCGTGGCCTGCACGAGTTGATAAACTTGCGTTGCCAGTTTCAGGGCGCTGGTGATGAGTTGGAACTGATTTACCGCCTTACCGGGCGTATGCTGGGACTTAAGCCTGTCTATTCCTGCACTGGTTGTGGGTTTTCTGGCAAAGAGATGCATTGGCAATGCCCCAGGTGCCGCCGCTGGGGTTCTGTCAAACCGATTCAGGGTCTTGAGGGGGAGTAAAAGTTATGCCCGTCGCCTTTCAATTTGCTAATTTGTTTGCTGTACGTGTGTCCTTCAGGGTGCTACTTCCTGCATTTATGCCCCCAGGGTATCCATGCAGTCGTCAACCCGGTCACATAGTATCTTTATGCTCCCAGAACCCCAGGGCACAAGGGCTTCGCTCATTTGCCGCCTCCACCAAGGCAAGCAACCCAATATCAGGCATTCGTCAACCCTTTCAGAGTGCTGG
>JAKROC010000664.1 GCA_024509075.1 Endozoicomonas sp.
CTTAATAATTCGTCACGATAATGCTTGAATTGTCTCTTACGTGCACTAAGCTCGGAGGTTAGCTCGGTGGTTAACGAGGTAAATGTGTCTAAAATCCGGACGATTTCGGTTTGTATAGTTAGCGGTGGAACAGGAATAGGAACTTTAGCCATTTGATTGCTCATAAGCTTAGGATTGCCCATTCCAGAATAAACATGACTTTTAGCTACTATTGAAAGCCAATAATATAGGAACTTGTAGTTTAATACTTTAACGTTGTTTAAAATTATTAACCCACAAACGTTAGTTATGGAGAATTTTCCGTTTCGGTAAAATACTGTGCCAGCATTTGCACCATCAGTTGTCCAGCTAACATACTCTCCATCAAAGTCGAATGTGTTTATTTTTCCAATCTCTCCATTTTGTGCCGTTTGAGAGCTATAAACAGAGTAATTGCCAGCATTATTGGCTAAATAGCTTTTTGAAATCACTCGACCACGTTTCAATATTGCCACTTCAGCTAATGGCTTCCATTCCACCTTGGAACTATCAAGCATTCTTTCAATTAAGGTCAAATCACTCATACCCGAGCCTCCTCACCTTGAATCTCCGCCACAATCCCATCAATATCCGCCCGGAGTTGTGCAATTCGCTCAACGGTGGATTTCAGCTCGCTGTTCAGCTGGACAATATCCACCACATCACGGGTATCCCTGGCTTCCACATAACTGC
>JAKROC010000665.1 GCA_024509075.1 Endozoicomonas sp.
GAACCCACAAAACCATTTACATTTCTGTTGAACTTCCAGACAGAGAAAGGCCATGCACAATAGCGCACAACGCCAAATTCAGGGCGCCGTAGGCGTCCCCTGGAATTTTTTGTTATGCGCTGGTCTGCTGTGACTCACAGTGGGTAATGCTGAATTTATTTGAATTCCATTTTTGAGTGTTTTCCACTACCGGTTAACCATTTTCCCCAAGGCCGATGATCAGTACAACTGGTTGAACCTTTCTTTACAGATTTATAGCAATTAATGCAGAATGGTGTAAAACAGGTGTCACACATTTTCCAGTTATTAACACCTAATACTTGATTTCCCAATTTGCCACAACCTGCACATTTAACTGCACTACTAATTCTAGTTACAGACATAAATACCACCTTAACAAACAACTAGTTACAACGGTTAGTGAACTTCTAAGCATACAGTCAAAGACTAAGTATTTTTCTGAGTGCTTTGACTGAATTACTCTGACCTCCAGGAGGAGTGTTTATAATACCCGGAACAACCAAATTTCTGAAAAGTTTGGTATGTTGGAAAAACGAATAAGCAACGGTTTAGCAAAGAATGTTTCACTGATAGAAACATAAAAATTATAAATCATATAATCGATGAAAATTTCGGTACTCCAATTGTCATGCTTATAGCGCAACGAACAGCGAATAATGGAACGCTAAAGAAGCCATCAGCAACTGAGAT
>JAKROC010000666.1 GCA_024509075.1 Endozoicomonas sp.
AATTTTTTCCTTTGCGGTGGTGATTCTCTGCTGGCCATCCGCCTATCCTATTGCACAGCAAAGCGTTGGCGGCAGTCCAGGATGAAGTTGACCACGGACTTATGGCGGATCATTACCCCCTTGGGGTGGCCGGTGGTGCCCGAGGTGTAGATGATATAGGCCAGTGTTTCCGGCGTGGCGGTACCATCCGGTGCCTTGATGGTTGTCCCGGCCCACGGATAGGCGTCCAGTGCCACAGACGAATACGACGCATTGTCGGCCAGCAGCCAGGCATACTGTGAGGTGGTCAGCACCAGTGGTGTTTTGCAGTCCTCGATAATGAAGCCGACACGCTCCGGTGCTTCGTTGTAGTTAACCGGCACGTAAACACAACCGGCCTTGAGCACCGCCAGGGCGGCAATATTGATCTCAATGCAGGGCTCGCAGCAGACCACCACGCAGGTGTCTGGCGGAACCGTTCCATCACCGTTTGCTTTTATCTGTTCCCGGATGGTCAGGGCCATCTGATTGGCCCGGTTATCCACCTCCCGGTTGGTCAGTTGCGTGTCTGCAAATATAAGACAAACGTTGTCTGGTGACTGCCGGGCCTGTTGTTCGAACAGTTGGTGCAGCAACAGGTGCTGTTGTTCAGGTGGTAATTGTCTGTCGGTGCAGTTCCAATATCCGACAATTGCCGAGCTGGCACCGCAACTTATAAAACAGATATCG
>JAKROC010000667.1 GCA_024509075.1 Endozoicomonas sp.
CCTCATGCTAAATCTGAAGAAGGATTGAAAAAAGCCGCCGCTGATCTGGGTAAGTACGCAAGATATGGGTTAACTTTCGACAGCCTTATAAAAATACAGCATCTCAAAACAGGTCAATGGGAAGGTCTGTCTAAATGGATGTCATTATCACAATTGTCCAGTTACTTCTGTAAAAACCTTGAATGCTTTCCCGGGGGAATGTGTGATTGGGTGAAAGATGTTGAGCGTTCAGATTTGTCCTGGTCTGGACTTAGAGATCTTGGTGACAGCCAGATATTTGAAGACACATCAAAAAAGTTGAACCCTGATAATGTGTTAAATAAGCAATTGTTTCCAAAAGTTGGAAACCTGTTGGCGTATTTTAATGCCATAATGGATAATTTTGTTGCCATTGTCATGGTTTACTCTCGATGCAAGCGTTTGAGTTCTGAATTCCACTATCAAAATCCAACGGCCGTTGACAATGTGAAAAAATTTTTATCTTCAATTCTGAGGTGTTTTTTGCAAGGGTATTATTCGAGGCAAAAAATAGTCCTGCACGAAATGTTTGCTCTGAATGACAGAGAGTTTGGTGAATGGCTCAATAGAATGGCGTTAGAAATATTATATTGGTCAGCGATTCAACCAGATGAAATGACGGATGAATTTTATTATTCTAGCCATGATCATAAGAACCAGAATTACAGTGTGCACATAGATCGTGACCA
>JAKROC010000668.1 GCA_024509075.1 Endozoicomonas sp.
GTAAAGCTTCAAACACATTTTGCCCCTGCTTTCGTGCCGACGAGACATAGCTTCGACAACAATGGCAGTGAGCAAGACATCAGAAATGGCAAGGTGTAATGATGTACCGGACTATGCACCGTCCCTTCCAGTAAATGGGAAACGCCATTCCATACACACTGTGCCAGGTGGTTTGCCCAGGTAGGCGTACCCACTTGGTCGGCCACCACACCCAGCTGATCTTTTTCCTGCATCAGGCGCAGCATGGTTTTTACGAAGTTATTGCCATGCGCTGAATAGACCCAAGCGGTACGAATAATCAGACTGCTCTGGGGCAGTATTTCCCGCACATGGTTTTCGCCCTCCAGCTTGGTATGGCCGTAAACACTGAGAGGTTGAGGCTGATCATCGGCATGATAGGGGGAGGATTTACCACCGCAAAACACAAAGTCCGTCGATACCTGCACCATAGGTATTTTATTGTTGGCACAGGCTTTGGCTAACAGCTCGGCACCGGTTACATTCACTGCCCTGGCGGTTTCCACATCCATCTCGGCCTTATCAACCGCCGTATAGGCCGCAGCATTTATAACAATCGCGGGAGTGGAGCTTTTGAAAAAGGAGTGAATGGCCACTTCATCAGTAATATCCAGCTGGTGATAATCAGTGCAGGAAAGTCGAGCAAACTGTGGAGCCGTCCTGCGCAGCTCATATCCCAGCTGGCCAT
>JAKROC010000669.1 GCA_024509075.1 Endozoicomonas sp.
ACACATTTTTTCCAATCAAGATGACTGAAATATCTGCTAGGAAACAATTTATGAAAATTTCCATTGAAGGAGCCGCACACCAACAAGGAGAAAAACTTAATGTTGTTAAATTTCCTACTGACCTGAGTTATCAACAGGGGAGCTTAAAGCAGTGGATGATTTGTTGTAAATTCACTGATATTTCAAGCGAGTCAGGAGACAATTTAATGATTGATTTGCTCACTGCATGTTTTAAAGACATGAATTTAGGAGTGTGAAAATGTTTTTTTGCTTAGCAGGGTTATATTTCTGTGGATCTAGGAAAATTTTAAAAACTCCAAAAAGTTAAAACCTCTAAAAATAACACGTGACTCAGTATCCTGAAGCGATACAGAACCCGATGCAAAGATCTATTTGTACAATTTTGAAAAGTTGAATATCTCAGATATTCCAAATTTCATGGTAGACTTGGTAAGATGATCAAAGTGTTCAAAGATCTCATTAACAACTACATCAACAACAACTTCCAAATCATTTATCTCAATTTTATACTTATTATTCCCTTGAAAATAAAAAAAAGGGAAAAGTAGCATGACTCCCATGTTCTTTTTTCCTGAGCATTGATTCAAATACTGCAAGACCGCAAACATTCTCTTGTAACCATAAACAATAAAATAAAAAAAGCATCTTACACCTAAGACTGTGCTTAGTGTCAAGGTAAAGGGC
>JAKROC010000067.1 GCA_024509075.1 Endozoicomonas sp.
TTTTATGGAACGCCACATCGCTAACGCCCATCGCCTTGGCATTCACAAGATTATACCCGTCGCCTTTCAAGTTGCTCCTTTGTTGCCCCTCGGCAAGCAATCTTGTCGAAAGGGATAGTTTTCTTCTCTGGATAGCGGTAGAAAAATACCACCTGTTTTGGTTTATCGGGGGAGGGGTGAAGTTTGCTGGTGGTTGAGAAATAATGCCGTCAGATTCTGTTTGTCCAGGCGAAGATGCAGTTAATACATTTCCATAGGCTTGGTGTGAAAGGTGGTACAAACCTGTTATCTGATTCCCTAAGACTATTGTCCAAATCACTTTTTTTTATTTGTTATTTATAATTACCACATATTTTGTTTGGTGCTCAGCACGGTGGTTGTTAATTGGTTGCTTGATTCAGTAGTGCCTAAAATTCAGGGATGAAAAAATGGTTAATAAAGTAGCTGATGTGTTTTTAATTGGTATGCTGAGTCTGTCAGCCAGTCATGTTGTGATGGCAGAATCCGCAGATTGTTATCAGTTCGACAATAATGATTCTACTTTAGTAGCAAATGCAACAGCTTGTCAGCATCCAGATCTTTCTTATCAGCAGCAGTTTGAACTTAACAGTGATGAAGTCGGGTCTTTTGTCTACAAAACATTGAATAATCCTAACAGGATGCGCAACCAGGTGGCTGGTTCAATCATTCTTTTCAGTCTTGATTACGTCGGCCTGGGTGGGATTGTCAGAGATGGTGTTTATTTTATTAAACAGAACTCCCGATTTAGTTTTGGTGATTGTGGAAAAGCACAACTAAGAGCTAGCCGGGTGACGGCCGTTACCTGTCTTGCCCACAACAGTTTTTTGGAATTTAACTCTTCTTATGATCTTGATTCAGTTCAGTTGCGTTTTAGCTGGTCAATATAATGGTCGTGTCGAGGCAAGCAGCAGGTGGTAGAATACCGGCGTTGTTTACGTTATTGGTAATCTCCGTTGAATATTCAGCAACTTTACGCCCACTATATTCCGTCAAATCGAACATCTTGCACCGTGGCAATTGACTGCCCTGGCCACTGCCGTCACGCCGAGGGCCTGGCCGAACTTCGCCTTGTTTGCTGAACTGACCGAGTTTGGTGACCCGGATGCAGTCAGCCACTGCCTCAATATGCTCTGGGATTGCAGCGCAGGGTTGCAATCGGCAAAAAACTTTGAGCGCCTGCTGGATAGGCTGAATGAAAACACGCCCAATCCCGAAGACTTTGATATGTTCGGTGTCCAGCCCGCCCTGGACTTTGCTGTGGGGCTACACTGCGCAATCAACTGCGCCATGTAAAGCCTCGGTGGATGAAGTGGCCAGTGCTTTGACTGTCTCATTCAGTACCATTGGCAAACTGGTCAAGCATACCGAGGCACCAGAATTCAAAGGCACCGAATTGTCGCAGTACATTGTTGAACACGAACTCTGCCAGTTGCATCAGCAATTTGTAGCTGAGCTGATTACTATGGTGTGTCAACAACAGAAACAAGTCAGAGAGTTTATCCGTGAGCTGCGTCGGTTGTCGGCCAATGAAGGTGTCAGTCACTTGGGCATAAGTCTACACTGAGAGGCCTCAATTCCAAAAAGAGTCCCGAGATGAACTGTCAGCTACCTTCTGATTACCGGTTATTTCCTTCACAACCTGCCACCGACTGGACCGCAGCGGTTTTAGAATTGGCTGCGTCCAAGCCAGACAGGCTGAATCCTGAACCCCGGGGGGCTGCGGTGGGCGACACCCCTATACAAATGCGCACCATGCAGGCTGTCCCCCAAAATCATTGCCGTGGCATCAATCAAGGGGTGAGCCAACCAGATGTAAATTGCCAGAGCTGGTCCGCTGAGTCACTGTCCTGCAGTAAGACACAAAAAAGTGCTGAGGGTGCCAGGTATATTGGCACTGAGGAGCGCCTGGCGTATCAAAAAAACCTCGTACGCATACAAAACGCATTGCGTCGTGGCATATGGACTCCTGATCACAAGCATCTGTCAGCCTCAGCCAGCGCTGAGGTGTGGACCCGACAGATGGATAGTTACCTGAGGAATCTGCAGGTTGTGCTAACGGCCGTTCACGAACCACTGGAGCGCTGTTTGCGAGTGGTAGTATGCATCTCCACCCTGGCGCAAAAATACAACTGCCAGGACGACAGCTCAGCGGCAGATTATTTGACTTCCTGCTTTGGCATTGTGTTTTGTCAAACGTTCAGGCCCTGTCTGGCTGCAATCAAGGCTCAGGCTGCTGTCGGTTATACCCATGACTATTTTGACGTGTGCCATTTTATTCTGGATTTTCTTCAGCGCTATCCAGAACTCTTGGTTTCGGACTGGGAAAATGCTCGCGGTGAAATCAAGGCCACATTAAACGGTCTGGTCGAAAGTGAGTTGGACTACCTGCAATACGCTGTGGGTTTTCCCCGGCGTGGTGAAGATGCCTTGTTAGTTGGTGAATTGAAACAGCTGCTGGGGGTAGCCGATTTTTCCAGGCCTTTGCAATTGGCCAATGACCAGGGAGCATATTGGCAAAAACTCCAAGTGCTTGAAATCGCCATGCAAAAGCAATGTTCGGCAAATCCTGGGTTTCCCCATCAGATTGACTTGCTGATTGCGGGGGGGGATTTAAAGATAACGTCCGACTTTTTGGCAGCCAGAGGCGGCGATTATCCATTACAGACGCGGTTGGTGTACGAAATCCTGAAACAAGAATATTCTCGAGTGATGATGGCTCACCAAGTAGTCAGCCTTGATCAAGCATTGGCCAGGTTATTTGCGCTGAATCTTTCTGTCAGGATTTATCAGCAATTTATCAACAGTCATTTTTTGCTTTTTCATCATATACGCACGTTGTTGTCAGATATCGTTATCCAGTTATTAACCTGCTATAAAGTCAAAATTTGCCATCATGAAAAACGCCGTGAAGCGGAAGTGGTAGTCAACGATCTGGCAAATTACCAGATGCTTTCCGATCAATGCTTGTCATTATGGCGAAGCTACCAACAAAGTGCAGTACCCATTGAAGACTCTCTGGTAGGCATGACCAGCCGAGATGGACTTGCCCTGTTTAAGGATGCCACCAAGCGATTGTCGAACTTGAACAGAACGCATGGTGATTATCAGCAGGCCGCCCTGGATATCAGGCGCTGGGTTATCAGCGAAAATATTTTGCCATCCATGCATCAGGGAGAACGGTTAGTCAGGATGATGAAATTATTAAAAAAAAAGCTGTGCTGTTATTTCTTTCACGAAATTTTTATCGATGGTTATGCCAAAAGCAAACATGACTTTGACGATTATCGAAAAATTATTAAGGTGATGGATAAGCACCGTAAAAAATGTCTGGAAAATCAGGCTTTTCTCTATTTGTTAAAAGACATTTATCATTTTGAAGACTGGCAGCATATGGCTTGCCGGGCGTGGGGAAAGTTGATTAGTGACCTCAGGGTCAGTATTTTCCATGGGGAAATTATCAGTGAGGAAAAGATTGACGATGTATTATCACTTAGCATCATATCCCCTTCTGTAGCACACCATTTGACCAGGGTTGACTTGAAAAAACTGACGATTGAGTTGTTCAAGGCGGTTGTAAGCCAACCAGGTATCGTCCAGGTCAGTTATTACAAATTGCACTGCCTGGCAAAGTGGGTGCTGGCTATTGTTGACGCTGGGCCGGCAAAAAATGATCAGGAGCTCTGGTGTAACAATACCGTCAGGAAAACAGTTTCCGCCTACATTAACACTGTTTATCCAAGGCGAGAAGCGAATGACCTGGAAGCATTTTTCTTGCCGCAACAAATGGGCCGGGTAAATCTATTCAAGACGCCTGTTTATAACATATATCAGCAGTGGCAGGCAATCACACACGAGGTTGAGCTTAATGGTAGCCAGGATCAACCCATGGCTTCTTATCAGTCATCACTGCTCGATTGCATGCCTTTGTCAATTGTTAGTAGAGACGAGCATAATCGTCTTTATGATAGTTTGGTACGAATTGGGATGATTCTTGATGATATACTGGAGCGAAATGTAACCCACTATGGGGGGGTAGCGAAGAACGATCTTGATCGCATTGATTTGTGCCTGGTAAATCTGGCTCCATGGTTTCGACAATTCCGTGCACAAAGAGAATGCAACAGTTTTGCCGGGAGGTTAGCTGGTTTAACCAGGTCGGACGGTCGTGACACAGGCATTCACCAGACTTTTACTGAGCTGGTTTTCAATCGGGTTCAACTGGGTGATATCTCCGGGGCGGTCAATATAATCTGCGTTCAGCAAGCGTTATACCGGATTCGGGTAGCGTTGGGATTGCCAGCTATTGGTTAGTGTTTTGCTTCTTGATTATCACTTTTGCCATATATACCCAATGGATTTCATGTTGCTACGCGGCGGCAATTGAGCGAAGCCTTTATGCCCTCGGGTGCCGGGAGCGTAGACATGCTACGTGACCGGGGTGACGACTACATGGATGCAGGAGGTAGAGCAACGCATGGAGCAGTTGTCGAGTGAATATCCTGGAGGGCACAAGTGCAGCCAGCAAAGTAGCAACTTGAAAGGCGACGGGTATAGCCATGGGGAATGGTGAATCTTGTTGCGTTTGAGTAATATTGAATTATTTTTATTAGTTTCATCTCCATTCAGGGTGAGTTGATGCAGGATACGCAAGGATATTGAGTAAAATTGAGTAAACCCGCTCCTGTCTTGGACTCACTCCCCAAATAGCTCACTTAGCGAATAATACATTGAATATGGTTAATGAAAATAACTCTAGCCGTAATTACGGGTCTAATGAAGCTCTGCTGTTAAATCATGACGTTGCCGAACCGCCAGGTGCTATACAAGTAGTTAAACCAACGCTGGCAGGTATGGACAAAAGCTGTGATCCACCCGATAGCGAAAGATCTTGCCTGAGCAATCGATCCATATTTGTTTCACCTGTCAGTAGGCTGTCCATTCCCCCGGATTCACCAGCAATGTCTCGCCAGAGTGATTCCACTGAAAGCTTGGTGGAGTCTGTCTGCAAAGCAAATAATAGTGAAAAACCGACTTCTTCCGATGCCTCAAGGATTTGCATCCAATCCATGGCGTTAATGAAAAACCTGAAAACCATTGTTGTTGGGGAAGGGGCATGGCAACGAGTTCTGAACTGCGGTCTTGGCTGTTTCTATGATACGTTTGATACCACTACCGACAAAGACTGGCTGAAATACCTGCAACGATGGGTTCGTGTCGCTGATTACTTTACTGAGCGTTTCTGGCATCGCAAGCCAGAGCTGGGACGGGAGCTGATTCACCTGATCCTGTTCACTACCTTCCGTGCTGTGCAGCGTTTTGATTACGCTACCTGGCAGATGAACAGTGAGCGTGTGGCTGCCATTGAAGATGATATAAAGACCATCCTGAAGCACTACTACTGCCATTATGGTGCCAGAGAGTTCAAGAAGATATTTGACCATGATACATACCCAAAGAAGACGAGTGTTGTCTATGACGTCAGGAATTACGAGTATCCCGAATACGACTTTGACGTGGTTAAAAAAACTCTGGCAGAACATTTCAAACAAAAAAAACGGAAGTATTTACCTGACTTTGTGCCATGCCTGTTGAATGCCAGCTCTGACCGGGAGCTGGAGGATATTCTGAAACTCACCAGTGAGGAGCGTCAACGAGTCGTTAAACACAAAGGGAGCGATACGGCGGATCTGTTCTCACAGTTCTCGCTGAGCAAACAATTCACCCGCGTGCAATCCATGCAGGGGCTGAAAAATTACGGTAGTACTTGTTTTGTTGCTGCATCGGTATGGCCAATCATCTGTTCTCCATACAGTGCCTACCTGAGCGCAGCTGAGGGTATGAAGCAGGTCACCAAAAGTGATCAGCAGTTGACTGCTGAGCAGTGTCTGTCCCAACTGCGTGGTGAAACGACCAACAATGAGCAGCAGGTTCAGTTGTTGCAAATAGGGTTGGCCAAGTGCCTGTCCACCCTCATCCGTCTGTACCAGCTGGGGGTGCACTCAGCCATGCAGAGAACTTATAAGCAGCTGCTGGATTTATGCATTCAGGGTGCTGTTAAAGGCATTTTTGACGGTTTTGAATCGTTTGATGAGCTGCTTGTCCGTATTGCCGGGCAAAAACGAGTACATAGATGCAACAATGAAGAGTCAGCAATGATCCAGCGGGGGACGCCTGCTATCCAGGCCTGGCATTTGCAGCAGCAAGACTGTGCGGAGTTTCTTGCCCCGTTATTACATTTGGTGCTGAATAAGGAAAATCTGCACAAATGTGCATTTCGGGTGTTAACGGAGCGGCAAGTGATGAAACATGGCGATATCGTTTCGATCACTGACGATCCTCAGATTTCTGCACAAGTGACTCAGGATGGACAGTCTCCACCGGACACATTTATTTTCTCGTTGCCTGTTGTCCCGGAGCTGGCCGACCGGGATGATTTTTCTGTGCAATTGTTGCTCGATCAAGTGCTCTCTTACCAAAACGTTGCCCACCGACAACACTCCATTACTGTTCAACAGTACAGTTTCAGGCATGCAGTGCAACACTTTCCCCAGGCGCTGGAGTGGGATATGGAAAAGGAAGAAGAGTGGGACATCCTTCGCGAGCGCCAGGTGTTGCTGGTTCGGGAGGTGCCTGAAGTCATTACGATTCAGCCGAAAATGCCCGCTGAATTCAGTCAGCGGGCTGCCATTGCCAGGAGACTGAACAATGATCAGGCTCAGGAAATCACTTTGACATTCCGCAAAATTGGTACTGATGACTCGCTGGAAACCATCAAGTGCAATTATCGGGTTTGCACCAGGGTTTTTTATGTGGAAGATGGCGTGACCAAGGTTCGTCACTATCGTTGTGCCATCAATGATGCAACCATGGGTCAGTTGTTGATTGATGACTTGGATGTTTACCGGAGCGATGGTGATCTGAATGATTACTCCAGGTGTGGGATTCTCTGCTTGATGGTATTGAAGCAGGTTGTGGGCTCTCAATCTTGAACCTGTCTGGCCAGGCGTTAAACGCGGTGGCAGATACCAATATACCCAAAGGATTTCATGTTGCTACGCGGCGGCAATTGAGCGAAGCCCTTGTGCCCTTCGGGTATTTATGCCCTCGGGTGCCCGGAGCATAGAAATACTATGGGCCGGGGTGAGCGAATACCCTGGAGGGCACAAGTGCAGCCAACAAAGTAGCAACTTGAGAGGTGACGGGTATAAAAGGCTATTTTTCAGTGGGTAGTGCGGGCGGCGTTAATTCCGGCTTGTCAGACTCGGGTTTTGTTCCAGGGGCAGTTGGCCGGGAGTCGTCGTCCCACACTACGTTATGAAACGTGTCTCTGATTAACTTCCAGGTAGACTCGATTTCCATTTCCATGGTACTCATATCTTCTTCTGTCCACCTGGCTGCGCGGTATATATCGATTGGGAAATGGAATACGCCTTCCGCCGCAGTAATTGCACCGAATACTGGCAATCCGGCTGCAACCGCGACCACGCCTCCTACCAGGGCAGCAATTGCCGCGCTAACAAGACGACCAAGGTTAAAGCCATGTTCAAGTGCTTTGGATGGACGCCCTGCCAATGTGCTGATCAGTTGAACCAAGCCTCCCAAAGCAAGGAATGCTGTACCGCAAGTAGCTGCAGTAGCGATGCCAGCGACAACTCCCGCAATAATTCCTGGAACAAGGCCAAGAATTAAGCTGCCAGTAGCGATGAATCCTATTCGGTTGATTGCCACTTTGAACGGAAAGATAAGCCGGCGGGACAGAGGGACTTTAGTCTGTTCGGGCTGGTCGGATTGAATCAGACGATCAGGATTGGCGATGGCCACGATACCGTTGGCAGTACTGGCGTCAGGAGTTCCCGAAACCAAAAGTGTCTGGGGGATCACAGAGGGGTGGCATGAGGAAATCATTGAGTCCATTATTCTTTTTCTCCGTTTTAGTGTGATGACTTGGAATTGTCCGGGGATTATCTCCATTTATCCTGAATTCAAGGCTATGACTCGCCAGACGTTTTGACTGAGCCTGAGGTCAAAACAAGGCAATTATTTCAGGACAAATCCATAGTCAGGTGCTCAGGGTGAATTTATATCGGACTTTCTTTCGTGTGCCCATAACATATGGGTAAGCAATCCTGACAGGCGAGTAATCAACGGACGCGTTGTTGCTGCGGCGTATGAGGGGATAGGTAAGCGGGCTGTTGTGCTGGTCAATAATGTGTTCACAAAAAAAAGCGGCACTATACCCGTCGCCTTTCGAGTTGCTACTTTGTTGGCTGCATTCGTTCACCCCGGTCACGTAGTATTTCTACGCTCCCGGAGCTTCGTTCAATTGCCGCCGCGAAGCAACATGAAATCCATTGGGTATAAGACGATGCCGCTTTTTTCCGGAAGGAAAAACTTAAGCCAGGGCAGCTTTTGCTTTTTCTACCAGTTGGCCAAAAATCGCCTTGTCGTGAACGGCCAGATCAGCCAGAACCTTACGGTCGATTTCAATAGTCGCTTTTTTCATACCAGCAATGAAACGGCTGTAAGACAGACCATTCATGCGAGCACCGGCGTTGATGCGGGCAATCCACAGAGCGCGGAACTGACGCTTACGTTGACGACGGTCGCGGTAAGCATACTGACCAGCTTTGATGACAGCCTGCTTGGCTACACGGAATACACGTGAACGTGCACCGTAGTAACCTTTAGCCAGCTTCAGAATTTTCTTGTGACGACGGCGCGCAATGACGCCACGCTTAACACGTGCCATGAGTTATCTCCTTAAAATGATCAAAAAGCGAAGGCTTAATCGCGCAGCATGCGTGCAACGAGACCCTGATCGGCCGGGGATACCAGGGAGGTACCACGCAGCTGACGCTTACGCTTGGTGGTCATCTTGGTCAGGATGTGACTCTTGAAGGCACCTTTACGCTTGTAACCGGAAGCGGTTTTCTTGAAACGCTTCGCGGCTCCACTTTTGGTTTTCATCTTTGGCATGAAAAACACTCCGCATTCGCGGGTACTGATTAATATCAGTCCCGGGATAGTCAAAAGTAATGCCCGCTGGAAACAACAGGCACGAAGCAATGAAAAAACGGCTCGGCACGTTGCTCGAAGAGCACTGAGCCATTCAGCCGTCAGTTAATTACTTCTTCTTTTTCGGGGCAATCACCATGATCAGTTGACGGCCTTCCATTTTCGGATGCTGTTCAACGGTTCCGATTTCTTCCAGGTCTTTTTCGACCCGCTTCATCAGTTCCATGCCCAGCTCCTGATGAGCCATCTCCCGGCCACGAAAGCGAAGGGAGACCTTCGCCTTGTTGCCCTCATTAAGGAAACGTACCAGGTTGCGCAGTTTTACCTGGTAATCCCCTTCTTCGGTACCCGGGCGAAACTTGATTTCTTTCACCTGGATCAAAGTCTGTTTCTTCTTGGCCGCAGCCTTTTGTTTTTTGGATTCGTACTGGTGCTTACCGTAATCCAGGATCTTACAGACCGGCGGCTCACTGGTCGCGTTAATCTCAACCAAGTCAAGCCCTGCTTCCTCTGCCATGCCCAGCGCATCGCGTATATCAACTACACCGACCTGTTCTCCGTCGGCCCCAATGAGGCGAACCTCTTTTGCGCGGATATTTTCATTAATCGGCGCCTTTACGGGACGACGATCGCGGAAGCTGTTGCGTCTGATGGTTGTATCTCCTGTGTAAGCAACAATTTAAATCCCCGGCAAAGGCGGGGACAAGTTTTCGAGGCGTTCAGTGAATTAACTGGTACGGCCACGCTTGAGGATATCAGCATCCAAGCGTTGCTGGAACGCTTCGATGGACATAACGCCCAAGTCTTCACCGGTACGGGTGCGAGCCGCAACAGTGTTGTCTTCCATCTCCTTATCGCCGACAACCAGCAGATAAGGCACCTTCATCAAGGTATGCTCGCGGATTTTAAAGCCGATTTTCTCGTTTCTCAAGTCCGCTTTTACCCTGATGTTCTGTTCGGACAGGTTTTTTTCCAGTTTTCTGGCGTAATCGGTTTGTCGGTCAGTGATATTGAGGATGGCTACCTGGGTTGGGGCCAACCACGCCGGCATGGCGCCCTCGTAGTGCTCGATCAGAATACCAATAAAGCGCTCGAACGAGCCAAGGGTGGCACGGTGCAGCATCACCGGCGTTTTGCGCTCGCCGTTTTCATCGACGTATTCCGCACCCAAGCGACCCGGCATGGAGAAGTCTACCTGAATGGTGCCGCATTGCCATACCCGACCAATGCAGTCTTTCAGGGAAAATTCGATTTTCGGGCCATAAAATGCCCCTTCACCGGGCAGCTCTTCCCAGGGGAGGTCTTTGGTATTCAGTGCTTCGGCCAAAGCTTTTTCCGCTTTCTCCCAGATTTCGTCAGAACCCACACGCTTTTCCGGGCGGGTGGAGAGTTTGTAGATCAGATTATCGCGCTCAAAGCCAAAGTCGTCGTAGACGCTGTGCAGAAAGTCGATGAAGTCGCACACTTCGGACTGAATCTGGTCTTCGGTGGCAAAAATATGGGCATCGTCCTGAACAAAACCGCGCACCCGCATCAAACCGTGCAGGGAGCCGGACGGTTCATTGCGGTGACAGGAGCCAAACTCCGCCAGGCGCATGGGCAGGTCACGGTAGCTTTTCAGTCCTTGGTTAAACACCTGAACGTGGCAAGGGCAGTTCATGGGTTTGATAGCCATGTCTTTGTTTTCGGAACTGGTGGTAAACATGCTGTCGGCGTATTTATCCCAGTGGCCGGATTTTTCCCACAGGCTGCGATCCACCAGTTGCGGGGTTTTGATCTCTTCGTAACCGGCCAGGCGCTGCTTGGCGCGCATGTACTGTTCCAGCTCCTGGTAGATCACCCAGCCATTGGGGTGCCAGAACACCATGCCCGGCGCTTCTTCTTGCATATGGAACAGGTCGAGGCGCTTGGCCAGCTTGCGGTGGTCACGTTTTTCCGCTTCTTCCAAACGTACCAGGTAGGCTTTAAGGGCTTTTTTGTCTTCCCAGGCGGTGCCGTAGACGCGGGTCAGCATCTCGTTGTTGGAATCACCGCGCCAGTAAGCGCCGGCAACGCGCATCAGTTTGAACGCTTTGAGTTTGCCGGTGGACGGTACGTGGGGGCCACGGCACAGGTCCATCCACTGACCCTGACGGTAGGCAGAAATCTCTTCGCTGTCTGGCAGATCGTTAATGATCTCCACCTTGTACTCTTCGCCCATGGCCTTAAAGGCGCTGATGGCTTCTTCGCGGCTCATGACCACGCGCTCAATGGCCAGATCCTGTTTGGCCAGCTCCTCCATACGCTTCTCTATTTTGGCCAGGTCTTCCATATTGAACGCACGTTCATAGGAGAAGTCGTAATAGAAGCCGTTTTCAATCACCGGGCCGATGGTCACCTGAGCACCGGGGTACAAATCCTGCACAGCCATGGCCAGCAAGTGGGCGGTGGAGTGGCGAATGACGTCCACGCCTTCAGCATCGCGAGTGGTGATGATGGCCAGCTCAGCGTCTTCGGTCATTTTCGTGCTGGCGTCCTTCAATTGGCCATTGACGCGACCGGCAAGGGTGGCTTTGGCCAGGCCGGGGCCGATGTCCTGGGCGACTTCCATAATTGAAACGGCATCGGCAAATTCGCGCTTGCTGCCATCGGGAAGAGTAATAACAGGCATGAAGGAGTCCTTAGTGTGTTCAGTTCATCAGTGGCAACCGGTACCGGAGGCTGCTTGTTATGTGGGTTGCGCCAACCCGTACGCAGGGCTGGGCACCAATAACCAGTGGCAATCCATACCAGGGATTGCATGAATTTTCTCAACGGTTTTTCAGGACAATTGTCACTAAAAAAGAGAGGGAGAAAATTGCAGGTTAAGATCGGCGTATTCTTTTGTTTTTTGATTTTTCTGTCAAGGGCGGGGCAGTGGAGGGTTCACTGCCCCTGAGGTGAATCACTGCACTTGATGTTCCAGTTGGGCAACCACTTCGTGAGCCAGGTTCAGCTGTTTGGCCAGCTCTTGCAGATAGGTTTTTTCCATAAAGTTCTGCTCATCGGCCACGATCAGTGAGGCCAGGTAGATTTCGGATGCCTGCTGGGGCGACTTGGCCAGTCGGGCGATTTCTGCCGGGTCTAGCGGTTTGTTAATCTCTGTTTGCACCAGCTGGCGTAACTGCTGGTCGGCACCCATCTCGTCCAATGCCTGTTCGATGCGGGCCATCTCGGCGTTGTCAATGTGGCCATCGGCTTTGGCAGCGGCGATCATCGCTTTCAGGATCAGAGTGCTGTGCAGGTTATCATTCTGGTCAAAGGTTTCGCCGGCAGCTTGAGGGTTTTGCTTTGCCTGCCAGTCGTTGTATACCTTGTAGGCCACTGCGCCTATTGCCGCCGCACCACCCACTTTCAGGGCGCCCATACCCATTTTTTTGGCAATGCTGCGGCTCTTTTTTGAACCCATCAGCATGCCGAGCAGGCCACCACCGACAGCACCAGCCCCGAGGGTTTTCAGTTTATCTGACGACCCACCTTGGGTTTTTTTGCCAAGGGCCTCAGCGCCTTGTTTGAGCAGGTCTGATTTGAGGGCTTGATTGAGAAGGTTTTTCAAATCCATAACGGGCCTCGCAAAGGTAAAGATTGTCACCGGCAATACTGCCATCAATCCAGGAGGCAAGGGTATTCGTGCTAGTGCTGTTGCACCAGAGGCAGTATAAAATAAGAGCTGTCCGCTGGTTATCAGGTAGCAATAACTACTCAAAAACCGTAGGCAGAACCATGCTGCAACAGGGCAGATTTTTCTCGAATCATGTTCGAAAGTTTGGGAATAATCCCTGTGCCGGTGATTCGATCTTTCAGGTACAGAGAAAACGATACGCCATGCAGCTTGAATGTTTTTTTCAGGCTCGCGAATGTATCCCGACATCGCTGGCCGAGTGTGCTTCGAGTGCCGCCGCTAATCTTTCTACGTTTAACGTATTCCCTGATCTGAGGGAGTTGGAGTCACAATTGGTGGCTCCTTCGACTCAGTGCGCAAGGGAAGGTTCCTACCGCTGACTCGATAAGGTTTCGCTCAATCGCCGCCGCGTAGCAACATGAAATCCATTGGGGATAGGTGGTTATTATTTATTGGCGGTGACGGCCAGGAATACTGGGTGATCCATCAGTTGTTGCCAGTTCTCCTGACTCATTTTAGGTGAATCGCAATATTTTGGGGGGTGCCATGCTATGTTGCGAAGACCTGCATTACGAAGGGCGTTTTCATAATTATTCTGACTCCAATTATAATTTTTTATACTTTCTTTCTGACCACGGAAGTGAATTTCATACTCTTTTCCCTCATCAGGTTGCTTTTCAAAACTTGTATAAAAGTCACAGCAATCAACGGCACCAGCAGGTTCTATGCCCAGCATTGAAACAATGCCAAGCATAAAGCCATCTTTGTTTAAATTGGATGATATAGTGCGGCACATATCATTCAGTGAATCTGATGAAGCTGCATAATTCAAAAAATAAGAGTGAAATACGATGTCTGATTTGTGTGTGTGACGATAGTTTTTACCATCACAAAGCAAATATTTAATGGGCATGTTTATTGGCGTATTTGCAATTGCGTTCTCTATCATAAGTCTCGAGCAGTCTATGCCAATTACTTTTTTGGCGCCAAGATCGCAGAATAACCGACTATAGCAACCAGAACCACAGGCTATATCCAGAACACTCTTGTTTTTTACGTCCGTCATTAGCTCCAGAATTGTATGTCTTTCCATGTGAGTTCGAAATGGATGAGTTTCTTTTTCATCCGCGTAAGCACTCACAAATTCTTCTGTCTTGTACATGAACTTTGAACCTGGCTAGATGAGAAAAACCACAACAATAGTAGGTGTTGAGTTTATGTGCACGTTCAGGAGTATTAATAACTAAAAAAATGCGTACTTCTGGGAGTTTTGGTATTGCTGCATAGTACTGTCTCACATCAATAACATTTGCTTCTATCGATAATCTTTCATTATTGACGAGTTTGAGAAATGACTGAATTTTTTCCCTGAAATTGACTCTATTCCCCGGTCACTGCGCTACACGGCCAGTGACTGTTGTCTTTTTATTTCTTTCTGGAATGGCTGACATGCAAAACATAGACTATCGATTAAGTACAACCAATCGAGGCGGATCATTAGGATCGACTGGCCGAGCGCAAATGCCACAAAGAAATCACTCCCCGCAAAATAAAACCGTTGCGTTTTCCAGTCGCACATGTGCAGCGCTGGCTTTAGGCTCAGCAGTTGTCATTGTCGGAACAATGTATTGTCTGGCTAATAGCCAAAGTATTACTCCCCAGTTACCATTAAGCGAACGATTGAATACCCCAACATGCCTTAATGCCAGCCAGTTCATGTCAAGCACCAGTATACCGGCTTCGAATGAGAATGGTATTTATTGCACCTACCCTGATCAAATTCTCCCCAGGCAAATGACTGAACTAATTAATCACGGAATCATTAGCGTGATTGAGCAGGCAGGAGACATCATATACCAAGGTGCAAAGAATATGTTTGAGTGTATCAATCAAGGACTCACCTGGAGAGAGTATATTAATGAATCTGTGTGTGTCTGTATGGATTCCGATACATGCAGCTCTCTTGGGGGACATATTTCTCGTGGTAGCAGTATATGCAAGCCAGCAATTGACCCTGAGAATTATGCCAGTGCCCTGTGCACCAGGGATTTGGTGAGTCTGTGTAAATGGCACAGCCAGTAGCCCACTGTTTCAGAATAGTTGCCCCATTAATTTAGCCGGGATTATATGGCTGCTTCTGTATATACCACCAAATGGTCAATTTCCATCTCCGGGTTGCGAGTAGAATGACTTTGTCGTGTGTTATATTTTATCTTTCAGGAACATGAGAGTGTCAACGTGGGGAACTTCGAGAAGATAAAATTATCAAACGGGCAGCTAATTGTCTTTGTAGGCGGGTGATTCATGCTCGACAAGGTTGTATTGACTACGTCGTCCGGATAGGTCAACTGGCTGCATTAATAATTAACGTTCGGTGAAAAAAAGTGACAACAAGAGTGGGGTAGATTCTGGGTTTTTGTCATATTAGACCCTTGCTGTACCAAAGATGTTTATGTTCTGCCCAGTGCAGTAGAGGGGATTTTTTGTATGACCATAGTGTTAAGTGGGTGTGTGTATACCCAAAGGTTTTCAAGTTGATTCGAGGCGGCATAATGAGCGAAGCCTTTATGCCCTCGGGTGCC
>JAKROC010000670.1 GCA_024509075.1 Endozoicomonas sp.
GGGAGATCTTCTTCAGCCTGGTAATTCCGGTGTAGAACAGGGTGAAAGTTTGGTATTGTTCAACGTTTGCGTCATCCTTGCTTGCTGATCCTGTTGAGCACCAACTTCAGCTCATCGCGGATAATCTGGGCCATCCCTGGAAAGGATTCTGTTTGAATTTGGCAATGTGCTTGCCGTCAATAAAACATGCCTACCCTGGTTAATTCATAATATTTAATGCAGACCAAGCCAAATAAATAAGGATGCCTTTATTTGTTGGTTTTTCTCATTAACAATAAAGACAATCAATTCCAAGAAATAGTGTGGTTGGGTGTATATGAAAAAATTATTAATTGCCGGGCTGGCAGTTGGTCTGATGGCCTGCTCTGATTTGAAACAAAAAGAAGTCACGATTCATAGTGATAAAGAATTGCCACCACTTTATGAAGGCTCCAGTAAATCAGTTGCTCCAAGAGCAAAAGAAATCGCTTTGCCTGCAAACAACCACAAAGAAACAGAGTTAAAACAAGAGCAGATAGAAGCCGTAGATGCTGCAATGCCGTCTCACACGAAATCGTTGGTTATGAACTCACAGAAGAATCTACAGCTTCAAGCTGAACGAGGTATAAGCAGCAAGGTAGCTGCTCAAAAGCCACTGCCAGATTTAGTGGGAGATCTTCTTCAGCCTGGTAATTCCGGTGTAGAACAGGGTGAAAGTTTGGTA
>JAKROC010000671.1 GCA_024509075.1 Endozoicomonas sp.
GTCAGGCGCCTCAGAGTGCACTGCATTTTGCCAGGGCTCTGGTGACTGGTGGGCAGTTGGCAGAAGTGGATGCACAGCTGGATGGGTATTTGGCGGAGTTGGGGCTTTTAGCTACGGCGGATATGGAGCTGGTGTCATGACAGTGAACCGTCTCTCAAGCAAACCCATAGATTTCGTAGTGCAAGACTGGGACGTGGTACCGATTCGCACCTTTGTGAAAGAATTAATCTCTGGCACCAGTGTAAACTCCGAAAACCGACAAAAGTCTCAGAATGAAAAGGGCGTGTTAAAAACCAGTGCTGTCGGTCATGGCAGATTTTACGCAGGCGAACATAAAGCTGTTCTTATTAACGAGGAAGGACGGTTAAAAAATTCCGTAATTGCAAATCGTATAATCATTAGCAGAATGAATACACCGAATCTGGTGGGTGAATCAGGCTATGTGGATGCGACCTACTCAGATTTGTTTCTGCCAGATCGCCTTTGGATGACGGAACCCTCAGAAGTTAAACACTGCACCAAGTGGTTAGCCTACTGCCTGCAATTCCCGCCAATTAAACAGACGATACAGGCATCAGCATCAGGTACAAGTAACTCGATGAAAAATATCTCAAAAGATAATTTCTTATCGACTGAAGTACCTATGCCCCCTCTTACCGAACAGAAAAAAATCGCCCGTATCCTGTCGTCCGTCGATAGCA
>JAKROC010000672.1 GCA_024509075.1 Endozoicomonas sp.
ATGAACCTCTGGCGCATACTGGTTTTTGGGGCTGTACGACTCGCTACCAACTGTGACTACGACCGCCTTCTTGAATTGGCCAATGAGCATGGGACCCTGCGAAAAATGCCTGGCCACGGGCCTTATTGTGAGCACCAGTACAAACTGCAAACCTTGCTGGACAATATTGCCTTGTTCACCCCGGAAGTACTCGATCAGATCAACCAAGTTGTCGTCAATGCCGGCCACCTTCTGGTAAAAAAAAAGAAGAACCGATATGCGCCCGCGCTGACTCGTTTGTCGTAAAAACCAGTGTCCACTTCCCGACGGATATTAACTTGCTCAGTGACGCCGTTCGCAAGATGGTAAAGTGGGCCAGCACCCTGTCTGCGGAGCAACAGGAAAGCCTTTGGCGACAAAGCAACTATTTGTTAGAACAGCACAAGAAGCGATTCCACAAGGCGCGTAATCTGAAACGCTCAAGCTCGTGCAACGACGCACTGCGGGACGCGCGACAATCCGACATCGAAGCAGCCCATGCGGACTATGTCGCCTACAGCCAGCAGCTCATCCATCGGGCGGAAATAACTTTAAAAAACTCCTGGAAATACGCACGCCTAACGACGGGCGCGTCAAAGAGCTGGAAAGGTGGATAAGAGATGCAGAATTCAGCCGTAGAGTCTGACATCAATGCGCTGGAGCAGCACGGTCTGGATCGGTG
>JAKROC010000673.1 GCA_024509075.1 Endozoicomonas sp.
TTTCTGGATATATGCCTTGAGCACTTCCAATGGCGCACCGCCAGCGGTGATCAGGAATATGCCCTTGTACAGCTGCTGGTTGATTCACAACGTTCTGGCCGGTTCCATTGGTGGCAGTTTGATTGAAGCTACCTTTATTGTTGCCAATAGCTTCACTATTTACCGCCTGATGACACAGGATTGTTCCTTGAACATGAGTTGACCAGTGCCCACCCGACAAGATCCTGATCCAAACGAAACAGGCTTTGCGACCATCATCTTTTATATTCTTTTCGACTTCGAAGCTTGAAGAGTAACCTGTTTTTCTTTAATCACCGGAACCGCTCTAGTACATCATTTCAATGAGATTGGCGTGTACCATCTTGGTTCATCCTTAGCGGAGTCGGAGGGTGTTTGGCACGACCTATCATAGGCCGGAGTTTGCGCCCTTCGACAGGCTCAGGACGAACAGAATGCACAGGCCTATGTTAACAACAACCCGTCAAACTCATTGAAACCATGTGCTAGCAGCAAACGGTGTTTACGGCCAACTGTTTCAAGCAAGCTATCGGGGCAGGTTATGTCGCTCAGTCTGCCGAGTAAAACACTTTCCAATGATATGTTTATCTTCCGGCAAGCAGTCATGAACACAGCTTCCAGTCATTAAGTAGTCATGCAAATGAAATTCGGTATTCTTGACCAAATGAATTGAAAACTC
>JAKROC010000674.1 GCA_024509075.1 Endozoicomonas sp.
GTGGCAGTATTGAAGGTTTTATCGAAGCGACTAACTATTGCTACGATAAGCTTTACGCACGTTGACTTTCCCGTCCGCTAAACAATTTCTCCGTTATTCCAGGGACGCCATAACAATTAGATCTTTATGAAAAATACCCCCGAAGCCCCATCCATTTCCAATGAACGAGAGTACATTGAGTGGTTTGTGCAATACAGCGACAAACTGGTTGAGCTGAGAAACCTGGCAGGCCGTTATGCGAAAGGTGTGCGGCTGGAGGACTTTGTCGTAGAACATTCTGACCGAGGAATGAGCCTGCTGGAAATGCACCCGGACCAGGTCTCACTGTTTGAGCGGGTGTCATTTATGTCGGAAGACACGTGGGCAAAATTAAAAAGGGTGCTGGCAGAATATGGTGGGCTGGCAAATTGCCCTGAACCCCAGAGGATCTTATTGGTCGGGCTGGTGATTCATATCATGATTGGGGTGGAGGTATTGGAGAAGAAGTATCAGCATCCTGAGGCGGGGCGGTTGGTGCCAGATATTGGCTAAACATCTATTTTCCATTAAACATCGTCAGTAAGTTCTCATAAAGTGCTGAAATAAAGCAAAATAGACGTCTCTGGACTATCCTTTCACGCCATGAATTTTCCTTTTCCCCTGAATTCGTATCATAAATGCATAACCTCTGTAACCGGAGGGTTGCGACAAAAA
>JAKROC010000675.1 GCA_024509075.1 Endozoicomonas sp.
GTCCCATCAGATAATGAAACCAGGGGGTAGGCCTCCATCAGAATAACTGCCCCTTGTTTGGACGCTTACTTTAATACGGCATGGAATCTGGTGCAGTCACGAGCCTGGCGTTCCCAGACGGAGGACTTCCTGGATCACTGGGCAATGGAAGATAAGGCTGATGCTGGCTTCGTTGTGGATAAGGATGAGTGGCTGATTACCTTGGCTGGAGCCGATAACGCCTTGAACAATATGCCCGGCTCTCTTGACTTACAGGTGATAAGAGCCAAGGTGCTGGGCAGGGGAGTCCGAAGTGGCTGGTCCACCAACGATTCAGGAGAACCGCTGGAACTGGACGCCTGGCAACAGGCCATTCTGCAAAGACCTGCATGGCCCTACAGCTGGAGCAGTTATGCACAGCCCGCTCCCAGCGCTTGCTGATCGACCCGCTTTTTGAACAGTCACTGGTTCGTGCTGACCAGCTTGGTCCCCAGGAACAAACGGTGATGGAAAACGCCACCATCCTTGGCAGGTATTATCGTGGATGGCTGAGCGAGCCGGTTCAGAATATTCTCGATGATAGCCAACAACGGTTGGCAAAGCTTTATCCGCATCGTGTGCGCTTGATAGAGAAGCAGTATCCGTTGCCTTGATATAGCAAGGGTCAGTTATTCTGATGGAGGCCTACCCCCTGGTTTCATTATCTGATGGGAT
>JAKROC010000676.1 GCA_024509075.1 Endozoicomonas sp.
AATCAAAATACAAATAACGAGTAAAATACTCGGCAATACGACACACCAGAAAGTCTACTAAGTTATTCAATCTCCAACACGCCAAATTGTTATTAAAGTGTGGGCGAATTTCGCGGATATTTATTTACGGGGAGTGCGTGACAGAAGTATGCGAAGCGGATCGGAATTGACGCGTTGTCGTTTTGCTGTTTTTATTTTCTCCAATAAATGATGAAACTTCATTGTAGTTCAACTGCTTTCCTTCGATCGATTTATCTAATAAACTTGGATCAATATTCATCGACTCTTCGTCGTCAGAAAAATGATACAAAATGTCCTCCATTTTTTTTTTTGGAACTTCAATCCGATTCGTCGCTTACGCGATCCGAGAAAACCTGTCTCACCGGTTCTCCGGAGTAAAAATACCGTGTGATATTTGTACTTGTCTCGGGTGTTATTTGTACTCTCCGGAGTGTAGTTGGATAATAAACTTTTTATCCTCATCGTCCTAACCCATCTGTGTTCTTGTTAGTGTATTCTAAAGTCTACACGATTAACGATTGTGAATGCAGGAACTCTCATTTTAGTGTATTCTTCTAATCAACCGAAAAAAATAGCTTCGTGACAAAGCCTTCTCAAAGAAGTTTTCAACCAGTGCGAATCAAAATACAAATAACGAGTAAAATACTCGGCAATACGACACACCAGAAAGTC
>JAKROC010000677.1 GCA_024509075.1 Endozoicomonas sp.
TCTTTGAAATTTTTTCTGGGCCCAGTTTTTCAAAGGGCAGATAACGCTATAGAACAGATAACTATCTAGTGGATAAATGTGAACAAATGTATCGCACTATCTACTAAATGAATATTTATCCCAGTGAATAGCATATACAACCAGGGCATAGAATTAAGATAATTGGAATGCTCTGAGGCTTGGCCGACTGAAATATAATTCGATGTAGTTGGTTTTTTTTATTTAACGCCGGCACGTAAGCTTTTGTAAAAAGTGTAAGAAAAAAAAATTGGTAAATATTAGCTTCTTCAGCAAATGGTTTTATTTTAATCAGGCTAAAAAATCAGGAATAAAACCTTTTGTCCCTTCATCAAGATTCGTTTCAATATTCTTTTTAGATTAAGAAGTGTTTGTTTTTTTTTTGTTCATGTTCGCTCGTAGTTGACCTATTTTGACCCTCTAACGGCAATTGGCCAAATAACAGCCATACCGACACGTCTCTTCCAAACTTTATTTTCTTATTTTGTTGCTTCGCGCGCTCTTTGGCT
Source organism: Endozoicomonas sp. (assembly GCA_024509075.1). Taxonomy (GTDB): domain Bacteria; phylum Pseudomonadota; class Gammaproteobacteria; order Pseudomonadales; family Endozoicomonadaceae; genus Endozoicomonas. The sequence goes on from JAKROC010000677.1 coordinate 528, forward strand.
CATATTAAAAATTTTCGAAAAATTTGTAACTGTGCTTAGCAGAAGTTCGTTAAGGATGAGCATATGCAAAAACAAGTTCATTCGTACCTCTCATATTGTGAAAACTTCCTCGATGGTGTCATGTAAATATGTCGGTCGTGGAGAACGCTTTTCCAAGTCTCCCGAA
>JAKROC010000678.1 GCA_024509075.1 Endozoicomonas sp.
TGATGTCCTGGTGATTCCACCGGCAACCCGGCCCAACCAGGCACTGCCCAGAAACATCAGTGGTAAACAATGTCGCGCCCGGTATTATGCACGACCTGTGCCTTGCGGCCATGAGCGGTGACCGACCCCGGGCCGAAATGCTCAATGCCCGCATTGCTGCATTGAGCGCTGCGCTTTTCCTGGAAGCCAACCCAATTCCGGTAAAGTGGGCGCTGTTGGAGATGGGAATGATTCAGGACGGGATCCGGCTGCCATTAACGCCCTTGTCTGAGCGTTATCACAATGATGTCAGAAGCGCGCTGAAATTGGCGGAGTTAATTTGATGAGCCAAGGAATAAGTGATTTGAAAAGGCATGCCAGCATACACCTGTCGATGGTGATCAGTGCGCTGGCGCTGGTTGGCTGTTCCAGTCCGTTTGGCCAAAATGGCTATCTGCGTGACCGAGCCGGGGATTATACCCAGGAGGAGATCTTGCCACCGCTCCGAGTGCCTGAGGGTATTGATGCTCGCAGCCTGGGTGATGTCCTGGTGATTCCACCGGCAACCCGGCCCAACCAGGCACTGCCCAGAAACATCGTGGTACCCAGACCAGGACGGCGCTTGACGGTGGGGGGGAATCAATACGTCATAGAGAGTAATGGTTCTTGTTAGACACCCTATACCCAATGGATTTCATGTTGATGCGAGGCGG
>JAKROC010000679.1 GCA_024509075.1 Endozoicomonas sp.
CCTCAAGATAGTGGGTCTTGTCGGCTTACTCCTGATTTTTGTCGTGTACAGTGACGATCAATATTCAAACGTTGCGTGGTGACGATTTACCGGTGTTTGGTAATGATCCGATAGTGCATGAAAAACCGATCCGCTCAAAAAAGCAGGCATCGTCGCCTGCTTCGTGATGGGTTCAGTGGAAGGTTAAATGCGGAACGTCTCTTCGTCTTTTTTGCCGCCGTTTTCAAAACATTGCGCCACTTCATCAACGGCATTTTTCAGGGCGGTGAGAATGGCAACGGTTTGCTCGTCGGTGTAGTCGTATCGTTCTGCATCGGCCAGGGCAGAAATGGATTTCAGAATCCGCAGGGCTTTGGGTACCCGGATGTTGGCCAGTTCGGCGAACTTTTCCGAATCCGATTTTTTGTTGTTCTTTTCATTGCTTTTAGTGGCCATAGTTTTATCTCCTTTTGCAGTATTTTTAGAGGTGTTTTTGCTGGTATTTTTGTTGGTAGCCATGATGCATCTCCTTCGCGTTGTTTATTGTTTTTACACTTTCACTATGGGTGAGCTGGCTTGAACCTCAACTTTTTTCCCGCTTTTATTTCCTTCTATATGGTTGATAACACAGCACTTTTTCCAGTAGGCAAGGACCTGAATCCGTGAGTTCACAGTGAAGAAATCAGCCTGAAAAGCCCACAATTCAA
>JAKROC010000068.1 GCA_024509075.1 Endozoicomonas sp.
AAAAACTATCGACTTTGTAGGTGATAATATCATTAAGGATTAAATAGTTAGTTCTCGTCAAAAAAACATCAGGTAAACGCCGAAAGGCACAGCTTTTGCTGAAAGCGATCCGAGCCTGAGAGGTGGTCGCAAGTGGTCACAAAAAGCAGCGTTGATTCTTTTATCATTCAGGGGATGACAAGAAGCACAAGTGATGCAGTTGCGATCCGTTCTATTTTTGCAGGGCCCCCGGGGACATTCTTCCGGAAACTGGTACGGGAGTTTTCTCCCCATGGGTATATCACCCATAAAATCAACTTTTTGGTGGCCTTAATGATGATTCACAGATGCTCTACCATTCGGATTATCCCTCTGTGGCGTCATTTATCGAAGAGGTGATTGCTTCCTTTTGGGCCATGGCGACCACAGGGATTTTCTGGTACTAAAGCATCACCCTCATGTACTGGGGATATACTGATTACCAGCAGCCGATTGAACAGCCGGCGGTGCGGTTGGACGCATCATCTATTGACATGATATTCCGCTACCTGCGCTGTATCACCATACCTGCGGGATGGTAACGGTCAACAGCACGGTGGGGTTTTCTGCACGCCTGTATAATCTGCCGGGGAGAGTGACCGGCAGGGCGTTTCTGATATTCGCTGTCTGACGTCTCAATGCTCCCTGGATCGGTTCTGGCAGGCGCCAGCGCCGGTGCATTCGGAGTTGTTTAACCGGTTGCATTATTCACTGAGCAGGGTTCGATGAGATCGTTTTCAATGAGGCGTATAATACCTTATTCTTGGTCAGTGCGTAACTTGAACAATTAAGCCAAGTGTCACTTGAGGACAACTTTCGATAAGGTACAATCACTTATTTTCAGAAACCAAAAAGGCCCGATATCAAGGGGGAAGTAAGGTGGGAGATATCGGGCCTCGAAAAAACTATTACTGTTTCAGCAGTATGAAACCATTAATCTTTTACATGATACCCAGCTTCAACCATTTGCCTACTAGTGATGAACCAATATATATGCAGTAAATCACAATCAATTTCGCAACAGATCACTCAAAAAACGCGAAACTCGTGCAAATACACATACCAACTTCGGCAAACCCATTTAAAACGATATGATTCACCTCTGGCGCGACTTCCCTTGATACTCAGGAGCGCAAGACACAAACAAACAGGTAATGGAGACTCAGCAATGAGCCAAACAAGGCTGGGCGTTTTCGGCTCAGCGTTTGACCCACCAACTCTGGGCCACCTTGATGTTCTGCAGCAAGCTGCCGGCCACCATGATCGTATACTACTAGTGCCCAGTGTTCTCCACGCCTTTGATAAAAGGCCCCAACCGTTTAAGCTGCGGCTGCAAATGTTGCAGTGCTTTATCGATGAAGCCAGGGTTGACTGCCCTCTGGAGATTTGTGATCTGGAAAACGAACTGCTGGCACAGAACCCAGAACGGCCTGTATACACCTATGATTTGATGACAGCACTGGCCAGACAGTATCAAAACGATATTGAGCTTTCTTTTATCCGCGGGCCAGATAATGCCCGGCCAGAGGTCTGGCAGCGTTTTTATCGCTGGCAGGACATAGAAAAGCGCTGGCCAATTTTTACCGCCAGGCAGCGAGTAAATATTCGCAGCAGCCAGGTACGTCGCATTCTCGAGACTGTTGAACTGGCCGATAATGATATCCAGCGAGACATGCTGCTACCTTCGGTTAATGCATTTATTTTGATTCACCACCTATACCAGACAGGGAACCCATGAAACTTTCAGGTCTCGACACCAACGATGTACAGGTTCAGGAAGAAAGCACGATTCATTCAGGTTTTCTCAAGCTGCGTCAATACGCCATCACCCATAAACTGTTTAACGGTGGCATCAGTGCAGTTTTGCGTCGGGAAGCCATTGTCAGACCGCCTTCGGTGGGGATCATTTTATTTGATCCGTCCCGGCAACAGGTCATTATGGTGGAGCAATTCCGTATGGGACCTTACCTGGATAATAACGATCCATGGTTGCTGGAGGTGGTTGCCGGCATCAGCGAACCGGGGGAAACATTGGATGAAGTGGCCCGACGTGAAGTGGAGGAAGAAACTGGCTATCAGATAGAATCACTGATTCCAGTGGCCGACTTTTACGTCAGTCCCGGTGCCAGCAATGAAAAACTCAAGTTGTTCTGTGGCCTTGTGGATGCCAGCAAGGCCGGCGGTATCTTTGGTGTGTCTGACGAAGGCGAAGACATTAAGGTGCATGTTCTTCCCTTGAGCGAAGCATATGATATGGTGACAGATGGCCGGATCAATAACGCACCTGCGGTCATTGCCCTGCAATGGCTCAAGCTGCATCATCACCAGCTACGTCACGAGTGAAGCCAAAATGAATAATAAGCACAACACCGAACGTTTCTTGTCAAATTCTGCCTGTCTTTTTTGCTTTTGGGGGGCGCACCGCCAAAAGTCATGCTCGTTTGCTGTGCTGTGTTCCTGGCTGTTTGGGCTGCTGCTGAGCGGATGTCAGAGTCCTGACATGATCATCACCAGCCTTTATCAGCAAAATCTTTCTGGTAACGCTCGCTGGGCCGTGATGCCATTCCAGAACCATGCCACTGAGATGCCTGAGGATTTTGCTCTTCAGCTCAAACGCATTCTGAGAGTCCAGCTACCCGCCAATGGTATTGCTGATGCCGCAGTGTACAGGCAACCGACCGCCACCATCACGGTGCCAGGTTCCGCCCGGGATGTGTACAACCTTGAACGCACTCGGCTCTGGGCTGGCAATAACGACGTTCGCTACGCTATCACCGGCAATGTCCACGAGTGGCAGTTCGATGAGCAAAACCGTCTCTCGATCTCACTGGTCCTGAGCGTATTAGACGTGGATTCTGGTAAAGAGGCATGGAGCATTGATGGCATGGCACAAGGCAACCCAGATGAAAGTGCTTATGATGTCAGCCGAAAACTGATAGTGGATCTGCTGGCTGCCATGCCAATTGACTGATGGCCTCACCTATTAAATAGCCTGGATGGTAAAAGGATATGCTCTACGTACTCAGGGATGATGACAATCAGGTACACGCTGTTTCTGACAGGCCATTCTCCGACGAATGGCAGCCGGTTGATATCGGCGATGCGAGTCTGCAAAAGTTTCTGCGCAACAACCCTGGAATCAACGTCGGTATCATGGAGTCATCCGACGCTGATTTTATCCGAGTACTCGAAGATGTCATCGACCTGCTAATTGACAAACAAGTGATTCAATTCACCGAATTTCCCGATGCCGTCCAGACCAAGCTGCTCAATCGTCGCAGATACCGGGAAAGCCTGCGCAGTAATTCGGACGCCACCCGCTTACTCGAAGATGATGACAACATTTTTTAGCAAAAACGCCGTAAACCCTTGCCTTCAGGCTCTGTATACCCAATGGATTTCAAGTTGATTCGAGGCGGCAAATTATGGTGGCCCCCACTGTCAAGACAGTAAACCAACAAATTTAAGTTAAGTCCTGGCAGTGGGGTCCACCATAGGCCACAGAACGTGACCTACCTAACTCGCGTTTGCGAGAAAAAAGGAATTAATTGTCTGACTCGCTGAGGTAGTACATGGTTTCAATGGAATTGAAGCTTCAAACCCCGTTCGCACTGAGCGGGACCTGTCAAAAACATTGAAATGATTTAGCAGGACTGTGTGGGTTTACGGAATATTTCTTCAATTGCACCGTTGTTGTCTGGTGGAATGGCTGCGCTGGTCGCAACCTTGAACCATCTACCTCTTCAACGCCCATGATCCTGAAATTTTGCACTTGGAAGGCGAAACCAAAGGTGTCAAGTTGTTAGTTATGATACACCCCACCATTATTAAAATCACGCTGACACTTACGGCAACACTGCTCATGCGTACCGACTGGCCGGCCTTAATCCGATCTTCCATCACTCCATCGAACGCTCTCAGTCCGACTACGCCCACAGGATATAAAAGCGAGGCTTTAACGCGCAGATTCAGCAAGCACCACAAGACAGGCCTGACAAATGTCGGCTTTTCCTGTCCCTCCGCAAAAAAAGTGTTGAGTCAATCTACTTGTTTCTGGCAAGCGAAGCGCCTCCCAGCAATTGTGATTTAGCCTGCAAATACCGCGGATAGTCGCTGGACCAAGGCTGTTTTTCTGGTACCCACCTCTTCAAGATCCCCTCCCCAACCAAGGCAAATACCTCCACACTGCGTACCCAGGCTGGCCGCTTCAATCCTCGCGATGAATCATGGAACCCTTCCGGCTTTATATGGTTTGAGTGAATGGGACTCACGGTGACTACCTCCTATGAACCAATTGGCCTTTGGCATCCCTCCGCCCCCAAAGCACCTGAGGACATATACCCGTCGCTTTTCAAGTTGCTACTTTAGTTGACTGCAACACGGCCAGCAGATAATGAGGTACACAGAATCCGGATGCCGCAAAGATTGTTGCAGGCAATAATGGATTTGTCGCACTTTTTTGATCAATCCAGACACGCACTGTCATACATCTCGTTCAAAAGTAGTGCATGTGGCGGAATATCTCAGTTGCTCACAACACAGCCATTTTTTACTATAAAAACGCATCGCTCTGCTCGAAAGTCACTGTGAAGATAACAATAAACCTGTGGATAAGCTGTTAAAGTCTGTGAATAAGCTATGAATACGCGGGGAAAAGTCACTTACCAATGGATATTGAAAGCAAGAAACTCAAGCCCTGCCCTTGCTGTCGGGGTGAGCCAATGTTTGCTGACCTGAATGTTGGCCACGGTACCCAGGCGGTGACCATGTGGCAGGTCAGCTGTACCGGGTGCGGCTTGTCCACCGCCATGGATGAGGATAAAGACTACGCCGTACAGCTTTGGAACCAGCGCCTGGAATACGACAGCATAAAGATGTGGGTGACTTTGCTGGCCGGAGCGCTACCAGCAGCAGTAATCATCAGCCTGCTGCTCGGTAGTTTGATGGGTATCAGTCTGGCTGACTGAATTAACCTTTGGTGGTGATCCTGGCACCAGTACAGCTGGTGATACTATCCACAAGCTGGTTAATAAATTGAGTGTAGCTTTCCGGCCCGGGCGTGATACTTTCACCCAGAGGGTCGAGCACTCCAACTGTAACAGGCAGCCCCTTTGTCAGCCGGTCAATATAAGCCGGTTGAAATTGCGGCTCACGGAAGATACAGATCGCCCCGGCTTTGCCTAGCTGCTCCTGCAAACCCACAAGATGACGGGCACCGGGCTGCTGCCCAGGGGTTGCCGTAAAGTGCCCGGCAGCGGGTAGCCCATATTGCTGCTCAAGATAGCCGTAAGCGTCGTGAAAAACGAAAAATGGTCTGTTTCCAGCTTGCTTAACCTTATTAAGATTGCGTTTATCAGTCTCATCCATGCTGGTCAGAAAGCGCTCCAGATTGGCCTGATATTTGGCCTTGTTAGCATCATCAACGGAGATTAATACCCGGCTCATCTCGGTGGCAATGGCACGGGCATTATCGGTGCTCAGCCAGATATGAGGATCGTGCTCGCCATGATCGTGGTGATCGTGCCCGTGATGATGATCACCTTCCTCACCGCCGAGCAGGTGAACCCCCTTGAGATCCATAAGAGATACCCCTTTTTGCTTTCCATTAAGCATTTTCGGCAAGAAAGTTTCCATGGCCGGGCCAACCCAGAACACCACATCAGCCTCCCTGAGTTTGCGCGCGTCGGACGGCTTCAGGCTATGGCGGTGGGGAGAACTGCCGGGAGGTAGTAGCACACCGGCATCGGTAACCCCATCAGTAATCGCCTGAGCAATCAACTGCAACGGTTTAATACTGACCAGCACGTTGGGTGGCTCAGTATCGGCGCAGGCGGCACCGGTGATCAGCATCAGCGCTGCCACCAAGGATCGTTTCAGGGTTGGGACAAATAGCATACAGGGGCCGCTCTTGTGAAAAGCGAAATCATATTACACTTGCCCGGAAAAGGGCATAAGAGCGGGGGAAAGGTCGGCGATGCCTTTACCAGACAAGGCAAAGACAGTGGTTCAGGGGGGCGACGGTTAAACACCGGTTAAATGCCATCCCAGTAATTATCGCCAAAAATTGCACTGAGTCGTTTGTCTTCGTGGCGCTCTTCAAGAGCACGACGGATTTGCAAGGTTCGCCGGGAGCCTTTTTGCTCCAGTTCAGGTTGGATCAGTTGTTCGTCCAGAATAAACTCTTTTGTCGCTTTTTTTTCTTTGCTCATAGTTGCGGCCCCCTGATTAATCATTGTTTGATGATTCTGGATTACCTTTTCTGGGTCAGGAAATTATCGAAAATATGACAATCACCCAAGTCGTATAAATATGTAGGTAAAAACTCACAGCAAGACCTTCCGAAATAGTTTCGCTACACTCACTTATCCCTGATCTCCCTGTAATACAGAGGGGGCACAAACCTGGACTGAAAAAGGCTTATGGACGTAACTTCAATACTTGACTCCCTGAACGACAGGCAACGCAGCGCTGTGGTGGCTCCTGTGAGCGCCATGCTGGTATTGGCCGGGGCCGGCAGCGGCAAAACCCGTGTACTTGTCCACCGCATTGCCTGGTTGGTGCAGGCCGAGGCCATGTCACCTTACTCGGTAATGGCAGTAACTTTCACTAACAAGGCCGCGGCAGAAATGCGTTCGCGAATTGAGGAGTTATTAGGTATTGCTCCTAGGGGAATGTGGGTAGGGACTTTCCACGGTTTATCCCACAGATTGCTCAGAAGCCACTGGCAAGAGACCGGGCTGCCGGAAAATTTTCAGATTCTCGACAGTGACGATCAGCTGCGGGTCATCAGGCGCATCATGAAAGCCATGCAACTGGACGAGCAAAAATGGCCTCCCCGCCAGGCTCAGTGGTTTATCAACAGCAAAAAGGACGATGGTCTGCGTCCGGACTACATTGACCCCGGCTACGATCCGTTTGAGCGCACCATGGTGGATGTCTACCGCCGCTATCACGACTACTGCCAACAGGCCGGTGTGGTGGACTTTGGAGAGTTGTTGCTCCGTGCTCACGAACTGCTGTTGCAGCGGCCGGATGTGCTCCAGCACTACCGCGAGCGCTTTCGCTACATCCTGGTGGATGAGTTTCAGGACACCAACGCCATCCAGTACGCCTGGCTGCGCCTGTTGAGTGGTGACCAGGACAAACTGATGGTCGTCGGCGATGACGACCAGTCTATCTACGGTTGGCGCGGTGCTCGCATCGAGAACATACGCCAGTTCACCAGGGATTTTCCCAACGCCCAAACCATCAAGCTGGAACAGAATTACCGCTCCACCGGTAACATCTTACAGGCCGCCAATGCCGTTATCGCCAACAATCCCGATCGCCTGGGCAAGGAGCTGCGCACCGATGGCGACAGCGGCGAGCCGGTGCATCTGTACGCTGGGTTCAACGAGATGGACGAAGCGCGATTTATCACTGACCGGATCAAAGAAGCCAATGCCAGTGGCACAGCGTACCGCAATATGGCCGTGCTCTACCGTTCCAACGCTCAGTCCCGCATTCTGGAAGAGGCCATGCTGCGCGCCGGTATCCCCTACCGGATTCACGGCGGCCTGCGCTTTTTTGAGCGGGCGGAAATCAAAAATGCCTTGGCTTATTTGCGTCTGGCCAGTTCACCTGACGACGATACCTCCCTTGAGCGGGTGATCAACGTCCCTGCCCGGGGCATTGGTGAGAAAAGCGTGGAAAAACTGCGCGAAGCGGCGCGCAGTCAGGGCATTACCTTGTGGAAAGCCATGAAAAATCTGGTGGCATCGTCGGCGGTGGGTGGTAAAGCCGGTAAGTCCATGGCGACTTTTGTTGATTCAATTGAATCCATGGGCCAGGCGGGAAAAAACCTGAATTTGGGTGAGTTGTCGGATCATGTGATCACCATGAGCGGCCTGGTTGAGCACCACGGCAAGGAGAAAGGCGAGAAGGGTCAGGCGCGGGTAGAGAACCTTGAAGAACTGGTCAGCGCCTGTCGCCAGTTCGATATGGATGACTTCGAAGAAGAACCCGGCAACGAAAACATAACACCGCTGGACGCCTTCCTTGCCCACGCAGCCCTTGAAGCAGGGGACAACCAGGCTGACCAGTTTCAGGACTGTGTGCAGATGATGACCCTGCACTCGGCCAAAGGGCTGGAGTTTCCCCTGGTCTTTCTCGCCGGTATGGAGGAAGGGCTGTTCCCCCACAAAATGTCCCTTGATGAGGGCAATCTGGAAGAGGAGCGACGGCTTTGTTACGTTGGCATCACCCGCGCCATGGTAACGCTTTACCTTACCTACGCGGAAAGCCGCCGCCTTTACGGTACCGAGACCATGAACCGACCTTCCCGGTTTATCCGGGAGATTCCGGGGGAGCTACTGCAAGAGGTGCGCCTGGGCGGCACCATTTCCCGCCCGATGGTTACCCGAATGGCACCAGCTTCACCCGACCACGGTCTGTCACTGGGTCAGCGAGTGCACCACGATGTGTTTGGCGAAGGCATCGTCACCAATTACGAGGGCGAAGGCAGTCAGGCACGGGTGCAGGTGAATTTCGCTTCTGAGGGCAGCAAATGGTTGATGATGGCCTACGCCAACCTCGCGCCACTGTGACCTCGATTTTCCCCCAGCTAATTGACTGGGGGCATCAATTCCAGAGAGGTGATCTCAGCAAAACCCATCCGCCCGAGCGCCAGGGTATCAGCCAGACCATCTTCACCGGTGTGCACAAAGCGATCATCTCCGGCTGGTTGATGATCATGATCGGCCAGCAAACTGACGACCCGCCGGGCAATGGCCGGGCCGGAATCGATCCAGTGAATGCCTGGGGCAATTCGCTCCAATGCCTCGCGCAGTAGCGGAAAGTGGGTACAACCGAGCACCACGGCATCGGGTTGTGGCTCAGCAGTCAGAAAGGGTGACAAAATAGCCCTGAGCTGATCATCGCACAGAGGCTCCCCGCGCAGGTACTGCTCGGCCGTGTGCACCAGCTCACTGGAACCCACGCGGATGACCTGGCAGTCAGCAGCAAAATCGTCAATCAATCGATTGGTGTAGCAGCGGGCAACGGTGCCAGGTGTAGCCAGCAAGCCAATACAGCGGTTTTTTGAGTATTCACTGGCGGTTTTGATGGCTGGCACCACCCCAACCACAGGGAACCCCAGCTCGCCTCGCACCCTGGGCAACGAAATGGTGCTGGCCGTATTGCAGGCAATGACCGCCAAAGACGGGTCAAACCGCTCCGCCAGCGCATTGAGGCACTGACTGGTACGCTCAATAACTTCTTGCTCAGGCTTGGGGCCGTAGGGAAAGCCAGCCATATCGGAGCAGTAAACCACCGGCACCTGAGGCAAAACCTGTTTTATTTCCTGGTAAATGCTGAGTCCGCCAACACCGGAATCAAAAATAACAATGGGTTTCGCCATGCAGTGCTCTCGGTTATTTGTAGTAGAAAACACAATAAAAGAAGGATGTCCCACTTTTGTCCTCCCACTTTTGACGCTTTTGTTTGCGGGACTGATCAAATAGCCGCCTATTTTTGGCAATCCCGGCCTCCGGTGCAATAGGCGTAATCAACACAAATAGTTGCAATAATGGCAATCAAGCCATTTCCATAGTACATATACCCAAAGGATTTCAAGTTGATTCGAGGCGGCAAATGAGCGAAGCCTTTATGCCCTGGGGTGCCGGGAGCATAGAAATACTATGTGACCGGGGTGAGCGAATGCGGCCAACAAAGTAGCTGCTTGAAAGGCGATGGGTATAAGCAGAACTGCATCGCGTGACCAGAGTAAACATAATGAATCATGAAGCTTTCCAACAACAACTGGTGAAATTTCCCACCAACGTCAGTGCTGTTTTGCAATCATTGACTCAACAGCAAGGGCGTCTTGATCCTGAACAAGTCCTGACCCTGCAAGAGTTACTGCAACTGTCCACCGAGGGGTTGCTTAAGGTGCTTTTACCGCTGGCCGGAGCCATGAGCACTTGCCCTGTTTCCAATTTCAGCGTGGGTGCCATTGTTGAAGGCTACCGTGAACACGGCCCGGGGCCTTTCTACCTGGGAGCTAATCTGGAAACCCTTGGGCAACCCCTGAAAATGTCCATTCACGCTGAGCAGGCAGCAATCTGCAACGCCTGGCACCAGAACGAAACCCGACTGCGCTGCTTAATGGTCAATGAAGCCCCTTGCGGCCACTGCCGACAGTTCATTAACGAACTGAACGAGGTCGGGCAGATGGATATTCTGGTCAGCCAGCTGCACAGCGAGCAGCAACGCCATTACCGCATCACCAATCTGTTGCCGGATGCTTTTGGCCCTGAGAACCTACACCAGGCAACCCGCCTGATGAGCACTACCAGTCAGTCGCTGGCCAGCCCTGATCCCACAGACGAGCTGGTCAATGCCGCCACTGAAGCGGCCCGACGCAGTTACGCCCCCTACTCCGGCTGTTATTCGGGCGTTTCCCTACGTCTGAAAAACGGTACAGTTATTACCGGCCGATACGCCGAAAATGCCGCCTTTAATCCGGGGCTGACGGCGATAGAAGCGGCCCTGGTCAGTCTGCGCCTTAACAGCCTTGGCGAACCTCACAGCAAAATCATTGACGCTGTATTGGTGGAGAAACAGGCACCGGTTTCCCATCTGGCGATGGCATCGTCAATCCTTGGTCATCACGGGGCGCAGTTACGGCACTACACCGTGTGAATTTGCATGGCCGAACCTTGGCACAGGTAACCATTGTGTAGACTTAACGGATGAATTGAGCAGGGAGGCTGCATTGTGAGTTCAGGTTTCAGAATCGACCCTTCATCCCCATCCAACCTTGATTACGGCCGTGGCAACGACGACGACGCTAACAATCCGGACAATGGCGTGAACCCGTCTTCAGATAGGCAAAAGCCCTACCTGGACCGGTCAGGCAACAAAAAAGGTAAAGATAAATCACTGGACATGCGCAAGGCACGTAAGAAAAGCAAACGTAAAAAGAAAAAGATCTCCGAGCGCAGCACCCGGGAATTTAACGATGGTCAGAACAATGATTGAAAAAACAACAGCAGGCTTCAGCCACCCGCTGTTGTACCCAATGGATTTCATGTTGCTACGCGGCGGCAATTGAGTGAAGCCTCGAGAGCGTAGACATACTACGTGACCGGGGTGATCGAATGCAGCCAACAAAGTAGCAACTTGAAAGACGTGACGGGTATAACCCTCAACGAAGCCCACTGATGTAATGGGACACCGCATCAATCTCTTTATTGCTCATCTTCTCAGCGATGCTTCTCATAATCTTACCTTCACCATCATTGGCACGAATCCCTTCACGCAAGTCGCGCAACTGCTTGGCCAGATAGTCGGCATTTTGCCCAGCGAGCAGTGGGAAGCCAGCAAGGTAGTTCCCCTTGCCGGTGGGAGAGTGACAGCCGGAGCAGGCCGGAATGCCTTTTTTGGCATCGCCCCCGCGATAGAGCGCTTCACCGACAGCGATGTATTTTTCCTCAGTGGAACCCTGAGGTGGATTCTGACTGGCGTAAAACGCGGCCAAATCTTCAATATCCTGTGGTGTCAGACCACCAACAAAGGGCATCATCTCCGGCACTGAGCGAACACCGTCTTTAATCTCGGTAATTTGTTTGATCAAATAACGCTGCCCCTGACCAGCCAGATTGGGCCAGATGGGCGCCATACTGATGCCCGTGGCACCGTGGCACGCCGCACAGGTGGTTGCCTTGGCCTGGCCAGCTGCGGCATCACCCTTGGCGAAGGCGAGGCCGGCTACCCCCAAAGAAATGAACACAGAGAGAATGACTTTTTTCATTACCTGACCCAGTGACGGCATTTGCCTCAAGTGGCTGTTATTATTCGTCAGACCTGAGTGCGCTTGTGGTTGAGCGTACCGGGCGGGCTTTGCGCCGGCCGCTACAGCATCAGGTGACATGACGGCATGTGCCATGAACGACGATAGTATAAACTACTCAACCGGCAATCGGTACAGCCAAGCGCCTTGCCGACAGACTCGTGCATAACGCCCATTTTTCAACCCCCCCTTGTACGTGACTGGCGGACATTGGTGTGTAACCAGCGGTGATATATTTCCGCTGGCGAGCCCAGGCACAGCATACAGTGGAATGCAGAAAAGACCATGAGTGACACAGCTTCATTAAATTACCGGCAGGCGTCGTTTTTCAAAAGTGCGGCAAAGCTGAGCCAGTGCCCGGAGAACGAAGGCCGGGAAGTGGCCTTTGCCGGGCGTTCCAACGCCGGCAAGTCCAGCGCCCTTAATGCCCTGACCGGCTCCAACAAGCTGGCACGCACCAGTAAGACGCCGGGCAGAACCCAGCTGATCAACTTTTTCCAGGTTCAGGATGACGTATTCCTGGTGGATCTGCCCGGCTACGGTTACGCCAAAGTGCCGGAAGCCATGAAAAAAGAGTGGCAGCATCACATGACCGATTACCTGGAACGCCGGGATGCCCTGGTCGGCTTGGTGTTGTTGATGGATATCCGCCACCCGATGAAAGAGTTTGACCAGATGATGCTGAACTGGAGTGTAAGCGCCAACTTACCGCTGCACATCCTGCTGACTAAGGCGGACAAACTCAAACAAGGTGCTGCCAAACAGGTATTGAACAAACTCAAGCAAGACCTGGCCCGATTCCCACTGGTCAGCACCCAGCTGTTTTCCTCGTTGAAGCGCAGCGGCGTGGATCAGCTGGCAGCGAAACTGGATGAGTGGTTTCTGGCACTAGAGTTTGATGATTTTGGGCAGGAGCAGTGCGGCGAGGAGGAGTGATGCTACTGCCCCTTAGCCTGGGGTAGTATACCCGTCGCCTTTCAAGTTGCTACTTTGTCGGCTGCACTCGCTCACCCCGGTCACATAGTATTTCTATGCTCCCGGCACCCGAGGGCATAAAGGCTTCGCTCATTTGCCGCCTCGAATCAACATGAAATCCATTGGGTATATTCGTGTCTGTGTGCGGTTAAATTTTACTAATTTATTTTTCTGAAAAAAATATAAACCCTCAAAATATGACCACAATCATCATGAACAAACATTTTTTATCTGCTATTTCCTCCATCCTGCAGCTGTTTAATTTTTATTAAAAAAAAAACGGGTTATTATGCCGGCGATCTTATGTTGGAGTTTTCGACATGCGTTTTATCCCTTTGCAAGACAAAGCGACAGTGGGCAGCTGGGCTGCCCATTACATTGTTGACCGGATCAAGGCATTTGCCCCAACACCTGAGCGTCCTTTTGTGCTTGGGCTGCCCACCGGCGGCACCCCCATTCTCACTTACCAGGAGCTGGTTCGCCGGCATCAGGCCGGTGAGGTGAGTTTTGCCAATGTGGTGACGTTCAATATGGATGAGTACGTCGGTCTGCCAGCAGATCACCCCGAGTGCTACCGGATGTTCATGCAGCGACACTTTTTTGCCCATGTGGATATCCCTGCGGACAACATCAACTTCCTCAATGGCAATGCCGACGACTTGGACGTCGAGTGCCAGCGTTACGAAGAAGCGATCAAACAATGTGGTGGCATTGAGCTGTTTATGGGCGGTGTCGGGCATGATGGGCACATTGCTTTTAACGAACCGACCTCATCCCTTGCTTCCCGTACCCGGGTCAAGACACTGACGACACAAACCCGCCAGGCCAACGCCCGTTTCTTTGACCAGCAGATTGACCAGGTGCCGAAACTGGCCCTTACCGTTGGCGTTGGTACCGTGCTGGATGCTCGTGAACTGATGGTTCTGGCTACCGGTGCGGATAAATCCCGGGCGGTTCAGGCTACGGTGGAAGGCTGCGTGAACCATATGTGGACAATTTCCGCCTTGCAGCTTCACCCAAAAGCCATGATGGTTTGCGATGAACCGGCCGCACTGGATCTTAAAGTCCGTACGCTGCGGTACTTTGAAGATATTGAATCGGAAAACATTAAGGGCTTTTGATATGTCTGCAACCACTGCCACCAGTCAACAGTCGTCCTTTGCGCTGATCAATTTCAAGCCACTGACTGGTCACTGTGAACCAATGGATACGGTCATTATTGAGGGTGAGCGGATTGTTGGTGCCGGGTTGGCAGCAAACATGGATCTGCCTACTGATCTGCAATTGATCAACCTGCAAGGTCTGACGCTGAGCCCTGGGTTTATTGATCTGCAATTAAACGGCTGTGGTGGTGTACTTTTTAACAGTAATATCTCCATCGCTACTCTCGATACCATGCATAGTGTTAATCTTCGTTCGGGTTGCACAGCATTTTTGCCCACTCTGATTACTTGCAGCGACGACGATATACGTCAGGCAATCGATATTGTCCGTGAATACCGGGCCTTGTACCCGCAGCGGGTTCCTGGCCTTCACCTGGAGGGGCCTTATCTGAACCCTGAGCGCAAGGGGATTCATGATCAGAATTATATTCGCCTACCAGAAGCGGACATGATTGATTACTGGTGTACCAATGCTGATGTAATTGCCATGGTAACGCTGGCCCCGGAGATCTGCCCAGCTGGCACCATAGAGAAATTGAGCTCAGCAGGCATCGTGGTTTCCCTTGGCCACACCAACGCTACCTGTGCCCAGGCCAAAGCAGCAGAAATGGCCGGCGCTTCGTTTGCCACCCACCTGCATAACGCTATGAGTCCAATGATCAGTCGTGAGGCTGGAGTGGTGGGAGCGGTCTTTGACAGCCATCGGCTCGGGGCTGGCGTTATCGCTGATGGCCACCATCTTTCATGGGAGAACCTGCGCATTGCCCAGCGACAGATGGGTGATCGTCTGGTATTGGTGACAGATGCAACCACACCGGCAGGTACCGATACAAAAACTTTTCTTTTTGCCGGTCAGACCATTTATCACCACGATGGCAAATGCACTAATGCCGACGGCACGCTGGCAGGCTCGGCACTGACCATGATGGCGGCCGTGGCTAACAGCATCCGTGCCGGTATTGAGCCACAGACAGCTGTGCGGATGGCCACCATCAATGCAGCCAAAGCCATTCATGTACAACAGCATATGGGCAGCATTACCGCCGGTCAGTTTGCCAACCTTGCTATTTTTGATGACAACTATATGGTGCGAGGTACGGTCAGCGGTGGTGATTTGAGATTGCATGGGTGATGGCTAAAAAGACAGGACTTACGCAT
>JAKROC010000680.1 GCA_024509075.1 Endozoicomonas sp.
CAGTTCGCTGTTTTCCGGGTAGTCTTGGGCAAAAGCGTTGCGCATCTCACGAAATTCGGGAATTGCGTAACAGTATCGCTCACGAATACCAGCCAGAAACGCTAAATGTCATATTTACTGAAACATTGCAGGCGACCCCCGCTCTTCTGGATGTTGCTGAACGGGTGCGCAAGTACTGCCTGCGTTATAGTTCCTGAAAGTTTCAAAGAATAACTACGGGTCAATACCATTGCTCGACTTTAGAGTTTGACGTGCACAATCGTACGCACTTAAACCCCTGAAAATAGTGGATTCGTGATTTAGAACACCGCCTAAAAACATCACTTTTGCCATTTTTTGGCAGTTTGGAGTGCATCAGAATGACAAGCCTCAAGAACAAATGAGTAGTTGCAGTTAAATTCCAAAGAATTAGCTTGTGGAAAATAAGTAAATTCAACTTGAAACCATTGGGATTCAATGGGTTCAGGTGGTTGGGATTGGGAAAACTATCGTACATGCCAAACTCTAAAGTCGAGTACCATTGAGAATCACAAACGAACAGGCGGACCATATTTGCAACGTGCTTCAGCATTACTTTGGTGCCAAAACAGATATCTGGCTCTTTGGCTCCAGAGTTGATGATAATCAGCGTGGTGGAGATATTGACCTCTATATAGAAACCGACCTGCAAAGCCCGGAAGCAGTT
>JAKROC010000681.1 GCA_024509075.1 Endozoicomonas sp.
TCCCTCATGTGATTTTGGGAGAAACAGGAGACAACCGGCAGGTATTTTTTCAGCACCGCTGAAGAGGCCCAATCATTCCATGAGGCCCTGTTAAAAAACGCCATGACCATAGCCAAAGGGGAGCAAATAGAACGCACTTTTGGCGATGCCATGGTGGAATTTATCCAGCAATGCAAACAAAACCGGAAACTGTCATTAGGACTGGATCTCTCCAATCTGAACACCTTGCGCTGGCCCTTTGACTACCAAGGCAAATTCTACCGACTAGAAGACCTGCCCTTGCATGATCGTGAGTTCGGCATAATTTGGGGAATAAAAAAATACAAACAGAACATGGCCCAGATCATCAAACGCTCCAGGCTGCATAAAAAAATATACCACTGCCGCCGTGAAGAAAACGAAACAGCCTGGTACATCCAACCAGACCCCAGCGACAATCAGAAGCCAGCCCCCCGCTACCTGGTAACAGATCCGGTGGTGCTCAAACAACTAAACGACACCAAAGGATTACCTGCGTTTGCCACCGATACCCTTATTCGCCGGTTTTCCCTGGTAAAAACCATACTGCATACCGCCTGGCATGATTGGCGCTGGCTTACTACCGACATATCCGCGCTGATCAAACAAGATAAACATAATCAGACTATTCCCTTTTGCCCGGTCCGCAACCTCCCGCTTCCAGTCA
>JAKROC010000682.1 GCA_024509075.1 Endozoicomonas sp.
CTTAATAATTCGTCACGATAATGCTTGAATTGTCTCTTACGTGCACTAAGCTCGGTGGTAAGCTCGGTGGTTAACGAGGTAAATGTGTCTAAAATCCGGACGATTTCGGTTTGAACATTCAGAGCAGGAACAGGAATTTCTATTCGATTAAGAATCGCTTGTGTTAGGCTTGGTCTTCCAGAACCAGTATCTAGAGCCATCAAGTCAATTGTTTTAATAAAATAATATAAAAATTTCGGCATTATTATTTCTTCATTAATTTCTGTGTAATAGATGGTGTCAACATTCCAAAATGCGGTATCTACATAAAAAACATTTGTAATTGAACCTTTTCTGGGAATTAAAACAGTTGGCTTATCATACGAATGTGCATCAACATATCCCATAATACCGCCTGACCCATACACTGGGACATTACCAGCGGCAAGCTTTTTCCAATCCCTGCCATGTTTGATTTTTGCAATCTTTTCTAACGGCTTCCAAACTACGTCAGCACCATCAAGTAGCCTTTCTATAAAACTCAATCCACTCATACCTCACTCTCCGCACCTTCAATCTCTGTCACAATTTTGTCGATATCCAATCGGAGTTGTGTAATTCTCTCAAGAGTGATTTTCAGTTCATCATTCAGCTGGACAATATCCACCACATCACGGGTATCCCTGGCTTCCACATAACTGC